>VEPA01000094.1 GCA_012026675.1 Betaproteobacteria bacterium | reverse complement strand
CGGCCGGGAGGCGCTATTGTATTCGATGGTATTCGATGAAAATGCACCCTCGACCGGGTGCACGGGCGCGCTCGTGCAGGGGCCGTAGCACCCTGTTTTGGAATAGGATTCAGACCATGCTTGACGTCAAAAATAGTTTAGATATAAAATAAAACAAATTAACGTAAATAGGCTGCCGAAGGAGATCGCAATGCGCATCGTGTGTCTGGGCGGGGGCCCCGCAGGCCTGTATTTCTCGATCTTGATGAAGAAGGCGAATCCGGCCAGCGACATTACCGTGATCGAACGCAATCAGGCCGACAACACCTTCGGCTGGGGCATCGTCTTTTCCGACAAGACCATGGACGGCTTTCGCGAGGACGATCCCCAGGTCGTCGCCGAAATCGAGCGCAATTTCCATCACTGGGACGATGTCGACGTGTACTTCAAGGGGCGGCGGATTACCTCCGGCGGCCACGGTTTCGCCGGTATCGGGCGCCTCCGGCTGCTGCAGATCTTCCAGGCCCGCGCACGGGAGCTCGGTGTCCAGCTCAAGTTCGAGACCGAGTTCAAGGATCCGGACGACTACTCCCGGGAATACGATTTGGTCATCGGCTCCGATGGCGTCAATTCGACCACGCGCGCCAAGTACGAAAGCCATTTCAATCCGCGCATTGACGTGCGCAAGAACCGTTTCATCTGGCTTGGCACCAGGATCAAGCTCAACGCCTTCACCTTCGCCTTCAAGGAAACGCCCTGGGGCTGGTTCAATCTGCACGCCTACCAGTTCAACGAGGAGTGGGCCACTTTCATCGTCGAAACTCCGGAGGAAACCTGGCTCAAGGCCGGCCTCGACAAGATGGAGCCGGACCAGTCGATCGCGTTCTGCGAAGAACTCTTCGCCGACATGCTGAAGGGCGCCCGGCTGATTTCGAACGCCCGCCACCTGCGCGGCTCGGCGGTGTGGAGCAAGTTCAACCGCGTGCTGTGCGAGCGCTGGTTCAAGGACAACATTGTGCTGCTCGGCGATGCGGCGCACACGGCGCATTTCACCATCGGTTCCGGCACCAAGCTGGCGATGGAAGACGCGCGATCGCTGGTCAAGGTGCTGAACAGCACCGAAGGCGATGTGCCGACGCGCCTCGCGCGCTACCAGGCGGAGCGCGAGATCGAGGCGCTGAAATTGCAGAGCGCGGCGCGCAACCGCATGACCTGGTTCGAGGAGGTCGACCGCTATGTCGGTATGGAGCCGGAGCAGTTCGCCTTTGCCGTGCTGACCGGCAGCCAGCGCGTCGGCCACGCCAACCAGAAACTGCGCGATCCGGACTACACCGAAGGCCTCGATCGCTGGTTTGCCGAAAAATGCGGGGTGCCGACGCTGCCCGGCGCGGCTCCGGTACCGCCGATGTTCACGCCCTTCAGCCTGCGCGGCATGACTCTGGCCAATCGCGTCGTGGTTTCTCCGATGTGCATGTATTGCGCCGAAGAAGGCATGCCGACCGATTTCCATCTGGTCCACTACGGCAGCCGCGGCATGGGCGGTGCGGCGCTATTGGTGACCGAGATGACCTGCGTTGCCGCCGATGCGCGGATCACCCCGGGCTGCACCGGCATCTGGAACGACGCGCAAGCCGGCGCCTGGAAACGCATCGTCGGCTACATCCACGCCAACGGCAACACCAGGGTCGCGCTGCAGATCGGCCACGCCGGGCGCAAGGGCTCCACGCGCCTGGCCTGGGACGCCATCGACCAGCCGCTGCAATCCGGCAACTGGCCGCTCCTGGCACCGTCGCCACTGCCATACCTGCCCGGAATTTCGCAGACGCCGAAGGCGATGGACCGCGCCGACATGGATCGCGTCAAGGCCGAGTTTGTCGCCGCCACGCGCCGTGCCGCCAGCGCCGACTTTGACATGGTTGAGTTCCATGCCGCCCACGGCTATTTGATGTCGTCCTTCATTTCGCCGCTGACCAACCAGCGCCAGGACGAGTACGGCGGCAGCCTGGAGAATCGCTGCCGCTATCCGCTGGAAGTGTTCAAGGCCATGCGCGAAGCCTGGCCGCAAGACAAACCCATGTCAGTGCGCATCTCCGCTCACGACTGGGTGCCGGGCGGCATCGTGCCCGACGATTCGGTGGCCGTGGCCAGCCTGTTCAAGGCGGCGGGCGCCGACATCATCCACGTCTCGTCGGGCCAGGTCAGCAAGGAGGAGGCGCCGGTTTACGGCCGCATGTTCCAGGTGCCTTTTTCGGATCAGATACGCAACGAACTGCGGGTGCCGACCATCGCGGTGGGCAACATCTTCGAAGCCGACCACGTCAACACCATCATCGCTTCCGGCCGCGCCGACCTCTGCGCGCTGGCGCGGCCGCATCTGGCCGATCCGGCATGGACGCTGCATGCCGCCGCCGAGCAGGGCTACAAGGACATGCCATGGCCGAAGCAGTACCAGGGCGGCAAGCTGCAGCTCGAACGCAATCTGGAGCGCGCCGCACAACTGGCGCTGAACGCATGATTTCGCAGAGGGCGAGCCAGGAACTCCTGAGGAGGAGCGGGCAATGAAACACCTTGCGGGCAAACCCCATCAACTGCCGGGCAACCGGCAGAATCTTAGGGCCTATCAGGCGCGCCACTTCAGCTATCGCATGGAGGGCAGCGTGGCGCTGATAACTCTCAATCGTCCCGAACGCAAGAACCCGCTCACCTTCGATTCCTACGCCGAACTGCGCGACCTGTTTCGCAATCTGGTCTACGCCGAAGACGTCCATGCCGTGGTGCTCTCCGGCGAGGGCGGCAACTTCTGCTCCGGCGGCGATGTGCACGACATCATCGGTCCGCTGACCCAGCTCGACATGCCGGGCCTACTGACTTTCACGCGCATGACCGGAGATGTGATCAAGGCCATGCGCGCCTGTCCGCAACCGGTGATTGCCGCCATCGATGGCATCTGCGCCGGCGCCGGGGCCCTGCTGGCGCTGGGCTCCGACATGCGCCTGGGCACGGCGCGTTCGAAAACTGCCTTCCTGTTTTCTCGCGTCGGTCTTGCCGGCTGCGACATGGGCGCCTGCGCCATGCTGCCGCGCATGATCGGCCAGGGCCGCGCAAGCGAACTCCTGATGACCGGTCGCGCCATGGGCGGCGAGGAAGGCGAGCGCTGGGGCTTCTTCAATCGCCTGTGCGAACCGGACGTCCTTCCCGCCGAGGCGCTGAAGCTGGCGCAGGACCTGGTCACCGGTCCGACCTTCGCCCACGGCATGACCAAGAAGATGCTGCAGCAGGAATGGAACATGGGCGTCGACGAAGCCATCGAGGCCGAGGCCCAGGCCCAGGCGATCTGCATGGCGACCAATGACTTTCATCGCGCCTATCACGCCTTCGTCGCCAAACAGAAACCCGTGTTCGAGGGAGACTGAACGTGGGGGATACGTCCTACCTCGACTGGCCGTTTCTCGAGCCCCATCATCGGGCCCTGGCGCTCGAACTCGAGCGCTGGGCGCAGGAAAACATTCACAATGCACCGCATGCGCGCGGCAAGGAGACCGATGACGCCTGCATTGCCCTTGTACGCAAGCTGGGCGCCGCAAACTGGATCCGCTATGCCGTCGGCGGCAAGGACTGGGGCGGCAGCGCCGAGACCATCGACACGCGCGCGATCTGCCTGATTCGCGAGACGCTGGCGCGCCACTCGGGCCTCGCCGACTTCGCCTTTGCCATGCAGGGCCTGGGCAGCGGTGCGATCACGCTGCAGGGCACCGACGCGCAGAAGCGCAACTACCTGCCGCGCGTTGCCGCCGGTTCGGCGATTGCCGCCTTCGCCCTGTCCGAACCGGATGCCGGCTCCGACGTCGGCGCGATGTGCTGCGCCGCGCATCCGGACGGCGACGGCTATGTTCTCAACGGCGAGAAAACCTGGATATCCAACGGCGGCATCGCGGATTTCTATGTGGTCTTCGCCCGTACCGGCGAAGCGCCCGGAGCCCGCGGCATCAGCGCCTTCATTGTCGATGAGGGTACGCCGGGGCTGGAAATCGCCGAACGCATCGAAGTCATCGCGCCGCATCCGCTGGCGCGGCTGCGCTTCAGCCACTGCCGGATTCCGGCCGGCCAGCGCTTGGGGGAGGCGGGGCAGGGCTTCAAGCTGGCGATGCGCACGCTCGACATCTTCCGCACATCGGTCGCCGCCGCTGCTCTGGGCTTCGCCCGGCGTGCGCTGGACGAGGCGGTGCAGCGCGCCACGGCGCGCAAGATGTTCGGCCACACGCTGGCCGATTTCCAACTGACCCAGACCAAGCTGGCCGACATGGCGGCCGCCATCGACGCTTCCGCCCTGCTGGTGTACCGCGCGGCATGGCTGCGCGACCAGGGCCGGACGGTGACCAGGGAAGCGGCGATGGCCAAGATGGTGGCCACCGAGTCGGCGCAGCAGGTGATCGACTCCGCTGTGCAGATCTTCGGCGGACTGGGTGTGGTCAGCGAAGTCCCGGTCGAACGCCTGTATCGCGAAATCCGCGCCCTGCGGATATACGAAGGTGCCACCGAAGTACAGAAACTTATCATCGCCCGCGAACTGCTGAAAGAAGCCGCTGCAAGCGTCGCCACATGAATCACGCCGAGGAGACTGAAATGAAGATGAGCTCGCAGGAAGTTCTGCCCGAGTCCGGTATCCAGATCCTGCAGCCTGCCGGCTGGGCGGCGCCCAAGGGCTATTCGAATGGCATCGCAGCGCGCGGTCGCACCGTGGTCATCGGCGGACAGATCGGCTGGGACAGCCAGTGCCGCTTCCACACCAGCGATTTTGCCGAGCAGGCCAGGCAAGCCTTGCAGAACATCGTCGCCGTGCTGGCCGAGGCCGGCGGACGGCCGGAACACATCATCCGCATGACCTGGTACGTGATCGACAAGCGCGAATACCTGGCGGCGTATCCGCAACTTGGCAAGGCCTATCGCGAGGTCATCGGGCGCACTTTCCCTGCCATGACGGCGGTTCAGGTCGCGGGACTGATCGAAGATGCCGCCCGCGTCGAGATCGAGGCCACCGCGGTCATTCCGGACTGAGCGCTGGATCGGTCGCGGCCGGGGGCGGGCCGCAGCGCACTGGTAAGATATCCGGCATGAAAACCTGTAGTTCCGAATTCCTCCGGATTCGCGGCCGGCGCCTGCATGTCCGCATCTGGGGCAGCGAAACGGCGCCGTTGCTGGTGCTGCTTCACGGCTGGTGCGATGTGTCGGCCTCGTGGCAGTTCGTGGTCGATGCCCTGCAGCGGGATTGGCGCATCGTGGCCCCCGACTGGCGCGGCTTCGGCTTGTCGGAATGGAACAACGATGCCTACTGGTTTCCGGATTACATCGCCGATCTCGACGCCTTGCTGCTGCATTATTCTCCGCAGGATTCGGTACGGCTGGTCGGGCACAGCCTGGGCGGCAATGCCGGCACCCTGTATGCGGGCATCCGGCCCGAGCGCATCCTGAAACTGGTCAACCTCGAAGGGCTGGGCCTGCGCCTTTACCAGCCGGACGAGGCAGCGGAACGCTATGCCAACTGGCTGGATCAGCTGCGCGACACACCGACCTTCCGTTCCTATCCCGACCGGACCGCGTTTGCCGCACGGCTGCAGAAGGAGAACCCGCGCCTGTCGCCGGAAAAAGCCGATTATCTTGCGCAATTCATGGGCGAGGACGATGGGGCGGGCGGCATCCATCAGGCCGCCGATCCCTGTCATCGCTGGGTCAATCCGATCATTTATCGCATCGAGGAGGCGAAATCGATCTGGCGGCGGGTGACGGCACCGGTACTCTGGGTGACGGCGGCCGACTCCTTCATCTTCAAGCAGTTGTTCGCGATCGATTCGGAGGACTACCGCAGCCGCCTGGCCTGCTTCCGCGATGTGCGGGAGGTCGCCGTGCAGGACTGCGGCCATAATCTGCACCATGACCAGCCGCAGCAGGTTGCACAATTGATCGAGGAATTTTTTGTCGCATGAAACCGCTCAATGCCGATTTGCATTGCCATTCGACGGTCTCCGACGGGCTGCTGACCCCGGCCGAACTGGTCCGCCGCGCGCGGGACAATGGCGTCGAACTGCTGGCGCTGACCGACCACGACGAACTCGGCGGACTGGCCGAGGCAAGGGCGACCGCGGACGAGATCGGTCTGCGCTTTGTCGATGGGGTCGAGATATCGATTTCCTGGGGAGACGACCAGACCGTGCATATCATCGGGCTGGGCATCGACCCGGCCCATGTCGACCTGCTGGACGGGTTGCAGCGGGTCAGGAGCGGCCGCGACGCGCGAGCCGGGCGCATGGCGGCTGAACTGGACAAGGTCGGCATCCACGGCGCCTATGAAGGCGCGCTGCGCCATGCGGGCAATCCGGCTCTGGTCAGCCGTTCGCATTTCGCCCGCTACATTGTCGAACAGGGACACGTCAAGGACGTCAAGTCGGTGTTCGACTACTGGCTCGCCAAGGGCAAGCCGGGCTATGTCGAACACTCCTGGGCCACGTTAGAGGACTCGCTGCGCTGGATACTCGGTGCTGGTGGCACGGCGGTCATCGCCCATCCGGGGCGCTACCGCTTGTCGAAATCGGAGCGGCAGGAGCTGTTTGTCGCCTTCAAGGATCTTGGCGGACGCGGCATTGAAGTTCTTTCCGGTTCCATGAAGGAAGAAGAGGTACGAGAATTTTCGGGCATAGCCCGCAGCTTCGGCTTTCTTGCCTCGCGCGGTTCGGATTTTCATGGGCCTGGCGAAAGCTGGATCGATCTGGGCAAGATGCCAGACTTGCCGGCGGATCTGACGCCCGTCTGGTCGCAGCTTTGAACGCCGCAGGCTGAAGACATTTATGCCGGCGGGGAAAAGGGCCGGTAAAATTCTGCGCTTCGCCTCCAGACTTCCGTCCCTGCATGGCCCAGCACTTCCACATACACCCCGAACATCCGCAGCAGCGCCTCATCAAGCATGCAGCGGAAATCGCCAGGAGCGGTGGTCTCATTGCACTGCCCACCGACGCCGCCTATTCGCTGGCCGGCGTAGCCGGTTATGCGCCGTTGCTGGACCGCATCCGCAGCATCCGCGGTGTCGATGAACGCCATCACTTCACGCTGATGTGTCGCGATTTGTCCGAGATCGCTACCTATGCGCGGGTGGACAACAGCCAGTATCGCCTGCTGAAGGCGACCACGCCGGGCAGTTATACCTTCATCCTGGAAGGCACCAGGGAGTTGCCGCGTCGCCTGCTGCATCCCAAGCGCAAGACCATCGGGCTGCGCGTGCCCGATCATCCACTGGCGCTGGCGCTGCTGGAGGAGCTTGACGAGCCGCTGCTGACCTCGACCCTGATCCTGCCCGGTTTCGAGGCGCCGCTGGCGGATGCCGACGAGATCCGCGAGCATCTGGAAAAGTTGCTCGATCTGGTAATCGATGCCGGCCGGTGCGGCACGGCAATGACGACGGTGATCAACCTGACCGGGGCCCAGCCGGAACTGGTGCGCGCCGGTCAGGGCTCCCTGGCGCCTTTCGGGCTGGAATGACCCGGTCTGTTAAAATCAATTCCTCCCATGAATTTCATCCAGACGCTGGCGATTTCCGCCCTGCCGATCATCTTTGCCATCACGCTGCACGAGGCGGCGCACGGCTACGCGGCAAGGCATTTCGGCGATCCGACGGCCTGGCAGATGGGGCGCATCAGCCTGAATCCCCTACGCCATGTCGATTTGATCGGCACCCTGCTGGTGCCGGCACTGATCCTTCTGGTTTCGTCGGGTGGCCTGTTGTTCGGCTGGGCCAAGCCGGTCCCCGTGAATTTCGCCAACCTGCGGCGTCCAAAGCAGGACATGCTCTGGGTGGCCGCGGCCGGGCCCGGAGCCAACCTGGTCATGGCGCTGTTCTGGGCCCTGGTATTGAAGCTGGTGGTCGGCAGTCCCGACATGATGTATTCCGAAGCCTTGAAGGAAATGTCCCGGGTGGGTATCGGCATCAATGGCGTGCTGATGGTATTGAACCTGTTGCCATTGCCACCACTGGACGGCGGGCGCATCGCGGTCAGCCTGCTGCCATCGCGCGCTGCCTGGAAGTTCTCTCAGCTGGAACGCTGGGGTTTCCCCATCCTTTTGGCATTGTTGTTCCTGGGCTGGCTGGATAGCATCCTGCGGCCCTTGTTGCGGATCTTCAATACCCTGATTCGAACCCTTTTCGGTTTTTGACATGTACGCAGAAAAAGTTCTATCCGGCATGCGCCCCACCGGGCGGCTCCATCTTGGCCACTACCATGGCGTCCTCGCCAACTGGATCAAGCTCCAGCACGAGTATCCCTGCCTTTTCTTCGTCGCCGACTGGCATGCGCTGACGACGGCCTACGACGAGCCGGGAACCATCACCGACAGTGCCACGGACATGGTCATCGACTGGCTCGCGGCGGGTGTCGATCCCTCGCAGGCGACCATTTTCATCCAATCCAAGGTCCCCGAGCATGCCGAACTGCACCTGCTGCTGTCGATGATGACGCCGCTGGGCTGGCTGGAGCGCGTACCGACCTACAAGGACCAGCAGGAGAAGCTGACGCACAAGGACCTGACGACCTACGGCTTTCTCGGCTATCCGCTGCTGCAGGCGGCCGACATCCTGATCTATCGAGCCAACCAGGTACCCGTCGGCGACGATCAGGTGCCCCACGTCGAATTCACGCGTGAAATCGCGCGCCGTTTCAACCACCTGTATGGTCGCGAACCGGGCTTCGAGGACAAGGCGCGAGAGGCGGTGAAGAAACTCGGCAGCAAGCGCGCCAAGCTTTACGACGAGTTGCGCACTCGCTATCAGGAAAAGGGTGAAGACGCGGCGCTTGAACAGGCGCACGAGTTGCTGAATGAGGCGCAGAGCCTTTCGCTGGGCGATCGCGAGCGCCTGTTCGGCTGGCTCGAAGGCACGCGCAAGATGATCCTGGTCGAGCCCGACGCGCTGCTGACCCATGCCTCGCGCATGCCGGGCCTGGACGGCCAGAAGATGTCCAAGTCCTATGGCAACACGATCACGATGCGCGAGGATGCCGATTCCGTGACGAGGAAGATTCGCACCATGCAGACCGCTCCGGCACGGGTGCGGCGCACCGATGCCGGCGATCCGGACAAGTGTCCGGTGTGGCAGTTTCACCTGATCTACTCGAACGACGAGGTCAAGGGATGGGTGCAGCAGGGCTGCCGCTCGGCCGGCATCGGCTGCATCGAATGCAAGCAGCCCGTGATCGAAGGCGTGCTGCGCGAACAGGAACCGATGCGCGAGCGGGCAAAGATGTACGAGGAGGATCCGCAACTGGTCAAGAACATCATCGCCGATGGCTGCGAGAAGGCGCGCAAACTGGCGCAGGACACGATGCGCGATGTGCGTGAAGCGATAGGGCTCGACTACCCGTGATCGGCAACGGCTCCTCGGATCAGGCTGGCGCGCAGGTCGCCGCGCAAGTCACCGTATTGCCGGCGCCGACTCTTGTGATCGATGCCGTGGTGGATGCGGCGCTGGCAGAGCATCGGCCCCGGGTCTATGGAGAGGTCATGGCCGAAATGCCGCGCGACCTCTATATCCCGCCGGATGCGCTGGAGATCATCCTCGATTCCTTCGAGGGACCCCTGGACTTGCTGCTGTACCTGATTCGCCGCGCCAATATCAATGTTCTCGACATTCCGATGGCACCGCTCACGGCACAGTACCTGGTGTACGTCGAGGCGATGCGCAAGGGCAATCTGGAACTCGCCGCCGAATACCTGCTGATGGCGGCGATGCTGATCGAGATCAAGTCGCGCATGCTGTTGCCGCGACCGCCCAAGGCGGAGAACGGCGAGCCGGAAGACCCGCGCGCCGAACTGGTGCGGCGCCTGATCGAATACGAACGCATGAAGGCTTCGGCGGCCAAACTGGATGAGATGCCGCATGCGGGGCGCGACTACGAATGGATCACCGTGTGGATCGCCGACAAGGTGATCGAGCGCCAGCCCGAAGTCAGCCTGTATGATCTGCAGGTGGCCTGGTTGTCGCTGATGAAGCAGGCCAGAGTGCATCAGCACCACAAGATCCGTCGCGAGGAGCTCTCCGTGCGCGAACACATGAGCATCATCCTGCGCCGGCTGCAAGGTGGCGGCTACGTGGTCTTCGACCAGTTGTTCGACCTCACCCTCGGCGCCCAGGGACTGGTGGTGAGCTTTCTCGCCATGCTGGAACTGGCGCGCGAAGCGCTGATCGAGATTACCCAGAACGAGGCCCTGGCGCCCATTTACGTGAAGCTACCCGATGCTGCCGCTTTATAAACCCGATGACTACAAGCGTGTGCTGGAAACCGCGCTGCTGGTGGCTGCCGAACCATTGCCCCTGTCCGAGCTGAAAAAGCTCTTCGATCAGGAGTTCGACGATGATACCTGGCGTACACTGCTGGACGACCTGCGTCGCGACTGGGCGAACCGGGGCGCGGAACTGGTGCAACTGGCGTCCGGCTGGCGCTTCCAGACCCGTCCGGAATACCAGTCCTACCTGGACCGGCTGAAGAACGACAAGCCGCCGAAGTATTCTCGCGCGGTAATGGAAACGCTGGCAATCATCGCCTATCGTCAGCCCGTGACGCGTGGCGACATCGAGGACATTCGGGGTGTGGCGGTCTCTCCGAATATTCTGAAGACGCTTGAAGGCCGTGGCTGGATCGATGCAGTGGGGCACCGCGACGCGCCCGGGCGCCCGGCGCTGTACGCAACGACGCGAAGGTTTCTCGACGACCTCGGCTTGCGCAGCCTCACCGAGCTGCCGCCACTGACCGAAATTGAAAGGGTGATGGACCTTGGACAATCCGCAATCCCCGAAACCACCCCGGTCAAAACGCGGACCGAAGAGCCGGACGCCGGGCACGCCGGATCCGGGCAGCCGTCAGCGCCGCAGCCAGAGCATGGCTCAACCGACCCCGACGCCAACGGGCAACTCGACCTCGCCGAGCCGCAATCCGAAGGGCCCGCCGCCGCGCCAGAACCGCAAGGCTAGTCCCTTCCGGTCTCCGCAGGGTGCTCCGGGACCCCGCATTGATGCGCCGCGCTTGCGCGGCGGCTCGGCGCTGCCGGCCCACGCCAAACGCCGCAACGATGCCGTCTTCATCGATCCGCCCAAGCTGCACAAGGCGCTCGCCGATGCCGGCTACGGTTCGCGGCGTGAACTCGAAGAATGGATTCTCGCCGGGCGCGTCAGTGTCAATGGCCTGCCCGCGCATGTCGGTCAGCGTGTCGGCCCGGAAGACAAGATTCGCCTGAATGGCAAGCTGGTACAGCTCAAGTTCCTCCTGCGCCTGCCGCGCGTGTTGGTCTATCACAAGCCCGAGGGCGAGATAGTTTCCAAGGACGACCCCGATGGTCGCCCGAGCGTGTTTGCGCGGTTGCCACGGCTTAAGAGCGGGCGCTGGGTGTCGATCGGCCGGCTGGACTTCAATTCCTGCGGTTTGTTGTTGTTCACCAATGATGGCGGGCTGGCCAACCGGATGATGCATCCGCGCTATGAAATCGAGCGCGAATACGCAGTGCGGGTGCTGGGCGAGGCGACGCCGGAAATGCTGGAGCGTTTGCGCAGCGGCATCCAGCTCGAAGACGGCGTGGCCAAATTCAACTTCATCGCCGAAGCCGGCGGCGAGGGTTCCAATCGCTGGTACCGCGTGGTTCTGACAGAAGGACGGAACCGCGAGGTGCGGCGCATGTTCGAGGCCGTGGGCTTGCTGGTCAGCCGCCTGATGCGCGTGCGCTACGGACCGGTGCACCTGTCACCCCGTCTGAAACGCGGCCAGTGCCGCGACCTGGAGCAAGGCGAGGTGCAGGAACTGCTGAAGCTGCTGCCGCCTGAACGCAAGACAGCCGTGCCTGGCGAAGGGGGTTCCTATCCGGATGGCGGGGATGGGTTCGATCATGACGTCGACAGCGACGGCAATCGAATTGATTTGGCAGAGAAATAAGGCCTCTGCTATAATTCTTTGGCTTTGGTTGGCACCGTGTTCTCGGGAGAGAGAAGGAATGGGCTTTTGGCCCATTTTCTATTTGTGCGATGAGTTTGTGAGTTTTCATGCAACTGCTTGATTTGATTGAGACGACTGTTGTTGGCTTGGGCTATGAGCTGGTCGAATTCGAGACCAGTCCACGCGCCCGGCTGTTGCGCGTCTTTATCGACAGGCCGGAAAGCGCGCAGGCGGAAAAGAGCGGCATCAGCGTCGAAGACTGCGCGACTGTAAGCGGCCAACTCAGTCGCGTATTCATGGTCGAAAACATCGACTATGACCGCCTTGAAGTCTCGTCTCCCGGACTCGACCGACCGCTGGTCAAACCTGCGGACTACAGGCGCTTTGCCGGTCAGGACGTGCAGCTGAAATTGCGAGTCCCGCTGGGCAACCAGCGCAACTTCAGCGGCGTGCTGGAGGGGCTGAAGGAAGAGGGTGGAGTTGAAACGGTGTGCCTGCGAACGAATGAAACACTGCACCAGTTCGCGCTCGAGAATATCGATCGCGCGCGCCTGGTGCCGAAATTCTGATTAATGCTGGAGGACTCACATGAGCCGTGAATTGCTGCTGCTGGTCGATGCCCTGGCCCGCGAGAAGAATGTGCCGCGGGACATCGTCTTTGGCGCCCTTGAAATGGCGTTGGCGTCGGCGACAAAGAAGCGCACCAACGACGAAGCCGACGTGCGCGTCGATATCGACCGCGAAAGCGGCGAATACGAGTCCTTTCGTCGCTGGCTGGTGGTGCCCGACGACATGGTCGAGAATCCCGAACAGCAGATCGGCCTGACCGCCGCTCAAAAGCAGATTCCAGACATCGCACTCGAGGATTTTGTCGAGGAAGAACTGGAGCCCATCGATTTCGGCCGCATCGGCGCTCAGGCGGCGAAGCAGGTCATCCTGCAGAAGATTCGCGATGCGGAGCGCGAGCAGTTGCTCAACGACTTCCTCGATCGCAAGGAATTTCTGGTCAGCGGTACCGTCAAGCGCATGGAGCGCGGCAGTGCCATCATCGAGGCCGGCCGCAGCGAAGCCCTGTTGCCGCGCGACCAGATGATCCCCAAGGAAAATCTTCGTCCCGGCGACCGCGTGCGTGCCTGGCTGATGAAGATCGACCGTCAGGCCAGAGGTCCGCAGCTGATCCTGTCGCGTACGGCCCCCGAATTCATCATGAAGCTGTTCGAGCTCGAGGTCCCCGAGATCGAGGACGGCCTGCTCGAAATCAAGGCCGCCGCCCGTGATGCTGGCATGCGCGCGAAGATTGCCGTCAAGTCGAACGATCCCCGCGTCGATCCAATCGGCACCTGCGTCGGCATGCGCGGTTCGCGCGTGACCGCCGTGACCAACGAGTTGTCCGGCGAACGAGTCGACATCATCCTGTGGTCGGCCGATCCCGCGCAGTTCGTCATCGGCGCGCTGGCGCCGGCCGAAGTGCAAAGCATCGTGGTCGACGAAGAAAAGCATGCGATGGATGTCGTCGTCGATGAGGACAATCTGGCGATCGCCATCGGTCGCGGCGGACAGAACGTGCGTCTGGCGTCCGAACTGACCGGCTGGACCATCAACCTGATGACCATTGAAGAGTCCCAGAAGAGGTCGGAAACCGAGCACAGTTCGATCCGCAGCCTGTTCATCGAAAAGCTCGACGTTGACGAGGAAGTCGCCAATATCCTGATCGAGGAAGGCTTTTCCACGCTGGAAGAAATTGCCTATGTTCCGCTTGCGGAAATGCTTGAAATCGAGGCCTTCGACGAAGCAACCGTGACCGAGCTGCGCGAGCGCGCACGCAACGTGCTGCTGACCGAGGCCATCGTTGACGAAGAGCAGCTGGAGAAGGTGGCGGATGACCTGCTGTCGCTCGAAGGCATGGACAAGTCGCTGGCAGCGAAGCTGGCCAAGAACGGGGTCACCGATCGCGATGCACTGGCGGACCTGGCAACCGACGAGTTGATTGAAATGACCGGCATCGATGCCGCGCGGGCGACCGCGCTGATCACGGTTGCGCGTGCCCACTGGTTCGCCGAAGAAGAATGAGAGGTACGGCATGGCTTTGATGACAGTTTCCCAATTAGCTACCGAGCTGAATATGCCGGCGCCGGCCCTGCTCGAGCAGTTGGCCAAGGCCGGCGTCAGCAAGCAGGAATCCAATGACACCTTGTCCGAACAGGACAAGACGCGGCTTCTTGACTATCTGCGCAAGTCGCACGGCGACACCGTGCCCAAGGCCAAGATCACCCTGACTCGCAAGCAAACCAGCGAGATCAGGGCATCGGATTCCACCGGCAAGGCGCGCACGATTCAGGTTGAAGTTCGCAAGAAGCGTGTGTTCGTCAAGCGCGACCCCAGCGAACTGGCAGCCGAGGCTGCCGCTGAAGGTCCGGTCGAAGTTACGGGCGCCGAGCCGGAAGTCGTCATAGCGCCGCAACCTGTTGCAGCGGTCGAAAGTCCAGTGGCAACGGCCCCGGCGGCAGCTGCGGCTGCAACTGCCGAAGTCCCGGTTGTCGAGGCTACCCCGGCGAAATCGGCAGCGCCGTCGAAATCGTTCATTGATCCCGCGCAACTTGCATTGCGTGAAGCTGAAATGAAGCGCCAGGGCAAGCTGTCCGCGATTCAGGCTGCCGAGTTCAAGGAAAAGAGCGACCGCGAAGCCCGCGCCCGTGCGGAGGCCGAAGCGCGCCTTGCCGAGCAGGCGGCGCAACTGGCCGCTGCAGAAGAGAAGAAGGTCAAGGAAGCTGCCGCCGCCGCTGCTGGTGTCTCCGGCACCATTCACAAGCCGGCCGCAAAGCCGGATGACGGCAAAGCCAAACCGGCCAAGAAGGACGCATGGAAGGATGCTGCCGCAAAGCGGCGCGCGATCAAGACGCGCGGCGATGCCGGTACATCCGGCTGGCGCGGTTCCAAGGGCGGCGGTCGTCATGGCCGCCACAGTCATGTCGAAGAAACGCAGGTTCAGCAACCGGTCGAGGCGATCGTGCGCGAAGTGCATGTTCCGGAAACCATCACGGTTGCCGATCTGGCGCACAAAATGACCGTCAAGGCCACCGAAGTCATCAAGACGCTGATGAAGATGGGATCGATGGTAACCATCAATCAGGTGCTCGACCAGGAAACCGCCATGATTGTGGTCGAGGAAATGGGCCATCTGGCGTTCGCCGCAAAACTCGACGATCCGGATGCTTACCTCGTTGACGAGGGCGAACAAAAGGATGTGGCGCAACTGCCGCGCTCTCCGGTGGTCACCGTGATGGGCCACGTCGACCACGGCAAGACGTCCCTGCTCGACTACATCCGCAAGAGTCGCGTCGCCCATGGCGAGGCGGGCGGCATCACGCAGCATATCGGCGCCTATCACGTCGAAACGCCACGCGGCATGATCACCTTTCTCGACACGCCGTGCCATGAAGCCTTTACCGCGATGCGCGCGCGCGGCGCCAAGGCGACCGACGTGGTTATTCTCGTCGGCGCCGCCGACGACGGCGTCATGCCGCAGACCAAGGAAGCCATTGCTCACGCGAAGGCTGCCAACGTGCCCTTGATCGTGGCCGTGACAAAGATCGACAAACCCGATGCGAATTTGGAGCGCGTGAAGCAGGAACTCGTCGCTGAAGGCGTGGTGCCGGAAGAATATGGTGGCGATTCCCCCTTTGTCGGCGTCTCGGCAAAGACTGGAGAGGGCATCGATTCGCTGCTGGAACAGGTGTTGCTGCAGGCCGAGGTGCTGGAACTTGTGGCGCCGGTGGATGCACCGGCCAAGGGGTTGGTGATCGAGGCGCGTCTCGACAAGGGCAGGGGCCCGGTGGCGACCATTCTGGTGCTGTCAGGAACCTTGCGCCGCGGCGATGTGCTGCTGGCTGGCGCCGTGTTCGGCCGCGTGCGCGCCATGCTCGACGAGAACGGCAAGGCCGTCGATTCGGCGGGGCCGTCGATTCCGGTCGAGATTCAGGGACTGACCGACGTGCCGGCAGCCGGCGACGAAGGCATGGTCCTCAACGACGAGCGCAAGGCACGGGAAATCGCGCTGTTCCGCCAGGGCAAATTCCGTGACGTCAAGCTGGCAAAGCAGCAGGCCGCAAAGCTTGAGAACATGTTCGATCAACTGGCCGAAGGCGAGATCAGAACCCTGCCGCTGATCATCAAGGCCGACGTCCAGGGTTCGCTGGAAGCCTTGACGCAGTCCCTGAACAAACTGTCGACCGGGGAAGTCAAGGTCACGGTGGTTCACGCCGGCGTGGGCGGCATCAGCGAGTCGGACATCAACCTGGCTGCCGCTTCGAAGGCCGTGGTAATCGGCTTCAACACCCGCGCCGACGTCGGCGCGCGCAAGGCCGCCGAAAGCCTTGGCGTCGATATCCGCTACTACAACATCATTTATGCAGTGGTGGATGAGGTCAAGGCCGCCCTGTCCGGCATGCTTGCGCCCGAGAAGCGGGAAGTCATACTCGGCCTGGTCGAGATCCGTCAGGTGTTCCGCATCTCGCGGATCGGCGCCGTCGCCGGCTGCATGGTCCTTTCCGGCGTCGTCAAGCGCAATGCCTCTGTGCGGCTGCTGCGCAACAATACCGTGATCCACACAGGCGAACTCGACTCACTCAAGCGCTTCAAGGATGACGTGCGCGAGGTCAAGGAAGGTTTCGAGTGCGGTCTGAGTCTGAAGAACTTCAACGACATAAACGAAGGCGATCAACTCGAGGTGTTCGAGGTTCAGGAAATCGCCCGGGCGTTGCTCTGACCGGCAATGGCGACCAAGCGCGGCTCAGGTCATGGCTATGCCCGGTCTGACCGCGTCTCGGAGCAGATTCGCCGGGAACTGGCGGATCTGTTGCGTTTCCATCTCAAGGACTTGCGCATTGCGCCCAAGTTGACACTGGTTACGCTGACCGCGGTCGAAGTCACCGCCGACTATGCCCACGCCAAGGTGTTCTACACATCGCTGGCGGACCCGGCAGCGAATGAACTGATCGATCAGGGGCTCAGGCATTCGGCGAGCTTTCTGCGTCGCGAACTGGGCCGCCGGATTCGCATTCATCATATACCTGAATTGCATTTCGTCTTTGACCCCTCGGTCCAGGAAGGTGCCCGGCTCTCCAGGCTGATCGACGAGGCGGTGGAATCGGACAAGAAGTCGCAGCACGAGTGAACGCACCGCGCAAACCGGCGCGGCGCCGGCTCGATGGCGTGCTGCTGCTGGACAAATCCTTCGGGTTGTCTTCGAACCACGCCCTGCAGGCCGCGCGGCGCCTCTACAAGGCCGAAAAGGCCGGGCATACAGGGACTCTCGACCCCTTGGCGACCGGTTTGTTGCCCCTGTGTTTTGGCGAGGCAACCAAGTTTTCAGGAGAGTTGCTCGACGCCGACAAGCGCTATGCGGCCACGGTACAACTTGGCGTCACCACCGACACGGCGGACGCCGAAGGCAGAGTGTTGCAGCGCCGCCCGGTGGAACTTGACCGAGTGGCGGTGGAGGCGGCACTGGCGGCTTTTGTCGGCGAAATCGAACAAGTGCCGCCGATGTATTCGGCGCTGAAACGTGAGGGCAAGCCGCTCTATGAGTATGCCCGTGCCGGCATCGAAGTGGAGCGGGCAGCGCGTCGGGTCAGCATCTACCGGCTGGACCTGCTTGGTACAAGCGAACTGGGTGGCGAAGGGCGCTTCGAGCTCGAAATTCTTTGCAGCAAGGGCACCTACGTACGCACTTTGGCCGCCGACATCGGCGAGCGACTGGGCTGCGGCGCGCATCTGGCAGGCCTGCGCCGCACCGGGATCGGAACCATGGATGTGGCGAGTGCGCATTCCCTGGCCGAGCTGGAGGCCTTGACGGACGAAGCACGCGATGCCTTGCTGCTGCCGCCCGACGGACTCCTGGCCGGCCTGAGCGAAGTCCGGCTGGATGCCGCCGATGCCGCCCGGCTGAGGCACGGCCAGCCCGTTCGCTGGTCGGGCGACGAGGGGCGTCGGCTGCGTGTTTACGATGCTGAAAACAAGTTCATCGGGGTTTGCCGTCAGGTCGCCGATGGCTGGTTGCAACCCCATCGGCTGGTCGCCGGTGCCTGAGCGACGAATTCGCTCTTAATGCTTGATTAGGCTACATTCGAAACGCTATAATCCATGGTTCTCCAAGAGCCCAACATCACAGGATCAGCAAGGAAACCACAATGGCAATTTCCACTACCGACAAAGCCAAGATCGTCACCGATTACCAGCGTGCACAGGGTGACACTGGCTCTCCCGAAGTCCAGGTGGCGCTTCTTACTGCGCGCATCAATGACTTGACGGACCATTTCAAGGCACACACCAAGGACCACCATTCACGTCGCGGCCTGCTCAAGATGGTCAGCCAGCGCCGCTCGATGCTGGACTACCTCAAGCGCAAGAACGTCGACGGCTATCGAAAGCTGATCGAGCGTCTCGGCCTGCGCAAGTAGTTTCAACCGAACGCCGGTCCGGGCCATCACCAACGCGATGCGCTTTGCGCCAGATACTGCGCAGGCTTGCTGAACAGGCCGGCACAGCCATGAGGGCTGTGCCGGCTTTTAATTTTTGCCGAAAGGAATTTTTGTGCTGAATCCGATCAAGAAGAGTTTTGCCTACGGCGACCATACGGTCATCCTCGAAACCGCCGAAATCGCCCGCCAGGCTGGCGGCGCGGTCATGGTCACCATGAATGACACCGTGGTGCTGGCCACCGTGGTGGGTGCCCTCAACGCCAAGCCCGGTCAGGATTTCTTTCCCCTGACCGTCGATTACCAGGAACGCACCTACGCTGCCGGCCGCATTCCCGGCGGCCTCTTCAAGCGTGAAGGGCGCCCCTCCGAGAAGGAGATCCTTACCTCGCGATTGATCGACCGCCCGCTGCGCCCGCTGTTTCCCGACGCCTTCTACAACGAAGTGCAGGTGGTGTGCACCGTCATGTCATGCAACCCCGAGATCGATCCGGACATTCCCGCCATGCTCGGCGCCTCCGCCGCCATGGCGATTTCCGGCATTCCGTTCAGCGGTCCGATCGGTGCCGCCCGTGTCGGCTACATCGACGGCAAGTACGTGTTGTGCCCGACCAAGACGCAATTGCAAAGCACCCAGCTCGACCTGGTGGTTGCAGGTACCGAAGGCGCCGTGCTGATGGTCGAATCCGAGGCCAAGCGCCTGTCCGAAGAAATCATGCTCGGCGCCGTGGTGTTCGGACACGAGCAGATGCAGGTCGCGATCAAGGCCATCAACGAACTGGTCGAAGCCGCCGGCAAGCCCGAGTGGGATTGGCAGGCCCCGGCCAGGAACGAGCCGCTGATTGCGCGCGTCGCCGAACTTGCCGAAGCCGACCTGCGCGAAGCCTATCGCATCACCAGCAAGCAGGCACGCACCGTCAAGACCCGCGAAATCACCAAGAAGACCATTGCCGCCCTGACCGAGGGCGTCGAAAACGCACCCGATTCCAACCTGGTCGGCAACACGGTATTCGAACTCGAAGCCAAGATCGTGCGTAGCCAGATCCTCAACGGCGAACCGCGCATCGACGGCCGCGATACCCGGACCGTGCGTCCGATCGTGATCCGCAATGGCGTGCTGCCGCGCACCCATGGCTCGGCGCTGTTTACTCGTGGCGAAACGCAGGCATTGGTGGTCGCCACGCTCGGCACCGGCCGCGACGAGCAGATCATCGACGCCCTGCAGGGCGAGTATCGCGATCGCTTCATGCTCCACTACAACATGCCTCCCTATGCTACGGGCGAAACCGGCCGCGTCGGCACGCCGAAGCGCCGTGAAATCGGCCCCGGCCGCCTCGCCAAGCGCGCGCTGCTCGCCGTTCTGCCCTCGCCCGAGGAGTTCGGCTATTCGATGCGCGTCGTCTCCGAGATCACCGAATCCAATGGCTCGTCGTCGATGGCTTCCGTCTGCGGCGGCTCGCTGGCGCTGATGGATGCGGGCGTGCCGCTCAAGGCGCCGGTGGCGGGCATCGCCATGGGCCTGATCAAGGACGGTCCACGATTTGCCGTTCTGACCGACATTCTCGGCGACGAAGATCATCTGGGCGACATGGACTTTAAAGTTGCGGGTACCGAAGACGGCATTACCGCGCTGCAGATGGACATCAAGATCCAGGGCATCACCAAGGAGATCATGCAGGTTGCACTGGCCCAGGCCAAGGAAGCGCGACTGCACATCCTTGAACAGATGAAGGGCTCCATGACCGGTCATCGTGAGGAAGTTTCCACCTTCGCGCCGCGCATGATCCACATCAAGATCACCCCGGAAAAGATTCGCGACGTCATCGGCAAGGGCGGCGCAGTGATCCGTGCGCTGACTGAAGAAACCGGCTGCGTAATCGATATCGAGGATGACGGTTCGATCACCATTTCGTCGGTGAACGCCGATGCGGCGCAGGTCGCCAAGAAGCGGATCGAGGACATCACCGCCGAAGTCGAAGTCGGGCGTATCTACGAAGGCACGGTGTTGCGCCTGCTGGATTTCGGCGCCATTGTCAGCCTGTTGCCGGGCAAGGACGGCTTACTGCATATTTCGCAAATCGCCAGCGAGCGTGTCAATGCGGTTGCCGACTACCTGAAGGAAGGCCAGGTCGTAAAAGTCAAGGTCATCGAAACCGACGACAAGGGGCGTGTCAGGCTGTCGATGAAGGCGATTGCGGCAGAAGCCGCAGCGCCGGCTGCTGTAGCCGAGTAAATATCCTGCGGGCAACAAAAAAGGACGCCTCGGCGTCCTTTTTTGTTGCCCGGCATTACCGGGTGTGCGGAGTGCTGATTACTTCCCAACCTGTTTTTGGCTTGGCCGTTACGCTTAACGTTCGCTGCGCTCACGTTAGCCTGCGCCGAAAACAGGCTGGAATTACTTCCCAACCTGTTTTTCGCGGTGTTCTTCCAGTGTCTTGCAGTCGATGCACAAGGTCGCCGTAGGGCGGGCTTCAAGACGTTTCAGGCCGATCTCGACGCCGCAGGAATCGCAGTAGCCGTATTCGCCATCTTCGATGCGGGCAATCGATTCGTCAATTTTCTTGATCAGTTTGCGCTCGCGGTCGCGATTGCGCAGTTCGAGCGCGATGTCCGACTCCTGGCTGGCGCGATCATTCGGGTCAGCGAACACGGTAGCCTCGTCCTGCATTGTATGCACGGTGCGCTCGATGTCCTCGCTCAATTCGTCCTTGAGGGAAGCAAGAATGGCACGAAAGTGAGCGAGTTGTTTCGTGCTCATGTACTCCTCGCCCTTCTTGGGAGAGTAGGACGGGAATTGCTTTTTGTGCAGCAGATCTTCAGCCATTGCAAAGAGTCCGTATTTTCGGAGATCCGGCTTTATAAACGAAACGGGAGACGACTGCAAGTCAAGGTTTTTTGACATGGTTTTTGGCCGAGTGATTGACCGCCTGCCGCCGGGTTCGGTAAAATCGGCCGGTTCGGGGTGTGGCGCAGCCCGGTAGCGCGCTTGCTTTGGGAGCAAGATGTCGAGAGTTCGAATCCCTCCACCCCGACCATTAGATACCCAGGGTTTCCGTCGAAAGACCGAAGCCCTTTTTTCTGCCTCTCTTTGGGGCGATAACCTTCGAAAATCGAGGGGTAAAATAATACAAAGTAGGTGAATTTCATATCCATCTTCATGTCCGCCGCAAGCGGGGCGGTCAGGCTTGAAAGAGGAGCGGCATGTTGGATTTCATGGCAGGACGTGAGTGGCTTGCGGTTGTACTGGCTCCGGTAGTTGCTCTATTCCTGACCGCAGGATTGATGATTTTCGCCTCACGCTGGGGTCTGATCGATCACCCTGGGCACCGCAAGGTGCATGACCATCCGACGCCGCTGGTGGGAGGCTTGGGTATGGTTTTGACGCTAGTCACGCTGCAAGCCATAGTCGGCCATGTCCCTTTTCAGAGTTGGAGCCTGTTTTCCGCATTGTTGCTGGTGACGGCCATCGGCGTCGCCGACGATGCGCATGAATTGAGTCATCGCGCCAAGTTTGTCGCGCAAGCCGTGGGCGTTGCAGTGATTGTGTCCGGCACATCGGTCTGGGTCACCCACATGGGGGATCTTGTGGGCCTGGGTACCGTAAAGCTCGGCAAGTGGTCAATTCTGGTGACGATGATCTCTTTCATAGGGGTCATGAATGCGATCAACATGATTGACGGCCTCGATGGTCTTTCCGGCAGTATTTCCCTGGTATCCGTTTTGCTCATGGCATATCTCGCGATGACCAAGAGTGCGCCGGGCCTGCTGTTCGAACTGCTGCTGTTGGCCGGGGTGATCGTCGGCTTTCTTTCGCTCAATATCAGACTGCGCGGACGTTCCAAGGCGCTGGTCTTCATGGGAGATACGGGCGGCATGGTGATCGGCATGCTGCTCGCATGGTATTCCGTCAAACTCGCCGGCTCGCAGGGATCCGTCATTCAGCCGATCACGGCAGTATGGATCCTGGCGGTACCTCTGCTCGACATGGGCAGCGTCATGCTGCTGCGGTTGCATCAAAGAAAGAGCCCGTTCCATGCAGATCAGCAGCACATGCACCATGTACTGCTCAAGGCGGGTTATTCGGTGAATCAGGTCGTTGCGATCATGGCTGGGTTATCACTGCTGTGCGGAGTGATCGGCATAGTCGCCGAGCGCAACGGTGTACCTGAAGTTGCGATGTTCGCGACATTTCTCGGCCTCTGGAGCGCATATGTTGTCGGCTTGAAGAATCCGAAGGAACTGCAGGCGATTACCCGGCGACTTTTCCCGCCGCAGGCCACCCGATCCAGTTCCGGAGTCGCATGACGTCGTTCTGGAAGTCGATTTGCTTCCTGCTGATGATCTGGCTGGCCTCTACGCCGGCGCACGCGGCAGAGCCGGCGGAGCCGGGCGTCAAAGCCAAAGTCACGGCAACGGCGAAGGTCAAGCCCAAGGCGAAAACCAAACCCGGAACGACGGCCGCCAAGCCTCGGGCGATGGCGGCCAAATCCCAGGAGAAAGCCGCAAGACCGCAGGCGAAGGAGGCCAAGCCTTCGAGGAGTGTGGCCAAGCCCCAGGTGAAAGCCAAACCACTGCCAACGGCGGGACAGCCTGTCGGCCCTGCATCTACTGCCTTCGCGGCCGATCCGCTTTCCATCGACGAGAGCAATCTGGATGCAGAAGTAGTCGCCGCACGAAGGGCTGTGAGTGAGAATCCAGGCGATATCAAGGCAAGGGAACGCTTGGCCCGCATAGCGGTGGTTCTGATCGATGTGTTATTGCGTGCGGAGTCGGTGGGCGACGCACGACGCGTCAAGGAACTGACGCAGAAGCTGGACACGGATCTGCATGACACCGGCTGGCGAGTGCAGAAAATGGCGCAAGAAGGTGACTTGTGGGCTCGCCAGGCGACTGGCTTTCTCCTGGAACGCGGCGTCCTGCTCGAAAAGGATGCGAACAAGGCGTGCGCGGAGTTTCTCGTCGCCGCAGAGCAATTCGCGTCCGCCGGTTGGCACGCAGCCCAATGCCTGATGAAGGCCACACCCGACAAGGCCTGGGAGCAAGTCGGACGTGCTGCCGGGCGAGGGCACGCGGCGGCGCAGGAATGGATGGGGCGTTGGTGTCTGGGAGAGTTCGGTGCGACGGAAAAAGACTACGCCTGTGCCCGCTCCTGGCTGGCCCAATCGGCCAGCCAGGGGCGGTCGCGTTCGCAGACGCTGCTCGCCTACCTGCTGACGAGCGATCAGGGAGGGCCGGCCGATTTGACCCGGGCCGCCCGCCTTTACAAACTGGCAGCCGAGCAGGGGGATGCCGACGCACAGAACAATCTGGGCGAGATCCACGAAATGGGCCATGGCACCGCCCCGAATCTGCTTGAAGCCCTGCACTGGTACGATCTTGCAGCGGAGCGCGGCTTGGCCTCGGCCCAGTTCAACGCCGGCAGGCTATGGGCCATTGGTGTTGGCGATAAGAAGGATCCAGCAAGGGCAAGAGCCTTGCTCCTGAAGGCCGAAGCCAATGGCGTTGCCCAGGCCAGGGAGGTACTCAATTGGCTGGATCGGCAGTATCCGCCGGCGTTGCCTGCGGTTCCCGAGAAGGAGCCCGCACCGGCGGTCGGCGCGACGAAAAAGGATTGAAGTATTCCCGGGGCGTGTTCTCGACCAGTCGCAGGCGTCGCCTGTACGAGCACACGTCCCAACTGTCATTTGTGATCGCCGTCCCGCCAGCGCCGACTTCTTGACGGTGGCTATTGCTTCCCAAGCATCGCCTTGAGATTGGCGAACGGTGAGTGGGTCGCCGCGCCGGGTCCGCCGGCGGCAATGCCGACAGTACCGCCGGCCGCTTCGAGTTGGCGCTGGTGCTCGTTGTCGTGGCAGTAGAGGCAGAGCAACTCCCAGTTGCTGCCGGCGGGCGGATTGTTCTGGTGATTGTGGTCGCGGTGATGCACGGTGAGTTCATTCAGGTTGCTGCGGGTGAATTCGCGGGCGCAGCGGCCGCAAATCCATGGGTAGATTTTCAGGGCCTGTTCGCGATACCCCTGATCGCGCTTATCCGCCGTGCGGCGGGCATCGGCGACGATGCGGTCGAGTTTGCCTGACGAGGGGCCAGCCATGCCGATTACTTTTCCTGCAGGAGGTTGTTCATCCGTTGCGCCCGGCTCTTGGATTCGGCCTTGTTGATCTCGGACACCTGGCGACCATAGGCTTCGCGAGCTTCCGCGCCTTGCCGGGTTGCTTCGATGCTGCGGATGCAGCGCCAGCGCTTGCCGGTCTTGGTAACGATCAGCCGCATTTCATTGCGCGGGTGGTGCGTGCGGCAGTGGTAGCAGTAAGTCTGTTCTGTGGCCATGGGCGTATGCGGGAACGTGGCGTCAACAAGTGCAATTATGCCCCTCCCGGTGCCGTTTGTTCCGTCCTGGGCTAAACTCGCGTTTCGTGCAAACAGCGCATCCGCCCGTAGCTCATCTGGATAGAGCACCGGCCTTCTAAGCCGGGGGTAACAGGTTCGAGTCCTGTCGGGCGGGCCATTTTGTCTTGCATTTCGTGCCCTGACGGACAGACAGTCGCTTTAACCCCACGCCATGAATCCCGCCCCTGCTGCCACCTACGTCTGCGTCGCGCGGCATGGCGAAACTGACTGGAATGTATCCGGAATCCTGCAGGGATGGCTCGACGTTCCGCTCAACGACCGAGGCCGGCGACAGGCTTACGAAATCCTGGCGGGTTTTGCTCATTCAGGTTTTTCGAAAGTGTATTCAAGCCCCCTGGTGCGTTCGTCCGAAACCGCAGAGATCATCGCCCGGTCGCTACGGCTGCCTGCGCCCGAATTCCATGACGGGCTGAAAGAAAGAAACTTCGGCGCCATTCAGGGCATTCCGAAGGCGGAACTCGCCGAGTTGAACCCGGTGCTGCTGCAGCAGATTCTCAAGAGAAATCCGGCAACCTTCTTCGAGCAGGGAGAGTCCATGGACGAATTTGCCGAGCGCGTGCTGGCCGCGATTACCGACATCGCTGAACCGAATTCGGGCAAGCGCATCCTGGCGATTACGCACGGCTGGACCATGGATGTGATCACGCGGCATATCGCCGGATTGCCGCGCAGCGCCATGCTTAGCATGAAGCGCAAGAATGGCGAATGCGTATGGCTGGATGTCCGGGGGAAATCGATCCGGCCGCTGTGAAGGGGCATCGGCCGTCGATGTGCATGACCGACAAGCCCGGATCCCTTCCTATTGCGTCTTGATCTTTGCCTCGTAGCGGGCGACGATCGCCGCATGAGTGCCGTCACGCTTCATCGCGTCCAGCGCGTTTTGCAGTTTGTCCGCGGTCGCCTGTGGCAGGCTCAGGTTGCACGCCAGGTAGTTCTCCGAGGTCTGGAACACCCAGACCGGAACAACATCCTTCACTCCAGTCTTGGCGGCAACGTTGGCGCCAGTGTAATAGCCCGTGATCCACAGGTCGATCTTGTCCGGTTCCGTCCGGTTGAGCGTTAGTTTCGGCGGATTCATTGCATCGTCGGACTGCGGCACGCGGAAGGTCACCCTGAGATCCTTGAGATAGCGTTCCTTGGCGTCGCCTTGCAGCACACCGACGCGGTACTGAGCGAAGTCTTCGGGTCGCGACAGCGTTCCCTTGAAGCCCTTCTTGGCGAATGCCGCCCACTTGTTTTCGACGATCGGCCCGATCCATTTGAAGACTTTCTCGCGGTTTTCGGTGCGTGCGGTGCTGTAGATGCAGGTGTTGGGATACACCTGAGCCCGGTCGTAAGCATCCTTCCATGACAGCATTTCGTCCTTGCGCGCGACGCCGGCGCGCTTGAAGGCTTCACTCACGATTTCGACCGCCATGCCTGACAGTCGGTTGTTTTCCAGGTATTGGAAGGGATATGCGTCTTCGGTCAGGAGATTTACGGTTTGCGCGACGACGGCCGGCGCAAAGGAAAACATGGCGACAAGCAAGACAAGGCGATGCGGTTTGACGATCATCCTTTTCTCCAAGGAGGCAGGCGCAACGCGGATTCGGCGGCAACGGCGGAGCGCCGTCACGTTGCGCATGACAACTCTATCAATAACCATCGCGTAAGGTAAAGCCTGACGGCCATTTCCTGGCGATTCAACTCTCGATCAGTGCATCGCCTGCTGCGCAAACTCTGCCCCTTGGGGTGATGCCTCGCTGGCAGGGCGTCCCGTGGCGGGACGCGGGATGCATCAGGGCTTGCGACTCCATTTGCCTTCGGCGTCGCGCAGCCACCAGCCGGACTTCCACTGCTTGTGCCAGCGCTCGCGCATCAATTCCCAGATTTCCGCTTCGGCATCGCGCCGGTGATTGCTGTCGGCCAGGGCCTGGATCAGGGCTCTGCGCTCCGGGTTTTCGGCGTCAATAAGTTTTTCCGCGATCTGGCGCTTGGCCAGCGACATTTTTGTGCCGTCGCGCAGGTAGATCAAACCATCGTCGCCAAGGCCGATCTCACCGGCTTCGTAAAAGCGCACCAGGCGCGACGTGCGTTGTGCCAGCGAATGCTTGACGACAATAACCGGCGGCGTGCCGATGTCCAGATTGATAGGCGGCTTGGCGGAGTCCTTGGCAGTTTCGGCAGCAGATAATGGAAGGGCAAGGCAGGCAAGCAGAAGAACTACGAGTTGTTTCATCGGGGATCCTTGGATTATTTGCCGGCCAGCAGCAGTTTGAGGTCGGCAGCGACATTGGCGGGAGTTTCGCCGTGGCGCAGCAGCAGGCGCAGTTTGCCCTGCGGGTCGAAGGCGAAGGCGCCGGTCGAGTGGTCGACGCTGTAGCTGTCTGGAGTCTTTCCCGGTTGCCTGGCATAGAACACCTTGAAGTCCCTGGCCAGCGCGGCGGTGGCTTTTTCATCGGCGTAGAGTCCAAGGAAGCTGGGGTGGAAGGCGGGCACATACTGGGCCAGCAATTGCGGCGTGTCGCGTGCCGGGTCCACCGTGGCGAACAGCACCTGTACCCGTTTGGCATCATCGCCGAGCAGGGCCATGGTTTCGCGCAGGGTCGACAGCGTGGTGGGGCAGACGTCGGGGCATTGCGTGTAGCCGAAGAACAGGACCACGGCCTTGCCCCTGAAATCGCTCAGGCGGCGCGCCTGGCCATTGTGATCGGTGAGGCTGAAGTCCTTGCCCCAGTCCACCATTGAGAGGTCGGTGGAGACAAATTGCTTCGGCTGTGAGCATCCGGTGAGTAGTAGCGCGAGGCTGAAAATCAGGGTCGACAGCAGCTTCATGAGAGTCAAAACGGGAGGGAGAACGCGAGGGAGTTGAGGCGGCCGTCAGTGTACCGCGTTTGCCAGCAGCCATTGCCGTATACTTGGACATTTTTCGCGGAGCAATAGTGAATTCGCATAAGGTGGTTTCCGGCGCAGCGGCAAACGCCCTCGCCAGGGCATGGTTATGGTTGGGGCTTCTGGCACTGATCGGTTCCGGTCTGCTGGCCATCCTGCTGGTGCTGTCGCGCACGCCGGGCATCCAGGACGTATTCCCACTGAAGGACATGTTTCGCGCCGCGCTGGTGGTGCATGTCGACCTTTCGGTGGCGATATGGTTCATGGCCTTCGCTGCCGTGATCTGGAGTGCGCTGGGCCGCGACGGTTTCGCCTGGGTTGGCTGGGGCGGCTTCGCGCTGGCGGCAACCGGCACCGCGGTGATGACGGTTTCGCCTTTCCTGCCCGGCGCCGATCCGGTGCTCAACAACTACATCCCGGTATTGCAGCAGCGGGTGTTCTACAGTTCGCTGTGGCTCTGCGGCGCGGGCTTCGGCCTTGCCGTGTTGCGCGCGCTGCTCACCACCTGGCCGCGGCCTCTCTTCGGCGCGCCGCTGCAAACCGGCGCCTTCCTCGGCGCGGTGGCCGGTTTCCTGGCACTGGCCGCTTTCGTCTGGTCATGGGTCGTGGTGCCGAGGATCGAGGAAAAGATCTACTTTGAAGTGCTGTTCTGGGGCGGCGGCCACACTCTGCAGTTCCAGCACGCCCTGCTGATGGTCGTCGCCTGGTTGTGGATTGCCGCGCACCTCGGCCGGCCGTCGCCGGCCGCGGCGGCTGCGCTGGCGGTGCTGTTATGCGTGGGCGGCCTG
>VEPA01000258.1 GCA_012026675.1 Betaproteobacteria bacterium | reverse complement strand
TGCCATGCCCGCCGTGACCGCCTGCTTTCAGGCGATTTCCATCGGCAGCGGCTGGCTGGCGACGGCCATGTTCGAAGGCCGTCCGCTGGCCGAAGCGGCCGGGCGTTTCCTCGATCTGGCCCAACCCGGACTGGGCCTGCTCAGCCTGCTCAAGAGCGCGCTGATGGGAGCCGCCGTCGGCATCATTGCCTGCCACCATGGCAGCAGCGACGCACGATCGAGCCAGGGCATCTCCAGTGCCGCCATGCAGTCGGTGGGCACCGGCCTGATCGCCGTCTTCGTTATCGATGTCGTGTTTGCCCTGCTGCTTTACTTCCTCAGATGAGTTCCCTGCATGCCAGCGTCGCAGCCCGCCTGCTCACGCTCTGCGAGGGCGACGCGCAACGCCTGTCGATTCCCCTGGATCAGGGCGGCCGTCATCGCCTCGTCGCCGGCGACGGCAACATTGCCCGGAAAGTCGTGGCCGCGCTTGAGGATTGCCCCGGCGTCGACATCCTGCCGGCCAACGGCGGCCTGCTCGGGAACCTGACGGTGGCCGCCAATTTCGCGCTGCTGCTGCGTTATGACGACGATGCCGGCGACAGGAAGTCACGCGACCAGGATCTGGATGCCGCCTTGCGGTACTGTGGGCTGACGCCGGAACGCATTGCCGTCCTTGCCCGCGAACAGCCGATGAACCTCGAACGCAGCGAACGCTGGAAAGTAGGTTTCGTCCGCTACCTGTTGCGCCCGCCCGAACTGCTGGTAATCGACCGGCTGTTCGCCGGCCTCACGCGGCGCCAGGCGAACGCGCTGATCGCGGTCGAAGCCGTCTACCATGCGCGCCATCCTTTCCGGCCGGTGCTCTTCGTCGATCTAGACAGCCACGAGTTGCCGGCCCTGCCCGATTGTCGAAGCTCGACCGAACTTGCCGAATTTGCGGAGGCAACATGTCACTCCTGACCCAATACGATGCCGATGCCGAGTCCCTGCGCCGCGGCATCCGCCGCTTCCTGCTCGTGGCGCTGCTGGCGATGCTGGCCGTCGCCGTCGCCATCGCCGTCCGTCAGGGCGCATTCCGCCAGACCACCGGTTACAGCTTTGTCGCCAACAGCGCCCAGGACATCGTCAAGGGCCAGGCCGTGCGCATCGCCGGTTTTCGTGTCGGCTCGGTGACAAACGTCAAGCTCAAGGACGATGGCCAGGTGGCGGTAGATATCGAGATCGATGCCGATTACATGCGCTTCATCACCCATGACGCGCGGGTGGAACTGCACAAGGAAGGCCTGGTCGGCTCGGCCACGCTGGAAATCATGCCGGGCGCAGACCAGAGCCGCCTCGCTCCGGCGCAGGCGCGGCTGACCTTCTCCCGCTCCGACGGCCTCGCCGCACTGGCCAACCAGGTTCGCGACGAATTCATCCCGATCCTGAAGGACATCAAGACCATCACCGGCACCCTGGCCGATGCGGAGAAGGGCCTGCCCGGCACCCTGGCCCGCATCCGCGAAAGCGCCGACGCCCTGAACGTTCTGCTCGCCACCAGCAACCGCCAGGTGGAGGGCATCGGCGGCACCGCCATCCGCGTCCTCGGCAAGACGGAACAAAGCCTGGGCCAGTTCAGCCAGACGCTGGAGGCGACCAACCAGCGCCTGCCCGGCATGCTCGACCGCACCCAGCAGATCCTCGACCGCACGCAGCAGGTTATCGACCATGCCGAGAAGATCGCCGCCGAGGCGGAGACCAGCGTACCGCCCATCCTGCGCGACGGCAGTGCGGCCGCCGCCGACGCGCGCGAAATCATCGGCGGCGCAAAGCAGACCTGGCCGATCAGCAGCTTCATCGACCCGCCCGCGCCGGCCGTGCTCAAGCCCGACAGCGATCCGCGCGGGGAGGCCGGCCGTGCGCGCTAAGTCCGCTTTCCTGCTGGCGCTGATTCTCGCCGGCTGCGGCTCGACGCCCAAACCCGCCGAGCCGCCGCGCCTGCGCGCCGCACTGGAGGCCGAGAGCGATGGCGCCAAACGCTACGCTCGCGGCGAGTTCGGCGCGGCCGAACGCCGCTTCGACGAAGCCATGCGGCTCTTCGCCAGCGTCGATGACGGACCGGGACGCACGCGCAACCGACTGCATCTGGCGCGCACCCGTCTCGCCCAGGGCCGCGCGGAAGCAGTGCTGGACCTGCTGAACGGCGCTGACCCCGCTGCCGAGCCGGGTCCGGCGCTGGACGTGCTGCTGCTCAAGGCCCAGGCGCAGCTGGCGCTGGCGCGCGACGCCGAGACGCAGCAAAGCCTCGCCGCGGCCGCAGCTCTTTGCGGCGCGGCCTGCCCGCAGGCAGCCAGTCTGAATTTGCTGCAGGCGCGCGCGGCACTCGCCGGCAACCACCCGCAGGAGGCACTGGCCCATGCCGACAGCGCGCTGAAACTGCTGCACGACAAGGGTGAAGCGATCGAGACCGGCAATGCCTGGCGCCTGATCGCGGCGGCGCGACTGGCCGGCGGCGACGCCGCCGGTGCCCTGCCCGCCGCCGAAGCGGCACTCGACATCGATCGGCGCCTCGCGCTACCGGAAAAAATTGCCCGCGACTGGCTGCTGATCGGCGACATCCGCCGCAAAGTCGGCGCCGGCGACACGGCGGCGGCCTACCGGCGCGCGCTCGACGTGGCCAGCGCGGCCGGATTGGCCGAGGTCGCCCGCAGCGCCACGCAATCCTTGGCGCAAATCAAGTAACATAAAAATATGCCTCGATGAAAGGTGCATCCGCCGGAATTTCTGTATCCTAGTCACCGTAGTCAAACATAAAACATAGGAGTAGATATGGCACGCAAAAAGAAACTCGATTTTTCCGACATCGCCGATGTCCGCAAGAAGCAGAATGCCAACCAGACCGAGTTCTGGACGCGCTTCGGCGTCACCCAGTCAGGCGGTTCCCGCTACGAGTCCGGACGCAACATTCCGAAGCCGCTGGCCATCCTGTTGTGGCTGCATCGCTCGGGCAAGGTAACTGACAAGGATCTGGCCGAAGCATTGAAGTAAGGGCTTGCCCCGGGCAGATTCCCCCGGCTCCCTTCCCGGAAGGGAGCCGGGGGATGCCCGCAGATTTTTGCTCGGGGAAGGCGCCTGCCGCCCCTGCAGTTCCGGGAAGGAGAGCCCAGGCGATGATTGAAACCGCGCGTGGCACGGTGCACGAGTGGCAGCGCGACCACATGGGGCACATCAACGTGCGCGCCTACATGGAATTCCTCGAAGAGGCCTGCTGGCAGTTCTATGCCATGCTCGGCATGACGCCTTCCCTGTTGCGCAGCGGCGCCCTGCATCTGGCGGCCGTGCAGCAGAACATCAGCTACCGCAAGGAACTGTATCCCGGCGACACCGTGGCGGTGCGCACCGGCGTGCTGGAAATGCGCGAGAAGGTGCTGCGCTTCCGCCACGAACTGTTCAACACCGAAACCGGCGATGTCTGCTCGGTCTGCGAGTTCACCGTGGTCTGCCTCAACCCCGAAACCCGCAAGTCGCAACCCTTTCCGTCGCAGGTGGTCGTACGGGCGACGGAATTGATCCTGCCGCCGTCCGACACGCAAGCATCCTCGCCATGAAAAAGCCCGCCGCAGGGACAGCGATCGAGTTCGAGCCGGAGTTCGTCGCCGGCCTCAAGCAGATTTTCGAAGAAATGATCATCTTCAACCAGGTCCTCGGCCTGAAGATCACGTCCATCGACACGGACCGCGCCGCCGGCCGCATTGAAATGCGCCGCGAGTTGATCGGCCACTACAGCCACAACCGGATCCATGGCGGCGTCATCAGCGCGAGTCTCGACGCCATGGGCGGCCTGGCGGTGATGGCGGCCATCGGCGCCCGCCACCTGGACGAGGCACCAGCACAGCGACTGCATCGCTTCGGCAAGCTGGGCACCATCGACCTGCGCATCGACTATCTGCGCCCCGGTATCGGCGACCATTTCGAGTTGCGCGCGGAAGTGCTGCGCCTCGGCTCGCGGGTGGCAACCACGCGCATGGAATTTCTCGGCGCGGATGGCAAGCTGCTGTCCACCGGCGCTGCGGCGTATATCGTCTCGTGAAACTGCCGCGGATGCAGCAAAGAAGTCGGCGCGGGCGCTTCAATGGCGCAACGCCAGAAATTCGCGGACGATGCTGTATCGCCAATGAGGGCACGCCTTGAAAAAGCCGTCGCAGATGATTTATACCCAAGACGACGTGCCGCCGTTGGCCGTCGTTGTGCTGAACGGCGTTCAGCACGTCGGCCTGATCGCGATCAATCTGGTCTATCCGCTGTTGCTGTTTCGCCTGACAGAAGCGCCCTTGCCCCAGATCGCCAATCTGCTCGCGATCGGCATGCTGGTGCTCGGCATCGGTACATTCATCCAGGTGCTGCGCCTGGGGCCGGTCGGCTCGGGATACATGCTTCCTTCCACATTTACGGCCACGTATTTCGCACCCTCCCTGCTCGCCGCGTAACTCGGCGGATTGCCGCTGGTGTTTGGCATGACTTTTTTTTCCGGCCTTCTCGAGATGGTGCTGGCGCCTCTGCTGCACAGGATGCGCGCAATCTTTCCCTCGGAGATATCGGGGTTGGTGATTTTCATGATCGGCCTGTCGGCGGGTGTCGCCGGCTTGCGCTCGCTGCTGGGCCCGCAGGCCGCCCCCCTGGTCACCGCGGAGTGGTCGGTGGCGGCAATAACGCTGGCGACCATGATGGTGTTCAACGTATGGGGTAGCGGCATTGCGCGCATGCTGTGTGCGCTGATCGGGTTAATTACCGGCTATGCAGTCGCCGTTCTGTTGGGACTGCTCGATGCCGCCCACTATGCCGCCATCGCCGATACGCCGTGGCTGGCGGCTCCGGATCTCGGCGGCATTACACACACGTTCGATATCACGCTGGCGGCGCCGTTTGCGATAGCCAGTATTGCTGTCGCGATGAAGGCGGTAGGCACGATTACGATCTGCCAGCGCATGAACGACGCGGAGTGGGTGAGGCCCGAGATGAAGTCGGTGATGCGCGGTGTAATGGCCGACGGGATTGCGACATCGCTGGCTGGGCTGGTCGGGGCGTTTGGAACCAACACGTCGACACCGTCGGCAGGACTGGCTGCCGCCACCGGCGTTGCCGCGCGCCGCGTCGCCTATGCGGCGGGCGCCCTGTTTATCGTCCTCGGATTTCTGCCCAAAATAGCGGCGCTGCTCGCCGTGATGCCGCGCTCCGTGATGGTGCCCGCGCTGATGTTCGTGGTCTCTTTCATCATCATCAATGGCCTGCAGGTAATGACCTCGCGCCTGCTCGATGCACGACGCACGCTGGTTATAGGACTGTCAATTGTGGCCGGGGTAGCCGTGGAGGCATTTCCGGCGCTGGCCGCATCCGCGCCGAGGATCGTGGCGCCGGTGCGCGGCTCGTCCCTGGTGTTTTCGACGCTGATCGCGCTGACACTCAATCTGCTGTTCCGCATCGGCGTGCGCCGGACCCTGGTTACGCAGCTGGAGCCTGGAAAATGGGACCTGGCGCAGATCGAAACGACTTTTCGCAAGCAGGGCGCGACCTGGGGCGCCCGGGTCGACGTCATCAACGACGCGTCGTGGGCGATCTGCCAGGTTGTCGAGGCGGTGGCAGAGAACTGCTGGCATAGCGGAACGCTCAAAATCCAGACCACCTTTGACGAATTCAACCTCGATGTGAGGATTTCATATCAGGGCGAACTACTTCAGTTCCCGCAGCAACGGCCGACTGATGACGAGATCATCAACAGTGAAGACGGCGTGCGCCGGCTGGCCGGCTACATGCTGCGTCACATCTCCGACAAGGCGAGTTCGGAGATGAAAGACGGCCACCCGCTCCTTACTTTCCATTTCGACCACTGAGCGGGCCGGGGCGTGGCGGTCAGTTCGGCGCAACCGGCCTGCGCCCGCATTGTGAGTTCGGCTCACCGACCCATGGTCCGGGATTGACTGGGGCCAAACGGGCGCGGATACTTCAACCATGCAGGTGTAATTGCGGTCCATGGTCGGCAACGAGGCGGTAGCGGTTAATCAATGGCGCCATCCGCGCCATTTCGATTTCATCCTTGATAGGGGAAAAACCATGAATAAACCACTTGGGGTGATCCTTGCACTGGCCGTCGCTACGGCCGCTCACGCCGCGGACATGGAAGCCGGCAAGGCGAAGGTCGCCAGCGTATGCGCGGCCTGTCACGGGGCGAACGGCG
>VEPA01000035.1 GCA_012026675.1 Betaproteobacteria bacterium | reverse complement strand
TCGGGTCGGGGCGGCGATGGGCGCAGGTGCTTGATGCGCATCGTCTGCGGCAATCGCTTCTTCTGGCCGGATCATTCGGCGACCAGCCAGCTTCTTGCGGATCTGGCGTTTCACCTTGCGGGGCAGGGTAATGCCGTTACGGTGCTGACCAGCCGCCAGCGCTATGACGATGCGGCGGCCGTGCTGGCGCCGCACGAGCACGAGCGCGGTGTCGAGATCGTGCGCGTCTGGTCGACGCGTGCATCGGGTCAATTGGCTGCAGGACGTGTTTCCGGAAGTCGCACAAGCCGCCGGCATGCGCCTTGCCTGCGGAACTACGGGACGCGCGGTCGCTGCGGTGCGGGACTGGTCCTTGCGGGGCGCCACCAACGCGGTGCTGGGTGGGCGGATGAAGGCATTGCTGCAGGCACGCGGGGTTGCCTCGCTGGTGGTGATGCCGAACTGGGCGGACGGTGCGGCCATTCATCCCTTGCCGGCGGCGGACAACCCCTTGCGCGCGGAGTGGAGTCTGGCCGACCGCTTCGTGGTGGGTTATTCGGGCAATCTTGGCCGCGTGCATGAATCCGCGACGATCATCGACGCCGCCGAGCGCTTGTGCCACGATTCATCGGTGGTGTTTTTGTTCATCGGCGGCCGACAGGTCCTGCTTCGCCTTGACCATTCGCGAGCGCTTCTCCGCCAGCGCAGCATCCAGCGACGCGCGATTGGCGCGATGCTGGGCTTCGATCTCGCGCGCCAGGTCGGCAGGGTCGCCCGCCTCGGTGCGGAAGGGCTTGCCGGACAGCTCGGATTGAAGACACCGAAACCCTGCCGTTTCTGTTTCTGTAAGCAGCATGCGTCTTGCTGTCGTCTTTGCTTGACACGGTTTATTGTGCAGTGCAAAATCAAGGCCGCTTTTTTTAGGAGCCCCGGATGTCTTCTTCCCCCGATCAGAATCCCGCGATGCAGGCCATGCTTCAGGCGGGAAACGCCATGGCGCAAGGTTTCAGCCAGTTTCTTGCCGAGCAGCAAAAAAAGGCGTCCGCAACTCCCGGGGGCTTGAGTCCGGCCGCATGGACTCCGGAGTCGGAAGAACTCAAGGCGCTGCAGCAGGAATGGATGGCGCGGCACGCGCAACTCTGGCAAGGCATGCTGGGCAAGGCTCCCGATCAGCCAGCCCCGCAAATCGTCAGTCCCGAACCGGGCGACAAGCGCTTCGACCATCCGTCCTGGACCGCAAGTCCGCTCTACGACTACCTGCGGCAGGCCTATCTGATCAATTCCGAATACATCAGGCGCATTGCCGATGCGGCGCCGGTGGCCGATGGCCAGGCGAAGACCCGCATGCGCTTCATGACGCGGCAGATGGTCGATGCGATGGCGCCGTCGAACTTCCTTGCCACTAATCCCGAGTTCGTCCAGAAGGCGCTTGAAACCAAGGGTGAAAGCATCCAGCAGGGTATCAAGAACCTGCTCGGTGACCTTGAAAAGGGGCGCATCTCGATGACCGACGACACCGCCTTCGAGGTGGGTCGCAACCTGGCGGTCACCCCCGGTGCCGTGGTGTATGAAAACGAGCTGATGCAGCTGCTGCAGTATTCACCGCAGACCGAAAAGGTCGCGGCGCGGCCTTTCCTGATGGTGCCGCCCTGCATCAACAAGTACTACATCCTCGACCTGCAGCCGGAGAATTCGGTGGTGCGCTATGCCGTCGAGCAGGGCAATACCGTGTTCCTCATTTCATGGAAGAACGTGCAGGCCGATCTCGGCCACCTGACCTGGGACGACTACATCGAGCGCGGCGCGCTGCAGGCGATCAAGGTGGTGCGGGATATTTCCAAGATGGACCAGATCAATGCGCTGGGCTTCTGCGTCGGTGGCACCATCCTCAGTTCGGCCTTGGCCGTGGCGGGCAGTCGCGGCGAGAAACCGGTGGCATCTCTGACTTTGTTTACCACCTTGCTGGATTTTGCCGATTCCGGCGAGATCGGCTGCCTGGTCGACGAGACGGCGGTGCAGGCGCGCGAGGCCACCATCGGCAAAGGCGGCCTGCTGCGCGGCAGCGAACTTGCGCAGGTGTTTTCCGCGCTGCGCGCCAATGACCTGATCTGGCAATACGTGGGCGGCAATTACCTGAAAGGCAACAAGCCGCCGCCCTTCGACCTGCTTTACTGGAATTCGGATGCGACCAATCTGCCGGGTCCCTTCCTCGCCTGGTATCTGCGCAATATGTACCTGGAAAACAACCTGCGCGTTCCCGGCAAGCTGGAAATGTGCGGCGTCAAGGCCGATCTCGGCCGCGGCGATATGCCGGCCTTCATTTATGCCAGCCGCGAGGACCACATCGTGCCGTGGAAGTCGGCCTACCAGAGTCGCAAGCTGCTCGGCGGCGATACCACGTTTGTGCTGGGGGCCTCGGGACATATCGCCGGCGTCATCAATCCGGCGACCAAGAACAAGCGCAGCCACTGGCTGAACGACAGTACCACGGCGAATGCCGACGAATGGTTCGACAGTGCGACCGAAGTCAAGGGCAGCTGGTGGCCGGTCTGGGCCAAGTGGCTCAAGAGCCACGACGGCGGCGAAGTGCCGGCACGCGTGCGGCTGGGCAGCAAGGACTATCCGCCCGGAGAACCCGCACCGGGAAGCTACGTCAAGGAAAAGGCATAATGAACAAGCCGGAGCCTGTAAGGGGCAAAGCTTTCGGCAAGGCAGTGCGAGCCCCGACCCAACGATAATCTAGAGGAGAAGAAGATGTTGCGAGTGGCATTGGTAACTGGTGGAATGGGAGGCCTTGGCGAGGCCATTTGTATCAAGCTGGCGGCGCTCGGCTACAAGGTCGTGACGACCTACAGCCCGAGCAACACCAAGGCACAGGAATGGCTGCGCACCATGAACGACATGGGCTACGGCTTCAAGGCCTACCCTTGTGACGTAGCTGACTTCGATTCGTGCAAGGCCTGCGTTGCGGAGGTGGCCAAGGATGTCGGTCCGGTAGAGGTTCTGGTGAATAACGCCGGCATCACCCGCGACATGACCTTCAAGAAAATGACCAAGGCCGACTGGGATGCGGTGATCCATACCAACCTCGATTCCACTTTCAACATGACCAAGCAGGTGATGGACGGCATGATGGAGCGCGGCTGGGGTCGCGTCATCAACATCTCCTCGGTGAACGGCCAGAAGGGTGCCTTCGGCCAGACCAACTATGCCGCCGCCAAGGCCGGCATGCACGGCTTCACCAAGGCGCTGGCGCTGGAAGTGGCGAAGAAGGGCGTGACGGTCAATACCATCTCCCCGGGCTACATCGGTACCAAGATGGTCATGGCGATCCCGCAGGAAGTGCTGGACAGCAAGATCCTGCCGCAGATCCCGCAGTCGCGCCTGGGCAAACCGGAAGAAGTGGCCGGTCTGGTCGCCTATCTGTCATCCGAAGAAGCGGCGTTTGTAACCGGCGCCAACATATCCATCAACGGTGGTCAGCACATGTACTGATCCACCGCCGACCGGAGGCCGCCGCATGCAGCGCGGCTCCGGCCGGCAAAGGTTTTTTAGTCGTATAGGAAGTTGCAAACATGGCAAAGAGAGTGGCATTGGTAACGGGTGCGATGGGCGGTCTGGGCACGGCGATCTGCAAGGCGCTGTCGCAAAGCGGATTCACGGTGGCGGCGAACTGCCTGCCGAATTTTCCGCCGAAGGACGAGTGGCTGGCGAAGATGAAGGCGGAAGGTTTCGATTTCGTGGTCGCCGAAGCGGATGTCACGGATTACGAAGCGTGCGCGGCGATGGTCAGGAAACTTGAAGCGGAAGTCGGCCCGAACGATGTACTGGTCAATAACGCCGGCATCGCGCGCGCCTCCATGTTCAGGAAAATGGACAAGGGCCAGTGGGGCGG
>VEPA01000225.1 GCA_012026675.1 Betaproteobacteria bacterium | reverse complement strand
GCATCAATGTCACCGTGGTTTCCGCCAATGAAAAGCGCCATGTCTTCATCGACGGGATTTCCTTCGTCTTTGCCGCCATTGATCCGCTGTTCCATGCCGGTAGTGGCGGCGGCGCCGAGGGGGGCCTGACAGCGCCGATGCCGGGCAAGGTCATCGCGCTGATTGCCCCCGTTGGATCCATGGTTGAAAAGGGCGCGCCGCTCCTGATCCTGGAAGCCATGAAGATGGAACATACGATTGCCGCGCCCGCATCCGGTACCGTGAAATCCTTCCTGTTCAATGTTGGCGAACAGGTCAGCGACGGCGCCGAGCTAGTAGAATTCGAGGTCGAAAAGAAATAGGCTTCAAGCACAAATGACCCTCCCCAGCAAAGTACGCATCGTCGAAGTCGGGCCGCGTGACGGACTGCAGAACGAGAAGGCACCTGTTTCAACCAAGGTAAAGGTCGAACTCATCCGCCGCCTGGGCGTCGCCGGTCTCAAGACCATCGAGGTCACGTCCTTCGTTTCGCCGAAGTGGGTGCCGCAGATGGCGGACAACGCGAAAGTATTCACCGCCATCGAGAAACTGCCCGACGTCAGCTATCCGGTGCTGACGCCCAACATGCAGGGCTTCGAGGCGGCGCTGGCCGCCGGCGCCAGGGAAGTCGCGGTGTTCGGCGCCGCCTCCGAATCCTTTTCGCGGAAGAACATCAACTGTTCCATCGCAGAATCTATGGAGCGCTTCCGCCCCATCGTCGAGGCCGCCAGGGCGGCCGAGATCAAGGTGCGTGGCTACGTCTCCTGCGTGCTGGGCTGTCCCTACGAGGGCGAAGTGCCGCCGCTGGCTGTCGCCGACGTGGCCCAGGCGCTGATCGACATGGGCTGCTATGAAGTCAGCCTGGGCGACACCATCGGCGCCGGTACGCCGGAGCGCACCAAGGACATGATCACGGCCGTCGCCCGGCGCATTCCGCTGAAGAAGATCGCCGGCCACTATCACGACACCTTCGGCATGGCCGCCGCCAACATCTACGCTTCGCTGCAGATGGGCATCGGCATTTTCGACAGTTCGGTCGCCGGCCTCGGCGGCTGCCCCTATGCCGCGGGTGCCTCGGGCAATGTCGCGACCGAGGACGTGGTCTGGCTGCTGACGGGGCTGGGCATCGACACCGGCATCGACCTCGATGCGCTGGTCGATACCGGGGTCTGGATCTCCAAACAGCTCAAGCGCGAACCGGCATCGCGCGTGGCGCGCGCCATCCTCGCCAGGCGCGCTGCGGAGACGGCTGCCCGCGGCGCCTGAGCATCGGGCGAAGCGGCGCAAGGCAAGCGACAGTCCCGTGGTGAATTCGCCCTGCATCAACGTCTGCAAAATGGAAGCGGATCTGTGCGCCGGCTGCTTTCGCACCATCGACGAGATTGCCCGCTGGGCCAACGTCGATGACGACGGCAAGCGGCTGATCCTGGCGGCGGTGGCGCAACGGCGCAGGGGGCTTGACTGCGACGCCGGCCGCGCCTGCAAAGCCGCAACTGATGAAGCTGCCTGACTCGATCCAGGTACTCGAGCGCGGCTGGCTGTCGTCGCACAACATCCTGTTCTTCGAG
>VEPA01000137.1 GCA_012026675.1 Betaproteobacteria bacterium | reverse complement strand
GTCCTCCAGCAGTCGCGCAATCCACTGCTTGTGCCAGCGCGCCACCAGCGGCGCCCCGGCGGCGATGCGCGCGGCGGTGGCCTGCGCTTCGGCCACCACCGCATCGTCCGCCACGACGCGCGTCAGCAGGCCCTTGGCATGGGCCTCGGCCGCGTTCAGCAAACGCCCTTCGAGCAGGATTTCCTTGGCCACGGCAGGCCCGGCCAGCTTGAGAAAACCCGCGAGTTCGCCGGGATACATGGAAAAGCCCAGCTTCATGATCGGCGCGCCGAAGCGCGCGCCTTCGCCGGCAATGCGCAGGTCGCAGGCACAAGCAATTTCCAGGCCGCCGCCGACGCAGGCGCCGAGGATAGCGGCCACCGTCGGGTGCGGACAGGACTCGATGGCGGCCAGCGCCGCGCCCACCGCCTCGTGATAGGCCAACGCCAGATCGACGTTGGCGCGCGCGGTGCGGAATTCTTCGAGGTCGCCGCCGGCGGCGAAGGCCGCGCCTTCGCCGCGCAGGATCACGCAGCGCAGGTAATCGTCCGCCGCCAGCGCGGCCATGGTTTCGCGCAGGCGCCCCCACATCAGGGCGTTCAGCGCATTCAGCTTGTCCGGATTGAACAGGGTGACGGTCGCAATGTCGCCGTCGCGCTCGCAGAGGATGTCGGGGTTCATGGTTTCGTCTCAGTCGTGCATTTGTTTGCAGTAACTCTCGCGAGCAAAAAACAAAAGGATGCCGGCAACGGCCATGGTGCCGACCATCAGGGTAAAACCGGCGCGGTAGGCCGTCGCATCGTAGATGCGCACGCCGGCGGCGAGTACGCCGTTCCAGCGCCGGTCAAGCATCCCGCCCACCGCCGGCTGCAGCACCATGCCGCCGACCAGCGGCCCCATGTTGCAGAAGCCGGATGCCGTGCCGACCAGCCGCAGCGGCACCGATTCCTTGGCCCAGGCAAAGCCGATGATGATGTTGCCCGAGGCGAAGCCGGACGGGATCAGCAGCAGCACCAGCGCCCACAGTGGCAGCGGCGCGAAAATGATCGCCGACCAGCCCAGCAGGGCGACGGCCGATGCGATCAGGTAGAGCGGCTTTCTGCGGCCCATGCGCTCCGACCAGCTGCCCAGCATGGGCCCGCCCAGCGCCCACGAGATCAGCAGGATCGAGGTGATCGCCGCCGCGGCCTTGGGATCCAGGCCATGCACCTGGCGCAGGAAGGGCACGCCCCAGAGTCCGCCGAAAGTCAACACCACACCGCTGAAGCCGATCGGCACCGCGGTCAGGATCCAGACGTTGCGATAGGACAGCACTTCCATCAGGCCGCGCAGCAGCGAAGTCCCCGCATGCGCGCCATGCACGCCCTGGTAGTGGCTGGCATAGCCGCGCTCGCCCGGGTCGTCGCGCACACGCAGCCACGCGACGATGCAGAGCACGGCGGTGACCGCCGCCGAAACGCCCATCACCGGGCGCCAGCCGAAGGACTCGACCACCATGCGTAGGGGCACGCCCGCCACCACGCCGCCGACCACGCCCATCAGGAGCGCCATGCCCGAGGCCAGCGCGTACTGCTTCGGCGCGAACCAGTGGCTGGCGAGCTTCAGCATCGAGACGAAGGCCACTGCCACCGAACCGCCGATCAGGAGCCGCCCCATGATGGCCCAGAAGATGTCGGGCGCAAGGGCGAACAGCGTCGTGCCCAGCGCCGCCACGCCGGCCCCGGCAGTGACCAGGCGGCGCGGACCCCAGCGGTCGGCGATCATGCCGGTGGGAATCTGCATCGCCACGTAGGAATAGAAATAGAAGGCCGACAGGTTGCCCAGCGCCGCGCCGGTGATGGCGAATTCGGTCATCAACTGGTCGGTGATCACCGCCGGCGCCACGCGCTGGTAGAAACCGATCAGGTAGAGCAGCGCGCCGAGACCCCAGACCGACCACGCGAGCGCCGCCGGCGGAAGGTTTTTGCTATCGCTCACGCCGGAAAGGTTTCCGCCCACCACAGCCGTGCCTTGAGGCCCCAAGTCGTGGCGTAACCGACCACGCGAAACCGGATGTTACCGGCGCCGTCGACGATGAAATGCGTCGGCACCCCGCTCACGCGCCAGTTCGCCGCATGGCGGCCGTCGGCATCGACCAGCGCAGGCAGGTCGATCGCGCGCTCCTGCAAATGCTTGACCACCGTCGCCGCATCGCCCGACTGCATCGCCACCGAAATCACGCGATGGTCCTGCGCCACGGCAACGATGTTGCCTTCTTCGGCCGAACATACCGGGCACCAGATCGCCCAGAAGGCAACCAGCGTCGGCGCGCCTTTCGCCGTGGTCTCCACGGCCGGCTTTGCACAGCCGGCCGGCTGCGCGGGCGCGGAGCAGTGCTCCGCGAAACCCCCGCTACGCCCAGCGCCGACCATTACAGGCCCGCCGTCGGTGAGCAGGCCTTCGAGCGGTGGCGCTGCGCCTTCGGCCAGCCCGCGCGTCTGCCAGTACTGGGCGCCGAGAATGACGGCGAGGATCAGGCCGGCTTCGAGAAGGAAACTTTGCCAGCGCTTTCGGGGACGCAAAGACCGTAGCTTGGAGAACGGATTCATCAGCCAATCTTAACGGAGCCCGCTATCCGGCGGAGCTCCGCCCGCGCTGGTCTTATCAAATAACCGGTTAGCGCCGTCCCGCCGGCGCCGACTCTTATCGCCCATGTGGCGCGGGCTGATTCTGGCGACGTTGTCGCACGGCAGCGCGGGGTCGGCTGCGATCAGCCGAAAAGCATGATTTTCAGTTTTTCGAGGAGGCCGAGACCGGCCCACCACGCCAGGCCGTCGGTACGGAAGCGGGTGCCCGTTTCGGTCAAGGTGAGCGTTCTTGCGCCCATTTCAGTCGCGCCGGAGTCGGTTATGAAGCTCGATTTCATCAGGTAGGTGGCGATGGCGGGCTGGATCTCCTGCCCGTCGATGGTCCAGCGCGCGCCGTAGCCGTCGGTATCACCGCGCAGCATCAGCATCGGCCTGTAGTCACCCATCAGCCGAAGTACTTTCAGCGTCTCGGCCCGGTTGGGAATTCGACCGTCTCCGGGAGCTTCCATCACCGTCGTCTCACGCCCTCAGCATTGCTCCCACGGCAGTCCTTCGAAGCGCCAGCCATTCATCGAGCCGCGATGATGGGCGTCATCAAGTTCGCCTTCGAAACCGTGGAGGACGTTGAACACGCTCGAGAAGCCTGCCTCTTCCAGCGCGTTTCCGGCATCGACGGAACGGTTGCCGCTGCGGCAGATCAGCACCACGGGACGATCGTGGGCATGGCCCGCAAGCTTTTTTACTTCGCCGACGAAATGGGGATTGATGTCCCAGTCGGGACCGTCATTCCACGACACGTGAAGAGCGCCGGCCGGATGGCCAACGAAAAGGAACTCCATCTCGCTGCGGCAATCGATGAACAGCGCCTTGGGATTGTCGTGGAGGAACTGGGCGGTTTCCTTGGGGGTCAGGTGTTCCATGAAATGTCTCCTCGTCTGATGCGTCGGATTCTAGCGTGACGCAGCTGCGCACGACCGCTCCGGTATAGTCGCGTCATGAATCCCCTGTCGCGCACATTCGCCGCGCTGGCTTCCGCGCTCGGCTTTTACGGCGGCGACGCCATTCATCTTGCCAAACTGAAGCCGGGCAGCGCCACCGCGCGGGACGTGCGCGAGCGGCTCGGCGCACCGGCAGCCGAGTGGCAAAAGGATGACCGCAGCGTGACCTGGGAGTATCCGCGCGGCCCGGAAGGTACGCGCTGCTGGATGCTGACGCTGGATGCCCGCGGCGTGCTACAGAAGATCGAACAGGCGCTGACGGAGGAAAATTTCGCTCGTATCGAAAAAGGCTGGAGCGCGCAGCAAGTGCGGCGCCTGCTGGGCAAGCCGGCCACCGAGGTAGAGTTCCCGCTCAAGCCCGAGGTGGTGTGGGATTGGCGCATCGATTCGGCGATGCCAGGCAACCGCGCGTGGTTCCAGGTACATTTCGGCCTGAACGGTTTCGTCACCGGCACGTCGCGCCGCGAAGAATCGGCCGCCGGCTGAGGCCGCCATGAACCAAAAGCGGGGTGCCCGGTCAGAAGCTGCTGACTTATGAATTGTTGATGGGGAATGTCCGTGCCTGTTCGAATTTTGCGTCAGTCGATTTTTGCCGTCGCCCTGCTGGCGACGGCCGGATTCGCCTTTGCCGATTTGGACATGGCGGCGCCCGATGCGGCGGCAGCCGTGGTCGCAGGCAAGATCACGCTGATCGACATCCGCACGCCGCCGGAATGGAAGGAAACCGGCGTCGCCAAGGGTGCCCAGTTGCTTAACATGCAGCATCCGCAGGGCGCGCCCGGCTTCACCAATGCGCTGCTGGAAAAAGTGAATGGCGACAGGAACGCACCGATCGCGCTGATCTGCCGTACCGGCAACCGCACCACTCAGGTCCAGCGCTACCTGCAAAGCGTCGGCTTCACGCAGGTCTACAACGTCAAGGAAGGCATGGCCGGCAGCGCGGCCGGACCGGGCTGGATCAAGCGCGGCCTGCCGGTGGAATCCTGCACGAGCCAATGCTGACGGCCTGAAAGGCCCGGGAGTTCCCAAAGGGGCGCACCGCGCTGGCGCCGGCGTCACGGCGACGACTCGCACGGATGCTAAAATCCATGACAATTCAAGCTCTTCGCGCCCCACGGCGCCACTCCGATGCAACCCGACCGCAGCTCTGAACTACGCGCACTGATTGCGCAACGCATCCTCATTCTCGATGGCGCCATGGGCACCATGGTGCAGCGACAGAAGCTGGTCGAGGCCGAATACCGCGGCCAGCGCTTTGCCGCTTCGGCCAAGGACCTCAAGGGCAACAACGACCTGCTGTGCCTGACGCGGCCGGATGTGATCGGCGGCATCCACGAGGCCTACCTGCAGGCCGGCGCCGACATCATCGAGACCAACAGCTTCAATGGCACGCGCGTCTCGCAGGCCGAATACGGGCTGGCGGAACTGGCCTTCGAGCTCAACGTCGCAGCGGCGAAACTGGCGCGTGGAATCGCCGACAAGTACTCGACGCCCGACAAGCCGCGCTTCGTCGCCGGCGTGCTGGGGCCGACCTCGCGCACCGCATCGCTGTCGCCCGACGTGAACGACCCCGGCGCGCGCAACGTAACCTTCGACCAGCTGGTGGCCGATTACGTCGAGGCCGCGCGCGGCCTGACACAAGGCGGTGCCGACATCCTGCTGGTGGAAACGGTGTTCGATACGCTGAACGCCAAGGCCGCGCTGTTCGCCATCGAAAAGTTCTTCGACGAGGCGGGCCGGCGCTGGCCGGTGATGATCTCCGGCACCATTACCGACGTTTCCGGCCGCACGCTGTCGGGGCAGACGGCGGAGGCCTTCTGGAATTCGCTGCGCCATGCGCGGCCGATTTCCTTCGGCCTGAACTGCGCGCTGGGCGCCCGGGATTTGCGGCAGTATGTCGAGGAACTCTCGCGCATCTGCGACTGCTACATTTCGGTCCATCCCAATGCCGGCCTGCCGAATGCCTTCGGCGGCTACGACGAGCCGCCCGAGGCCATGGCCGCCGAGATCCGCGACTGGGCCACGTCCGGCCTCATCAACATCGCCGGCGGCTGCTGCGGCACCTCGCCCGACTATATCCGCGCCATCGCCCAGGCCTTGCAGGGCGTCGCCCCGCGCGCCATTCCGCAGGTGGAGACGAAGCTGCGCCTGTCCGGTCTCGAGGCCTTCAACATCGGCGACGACAGCCTGTTCGTCAACGTCGGCGAGCGCACCAACGTCACCGGCTCCAAGGCCTTCGCCCGCATGCTCCTCGAAGGCCGCTACGACGACGCGTTGGCCGTGGCGCGGCAGCAGGTCGAGACCGGCGCGCAGGTGGTCGACATCAACATGGACGAGGCCATGCTCGATTCGCAGGCGGCGATGGTGCGCTGCCTGCACCTGGTCGGCTCCGAGCCGGACATCTGCAAGGTGCCGCTGATGCTCGACAGCTCGAAGTGGGACGGCATCGAAGCCGGCCTGAAATGCATCCAGGGCAAGGGCATCGTC
>VEPA01000167.1 GCA_012026675.1 Betaproteobacteria bacterium | reverse complement strand
TCACCGATCTGGCGTGGCGCCGCGTGCGTCATCCCAGCGAAGTGGTGCAGGTCGGCCAGGAGCTGACCGCCAAGGTGCTGAAGTTCGACCAGGAAAAGAACCGCGTCTCGCTGGGCGTGAAGCAGCTGGGCGAGGACCCGTGGGTCGGCCTGGGCCGTCGCTATCCGCAGAACACGCGCCTGTTCGGCAAGATCACCAACATCACCGACTACGGCGCGTTCGTCGAGATCGAGCCGGGCATCGAAGGCCTGGTGCACGTTTCCGAAATGGACTGGACCAACAAGAACATCCATCCGACCAAGGTCGTCCAGCTCGGCGATGAAGTCGAAGTCATGATCCTCGAAATCGACGAAGACCGTCGCCGCATTTCGCTCGGCATGAAGCAGTGCATGGCGAACCCGTGGGACGATTTCGCGATGAACCACAAGAAGGGTGACAAGGTCCGTGGCGCCATCAAGTCGATCACCGACTTCGGCATCTTCATCGGCCTGCCCGGCGGCATCGACGGTCTGGTGCATCTGTCCGACCTGTCCTGGTCGGCCAGCGGCGAGGAAGCCAAGCAGAACTTCAAGAAGGGTGACGAAGTCGAAGCCGTGGTGCTCTCCATCGATGTCGAAAAGGAGCGCATTTCGCTCGGCGTCAAGCAGCTCGACGGCGACCCCTTCACCAGCTTCGTCGCCACGCACGACAAGAACAGCCTGGTTTCCGGCACGGTGACCAGTGTTGATCAGCGCGGTGCGGTGGTCGATCTGGGCGCCGAGGTGGAAGGCTATCTGCGCGTTTCCGAGTTCTCGCGCGATCGCATCGAGGACCTGACCCAGCATCTGAAGGTTGGCCAGACCATCGAAACCATGATCATCAACGTTGATCGCAAGACGCGCTCGATCAACCTGTCGATCAAGGCCAAGGACCAGGTGGAACAGAGCCAGGCGATGCAGAAACTTGCTTCCGACAGTTCGGCCAGCAGCGGTACGACCAATCTGGGCGCGCTGTTGAAGGCCAAGCTCAACCAGCAGCAATAAAGAAAGCCGCCCGATCCCATGACCAAATCGGAACTCATCGCCCGGCTGGCGGAGCGATTTCCCCAGCTCGTGGCGAAGGATGCCGACTTCGCCGTCAAGATGATGCTCGATGCGCTCACCTCGGCTCTTGTCCAGGGTGATCGCATCGAGATCCGCGGCTTCGGCAGTTTTGCGTTGAATTTCCGGCCGCCGCGAATCGGTCGCAATCCGAAGTCGGGTGACAAGGTGCAGGTACCCGAAAAGTACGTGCCCCATTTCAAAGCCGGCAAGGAGTTGCGGGAACGGGTCGATTACCGGCCATGAGCCGCGCTGCTGCAACCAGCGCTACGGCGGCACCTCGCAAAGGTGCCGCTTTTTAGTTTCGGCCACCACGTTTAACGCCGATAAAACCAGTGTTAGCCTGCACTGAGTCCGCTACGCTCCATTTTTTCGCCCATATCCATTCGTGACTACCCTGCTCAAGCTTCTGGTCTGGCTGCTGCGTATCGTGGTATTCATCGGGCTGTTCGGCCTGGCGATCAAGAACAGCGGACCGATGGAACTGCGTTTCTTCCTGGATCATGCCTGGACGGCGCCGATTTCGGTGGTCATCCTCACGGTATTTGCAATAGGTGTCGGGGTCGGACTGACCGCGGCCCTTGGCGTATTCCTGCGCTCGCGCACGGCTGATCGCGAGGTGCGCTGACCATGGAAATCGAACTTTGGTGGTTGCTGGCCCTTCCTGCTTTTTTCGGCCTGGGCTGGATCGCAGCGCGCATCGACATCAATCAACTCCTGAACGAGTCGCGCGCCCTGCCGCGATCCTATTTCAAGGGGCTGAATTTCCTTCTCAATGAGCAGCCGGACCAGGCCATCGAAGCCTTCATCGAAGCGGCACGCGTCGATCCGGAAACCATTGAGCTGCATTTTGCACTGGGCAATCTTTTTCGTCGCCGCGGCGAGACCGATCGGGCCATTCGCGTGCATCAGAACCTGATCGAGCGCGACGGGCTGTCCGCGGGACAGCGCCTGCATGCCCTTTCCGAACTCGGTCAGGACTACCTCAAGGCCGGCTTGCTCGATCGCGCCGAGGAAATCTTCGTCAAGCTGCGCGGCACGGATCGCGAAGAGGAAGCGCTGAAAAACCTGCTCGAAATCTACCAGCAGGAAAAGGAATGGGCCAAAGCCGTGGTCATTGCCCAGGCCATGCCCAACCATTCCGACCATCTCTGGCAAAAGGCGATCGCCGAGTTTTGTTGCGAAATGGCCGCCAATGAAATGCTGCACGATCGCCACGACGAGGCCAGCCGCCTGCTTGAGGAGGCCTTGACGGCCAATCGCAAGTGCGTCCGTGCCACGATCCTGCAGGGTGACCTGGCGGCAAAAGTTGGTGCCGGACGGGGTGATCTGAACGCGGCGATCGACTACTGGAAGCGCATCGAGCAGCAGAATCCGGTGTATCTCGCACTCGTCGCGGAAAAGCTGATGGCGGCGCATATTCAGATGGGCCGCAAGGAGCAGGGCATCCAGTTGCTGCGCGGCTGGCTGGAACGCCATCCCTCGCTTGACCTGCTCGACGCCGTATTCCGTTCCGAACTCGACAACGACGGTGCCGAGGCTGCGTATGCCCTTGTGCGCGACGAGTTGCGGCGCAATCCGACCTTGCTGGGACTCGACAAGTTGCTGGAGGCGCAGATCCTGCTGGCTACGCCTGAAAGTCGTCCCGATCTGGAACTGATCAAGAACCTGATTCACAATCACACCCGCCGCGTTGCGCGCTATCGCTGCGATGCCTGCGGTTTCAAGGCGCGCCAGTTCTACTGGCGCTGCCCCGGTTGCGGCGGCTGGGAAACCTATCCGCCAAAACGCACCGAAGAATTCGACATCACACCCTAACGCTCATGACGGCAAGTTCCACCCACCGATGATGAAACACGCGAAAACGAAGTTTCAGTGGAGGCTAACGCCGGCATCATCGGCGTTAAGCGCAGCGGCCGTAACTAAAGGCAAATTGAAGGCCCGCCCCCCCATCCGCTACGCGGCCCACGGCTGGCTTTGCACAGCCAGCCGGCTGCGGCGGCGCACCGCATGCGGTGCGAAACCCCGCCTCGCCCCTCACGGGGGGCTACTGATCGGCTCGCTTCGCTCGACTATCACCAGTCGCTCCGAACAAGTTATTTCACGCTAACAATTTTATGAAAATCACTGTCATCGGTACCGGTTACGTCGGTCTGGTTTCCGGAACTTGCCTCGCCGACGTAGGCAACGATGTGCTCTGCCTCGACCTCGATGCGGCGAAAATCCGCATCCTCAACGAAGGCGGCATTCCGATCTACGAGCCTGGCCTGGAGGCCATGGTGAGAAAGAACGAGGCGGCCGGGCGCCTGCGCTTTACTACCGACATCGAAGCGGCGGTGGCGCACGGCGACATTCAATTCATTGCCGTCGGCACGCCACCGGATGAGGATGGTTCCGCTGACCTGCAGTATGTCGTCGCTGCCGCCCGCAATGTCGGACGGCACATGAACGGCTACAAGGTCGTGGCGACCAAGTCCACGGTTCCGGTCGGTACCGCCGACAAGGTGCGCACGGCGATCGCCGAGGAACTGCAGGCACGTGGCGCCGGCATCGACTTCAGCGTTGTTTCCAACCCGGAGTTCCTCAAGGAAGGTGCGGCCGTAGACGACTTCATGAAACCCGATCGCAGCGTGGTCGGCGCCGACGATGCACGGGCCGTCGGCCTGATGCGCGAACTTTACGCTCCATTCCAGCGCAACCACGAACGCCTGATCCTGATGGACGTGAAAAGCGCGGAACTGACCAAGTATGCGGCCAACGCCATGCTGGCGACCCGCATCAGCTTCATGAACGAACTGGCCAATCTGGCGGAAGAACTCGGCGCCGACATCGAACTGGTGAGAAAAGGCATCGGTTCCGATCCGCGCATCGGCTTCCATTTCCTCTACCCCGGGCTTGGCTACGGTGGTTCCTGCTTTCCCAAGGACGTCCGCGCGCTGATCCGCACCGCCCGTGACGCGGGCCAGGGCTTGCAGGTACTGCAGGCAGTAGAGTCCGCCAACGAAGCCCAGAAAAAAGTACTGGGACAAAAGATCACGCAGCGCCTCGGCCACGATCTCAGCAGCAAGACACTTGCCCTGTGGGGTCTGGCCTTCAAGCCGAATACCGACGACATGCGCGAGGCGTCGAGCCTGGTATTGATTGCCGACCTGCTGGCGTGCGGCGCGTCGATCCGGGCCTACGATCCGGTGGCCACGCACGAAGCGCAGCGTGTCCTCGGCGACAACCCGCGCATCAGCTATGCGTCGACGCCGATGGAAGCGCTGGATGGCGCCGATGCGCTGGCCATCGTCACCGAGTGGAAGGAATTCCGCAGCCCCGATTTCGCGGCGATCAAGGCCAAGCTGAAGACGCCGGCAATATTCGACGGCCGCAATCTTTACGATCCGGCAACGCCACGCAAGGCCGGGTTGGAGTATTTCGCGATAGGCAGGCTGTGAACGCCGTTCCAGAAACATCCAACACGCGCATCCTCGTCGTCGGCGACGTGATGCTGGACCGCTACTGGTTCGGCGATGTCTCGCGCATTTCGCCAGAGGCGCCGGTGCCCGTGGTCAAGGTCGAGCGTACCGAGGAACGTCCGGGCGGCGCCGCCAATGTGGCCCGCAACTGCGCCGCACTGGGAGCGCGCGTGACGCTGCTGTCGGTGGTCGGTGCCGACGAGGCCGGGCAGACGCTGGCGCGCCTGATGGGCAATTCCGGCATTGAGTGCAGCCTGCATGAAGACGCCAAGCTCAGCACCACGGTCAAACTGCGCGTTATCGGCCGCCAGCAGCAACTGCTACGCATCGACTTTGAAAACGCACCCGATCACGAAGCCCTGCAAGCCAAGCTGGCCGATTTCGAATCGCGCCTGCCGGCCTGCGATGTCGTGATCCTCTCAGATTACGGAAAGGGCGGCCTGGCCCACATCACGGAAATGATTTCCCTGGCCCGCGTGGCTGGCAAGCGGGTGCTGGTCGACCCCAAGGGCGAGGATTACGCACGTTATGTCGGTGCCACCCTGCTTACGCCGAATCGATCCGAGTTGCGCGCGGTGGTCGGTCGCTGGAAGGACGAAGCGGAGCTTATGCATAAGGCCAACCGCCTGCGCAAGGAATTGCAACTGGACGCCTTGCTCGTCACTCGTAGCGAAGAGGGCATGACGCTGTTTGCGCCCGGTGGAACCACTCATGAGCCGGCACTGGCGCGCGAGGTTTATGATGTCAGCGGGGCTGGCGACACGGTCATTGCAACGCTGGCGGTGATGCTCGGCAGCGGCCTGGCCGTGCCGCAAGCCATGCGCCAGGCCAACCTCGCCGCCGGCGTCGTGGTCGGAAAATTGGGCACGGCGACGTGCTCTCTGGAAGAATTGAAACAGGTCAACTAGGAAAATCCATGTACTACGTTGTAACTGGCGCAGCCGGTTTTATAGGTGCAAACCTGGTCAAGGCGCTCAATGAGCGCGGCGTTACCGACATCATCGCGGTCGACAACCTGACGTACGCCGACAAGTTCCTCAATCTTGCCGATTGCGAGATCGCCGATTACCTGGACAAGCAGGACTTCCTCGAACTGGTCGAGACCGGCCAACTCGACGGCGGCGTCGAGGCCATCCTGCATCAGGGGGCATGCTCGGACACCATGGAAACTGATGGCCGTTACATGATGGCCAACAATTACCGCTACTCGCTGGCCCTGCTGGATTTCTGCGCCGAGCAGGAGATCAGCTTCCTGTATGCATCGAGCGCCTCGGTGTACGGTGGCGGCGGCGTGTTCCGCGAAGAGCGCGAGTTCGAATCGCCGCTCAATGTCTATGGCTACTCGAAGTTCCTCTTCGACCAGGTGGTGCGTCGCCGTCTCGCCAGCACCGACTCTCAAATTGCCGGCTTCCGCTATTTCAATGTCTATGGTCCGCGCGAGCAGCATAAGGGGCGCATGGCCTCGGTCGCCTTCCATCATTTCAACCAGTACCGCGCCGAAGGCAAGGTCAGGCTGTTCGAAGGCCATGGCGGTTATGGCAACGGCGAGCAGCGCCGCGACTTCATCTATGTCGGCGACGTGATCAAGGTCAACATGGATTTTCTGGAAAGCCGGACGTCGGGCATTTACAACCTCGGCACCGGGCGCGCGCAGAGTTTCAACGAACTGGCGGCGGCCACGGTGAATGCCTGCCGCGCACTCGAAGGCAAACCGGCGCTGTCGGTAGCCGAACTGGTAGCCGAGGGCATCATCGAATACATTGCCTTTCCGGATGCATTGAAGGGCAAGTACCAGAGCTTCACCGAGGCCGATCTGGCCGAATTGCGCGCAACCGGCTATCAGGAGGCCTTCGCGACGGTGGAAGAGGGCGTCGCCGAGTATGTCAAATGGTTGGCACGGTGAGGCAGACGCCATGATCTGGAAGACGCTAGAGGATTTCGTCGGCAACACGCCGCTGGTGCAACTCAAGCGCATTCCCGGCGCGGAGAACGCCCGGCGCAACAACGTGATTCTGGCCAAGCTCGAAGGCAACAATCCGGCGGGTTCGGTCAAGGACAGGCCGGCGCTGGCGATGATCACGCACGCCGAAGCGCGCGGCCGCATCAAGCCGGGCGATACGCTGATCGAGGCCACGTCCGGCAATACCGGCATTGCGCTGGCCATGGCCGCCGCGATGCGCGGCTACCGCATGATCCTCATCATGCCGGAGAACCAGAGCCTCGAACGTTGCCAGACCATGCGTGCCTTCGGCGCCGAGCTGGTGCTGACGCCCAAGGCCGGCGGCATGGAAGCCGCGCGCGACCTGGCCGAAAAAATGATGGTCGATGGCAAGGGCCTCGTGCTCGACCAGTTCGCCAATGCGGACAACCCGCAGGCCCACTACGAAACCACCGGACCGGAAATCTGGCGCGATACGCAGGGCCGCATCACGCATTTCGTTTCGAGCATGGGCACCACGGGCACCATCATGGGCTGCTCACGCTACTTCAAGGAAAAGAATCCGGCGATTCGCATCATTGGCTGCCAGCCCGAGGAAGGCTCGCAGATTCCTGGCATCCGCAAGTGGCCGGAAGCCTACCTGCCAAAGATTTTCGATCGTTCGCGCGTCGATCAGGTCGAAAATGTGGGCCAGGGACAAGCCGAGGAAATGGCAAGGCGGCTTGCGCGCGAAGAGGGCATCTTTGCCGGCATTTCCTCCGGCGGCTCGCTGGTCGTGGCCCTGCGCATCGCCAGCGAGGTGAAAAATGCGGTGATCGTCAGCATCGTTTGCGACCGTGGCGATCGCTATCTTTCTACCGGGGTATTCCCCGCCTGATCAGCAATACGGGGGCAGCCGGCAAACTGTTCCCCCGAGGCTTACTTCTTCGCGCCGAGCCCGACGCGAAACTCCTCGAGACGCGCCTCGTAGTCGGTGGCATCCCCGTATTCCAGGAAGCGTGCATAGCGCCCATGCGTGCCGAGTATCTTGCGCGCGTGCTTGATCGGGCAGAAATACTCCTCGGTGCGTGCCACGATCTCGGCCGCGTAGGCAATCAACCCGTTGCCGTAGGCGCAATAGGTGCAGTGGAATTTCTCGATGAAATTCAGGTACTCCAGCTGCTGCCGGTCGTACACGATGTAATCGGCCCGGCTCACCTTGGCAACACCGTAAATCGGAAAGCAGATTGCCTGATAGAGGCTGACGGAAAAATCGAGGATGGCCAGCGGAACGATCATGGAATAGATGACCGGCCCGGTGATCAGGTTCTGCGGACGGTAGGTGACCAGCCAATGGAAAAATCCCGACTTTAGCCGCAGGTGGGCCTGCCGGATGGATTCCTCGAACTCGACGCGCTTGTCCTTTATCCGGTACAGCGCGCTGGCTTCCTGCTCGTGGAGCGCCACGCGCAAATCTTCTTCGAGTACGGCCATCTGGTCCAGCAGGAGACGGATGCGGTCGTTCATGAGCGGCTCCGGTTGCGGCCAGGCCCCGCGGGAGCCGGTCGGTCAGGGGGGCGGTGCGATCGGTAGCGCGATCTTGTTATCGACGCTGTACTGGTAGTCGTGGAATATGTGTTCGGCCGTGAGCAACTCAAACTTTCCTGATGCATCCTGGCGCGAGGTGTCTTTCAGGCGGTAAGTATAGTGGCCGCAGGTCCACAGCTCGAAATTGCGCATCTGGGTGCACAGGCAGGTCTTGTCCCACACCCTGATCTTCTTGGCATCCGGATGCAGCGCGACCTCGCGGTTATATGCGTCGATATACTGGCAATTGCCCTTGGCATCGAGCAGGTAACCGTAGGCTTCGCAATTGGGGCGGATGCCGTCGCCGATGGCCGGACTGTCCTTCAGCATGCGCATCGGATAGCCGGTGGGGGAGATGGTATTCACCACGATGTCGGTCTCGCTGGCCGTGAAATAGTGCTGCTTGACGTCGTCGGGCAGTCCGCATTCCTTCGACACCGTGAAGCGCGTCGCCACCTGGACGGCGGCAGCACCCACTTCCAAAAAGGCAACCGCATCCGAGCCGGTAAAGATGCCTCCGGCGGGAATCAGCGGAATATCGAGGTGCTCGGACTTCATCCATTCGCGGATCTCGGTCACGATGCTGGCGAGATCGTACTTGGCCCAGTCCATGCCGAAACCGAGGTGGCCGCCGGCCAGCGGCCCTTCGATAACGACGTAATCGGGCAGGCGACCGGTGCGTGCGCTCTTTTTCAGGAACAGTTGCAGGGCGCGCAGGGAGGAAACGATGATGCCCAGCTTGACATCGCGAAAGCGCGGATGTTCCTCGATCAGTGCGAACGATCCAAGGTGCAGTCCCGCAGCCAGGGTGACGCCGTCGATCCCGCTATCCAGAGCCGCCTTGAGTCGGACGCGCAGGGTTTCCCTGGGGTCGTTCATGGTCAGCTTTTCCATGCAGTTGGCGAAGATCATACCGTCACCGCGCTTGGCCTCCATGGTGCGGCCGACATGCAGGGCGGTGGCTTCCGCCAGCAGGCCGAGGTCGAACTTGACCACGGCCTTCTCGGTATTGGCGACGTTGAATTTGTATTGCCGCAGCTTGTTCTTGACGTACTTGGTATTGAAACGGCGATCGGAAACCGTGGGCACCATCGCGTCCGAGATGTGGCCGATGCCGCCCAGGCGTGCCGCCTCCAGCGCAAGTTCCGCTGTCGAGATATCCACGCCCATGCCGCCGACCATGATCGGCACCAGCTCCTTCTTGCCCAGCCGCAGGCGGAAATCATCGACGCACTTCATTGCAGGTTATTCCAAGGTTTCGTAGCCCGCCATTATCGCCTGTCCGGCAGCTGTTCTGGCGTCAAGGGAAGGGAAAATTCTTCCGGATTCAAGCCAATAATTTCAGCAGGGCTTCTCCATAGCGTTCGACCTTGGCTTGGCCGATGCCGGGAACGTCGAGCAGTCCGGCAGGGCTGGCGGGCCTTCGCAGCACGAGCTCGCGCAGGGACTTGTCGTGCAGGATGACGTAGGCCGGCACGCCCTGCTCGCGTGCCAAATCGGCGCGCCAGGCGCGCAGGGCCTCGAAAAGCGGCGCATCGGCTTCTGCCAGTGCCGCCCCGGCATCCGATCGCCGTCCCGCCGGCGCCGACTTTTGACCACGGCCGCGCTTTGCCTGCTTGCGCAGTGACAGGATTGCTTCGCCCTTCAACACGGGACGCGCCGCATCCATCAGGCGCAGTGCGCCATAGGCCTGGGCATCGGCGTGGAGCAGCCCGGCGGCGAGCAACTGGCGGAATACCGAACGCCAGCCGGCATCGTCGAGTTCGGCACCGGCGCCAAAAGTCGGCAGGGCGTCATGGCCGAACTGCTGCACTTTCTCGGTTGCCTTGCCGCGCAGGATGTCGATCAGGTGCCCTGCGCCAAAACGCTGCCCGGTGCGCAGCGCGGCCGACATGGCCTATTGCGCGGCCACCGTGCCGTCCCACAACTCGGGCGGCTCCAGGCAGGTGTCGCAGTTGCCGCAGGCGCGGGCTTCCTCGCTGAAGTAACGCAGCAGCAGCGCACGGCGGCAGGCGACGGTTTCGCACCAGGCCAGCAGGGCGTCGAGCTTGCCGCGCTCGATGCGTTTCTGCTCGTCGCCGGCGACTGATTCCTCGATGCGCATGCGGTGGATCACCACGTCGTTGAGACCGTAGGTCATCCAGGCTTCGGCGGGTTCCCCGTCGCGGCCGGCGCGGCCGGTTTCCTGATAGTAGGCCTCGAGGCTCTTGGGCAGGTCGAGATGGGCGACGAAACGCACGTCGGGCTTGTCGATGCCCATGCCGAAGGCGATGGTCGCCACCATGACGATGCCGTCTTCGCGCAGGAAGCGCTGCTGATGCAGCTGACGCGTCGCCGCATCCAGACCAGCGTGGTAGGGCAGGGCCGTGATGCCCTGTCCATTGAGCCAAGCCGCTGTCTCATCCACCTTCTTGCGCGACAGGCAATACACGATGCCAGCCGCGCCGCGATAGCTGGCGAGGAAATCGAGCAACTGCCGGCGCGGATTGTCCCGTTCGACCACCGTGTAACGGATGTTGGGCCGGTCGAAGCTCGAAATGAACACGCGCGCCGCATCGAGGCCGAGGCGGGTGATGATTTCGCGCTGCGTCAGATGGTCGGCCGTCGCCGTCAGGGCGATGCGCGGCACCGTCGGGTAGCGCTGGTGCAGGGCCGAAAGCTGGATGTATTCCGGACGGAAATCGTGGCCCCATTGCGAAACGCAGTGCGCTTCATCGATGGCGAACAGGGCAAGGCGGTTGCGATCGCGCAAATAATCCATCAGCCCTAGAAAGCGCTCGGTCAGCAGGCGCTCCGGCGCAACGTAGATCAGGTCGAGCTCGTCCATGCGCAGCCGCCGCTCGATCTCCGACGCGGCGGCGAAATCCTGCGAGGAATTGAGGAAGGCCGCTCGCACGCCGGCCTGCAGCAGGGCGTCCACCTGGTCCTGCATCAGCGCGATCAGCGGCGACACCACAACGCCGACGCCCGGCCTCAGCATCGAGGGAATCTGGTAGCACAGCGACTTGCCGCCGCCGGTCGGCATCAGCACCAGCGCGTCGCCGCCGCCAGTCAGGTGGTCGATGATCTCCGCTTGTGGGCCCCGGAACGAGGAGTAGCCGAAGACGCGGCGCAGGATATCGAGGGAGTCGGACATGCGGGAACAGGAGGGAACAGAGGGGAAGCGCGGGCGTGCATTATGCCCGCTGGTATCATCGCTGCCTATTCACTGGAGTCCGATCATGGCAACAAACCCCGAAATCACCAGCATGGCGCTGTTCTGCGACTTCGAGAACGTCGCGCTGGGCGTGCGCGACGCCAAATACGCCCAGTTCGACATCAAGAAAGTGCTCGAGCGCCTGCTGCTCAAAGGCAGCATCGTGGTCAAGAAAGCCTATTGCGACTGGGCACGCTACAAGGAGTTCAAGGCGCCGATGCACGAGGCCGCCTTCGAACTGATCGAGATCCCCCATGTGCGCCAGTCGGGCAAGAACTCGGCCGACATCCGCATGGTGGTCGACGCGCTGGACCTCTGCTACACCAAGTCGCACGTCGATACCTTCGTCATCATCAGTGGCGATTCGGATTTCTCACCGCTGGTGTCCAAGCTGCGCGAGAACAACAAGCGCGTG
>VEPA01000103.1 GCA_012026675.1 Betaproteobacteria bacterium | reverse complement strand
TAGCGCCGTCGCGGCCGAAGGCGCCGCGGCTCCTTCGGCCGCGAGCAGCAGCCGCAGGCGGCGGTCGCCGTCCGGCAGTCGGCCGCTGTGGCAGGCGGCGAAGATGCGGGCCTTGCAGTGGCGGCAGACCTCGGGATCGAGCGTCCAGTAGAGGGCCTCGGTGGGTTTCGACTTGACCGGGAAAAAGGCGCCCTCGCCGATCTCATGCACGTAGTTTCCCTGCCGCAGCAGGCGGTAGGGTTCGTCCTTCAGGCGGTAGAAGTAGAGTCCGCCGCCGAAACGCCTGCGCCGTCGCGCCTCCTGGGCGAACATTTCCGCACCGGCGACGTCGATGAAATTCATGCCCAGCGAAACCACCAGCACCGACTTCTGCCGCGGATTTTCGACGTCGATCTGCTGCAGCGCGTTCTGGATGTGGTCGACGGCGCCGAAGTAGGCCGAGCCGTTGATGCGCACAATGCGCAGCTGCGGGCACTCGGGCTTGCCGCGCGCATCGACGAAGTGGTAGCCGCCGGCATCCTCGATCGGCACCATGGGTTCGATGCCGGGCTTCGAGGTGCGGTTGAGGTAGAGCAGGAGCGACAGCAGCACGCCGGCGACGATACCGGCTTCGAGATTGAGCAAGGTACCGACGATGGTGACCCACAGCACCGCGGCCTCCGGCTTGCTGGTCTGCCAGATCGAGCGGATATGGTGGAAATCGATCAGGCCCCAGGCGACCAGGAACAGAATGCCGGCCATTGCCGCGTGGGGCAGGTAGGCCGCCAGCGGCGCGACCGCCAGCAGGATCAGGACCAGGAAGATCGAAGCAAAGATCGTCGCCATTGGCGTGCGTGCGCCGGCTTCGTAATTGACCCCAGAGCGGTTGAACGACCCAGACGAGGCGTAGCCTGAAAAAAAGGCGCCGGCGATGTTGGACAATCCCTGGCCGATGAATTCCTGGTTGCCGTCGATGCGCTGCTCCGAGCGCACGGCGATGGCGCGCGCGATGGACACCGCTTCGGTCAGCGCCAGCATGGTGATCACCAGCGCCGGGCCGAAGGTCTTCTTCAGCGCCGCAAACGAGAAATCCGGCAGCGACAGCGGCGGCAGGCCGGCCGGCAGCGCGCCGACGGTGCGGATGCCGGTGGCGGCCTGGCCCATCATCTCGTTGATGACAAAGGCGACCAGGCTGCCGACCAGCATTGCCGCGATCATGTAGGGGAACTTCTTCCACCAGCGGCGGGTGGCCATGCCGGCGGCGAGCGTGGCCAGCCCGACGCCCGTGACCCAGGGGTTGATGTGGTCGAGTTGCAGCGCGAACTGGTGCAGGACTTCGTAGAAGGGCAGGCCGCGCGGGATCTCGACGCCGAAGAAGGCGCGGATCTGGCTCGCCGCAATCAGCACCGCGGCGCCGGTGGTGAAACCGATCACCACGGTATGCGAAATGAAATTCACCAGCGCGCCCATGCGCGCCAAACCCAGCGCCAGCTGGAAGATGCCGACCTGCAGGGTCAGGGTGAGAATCAGGCCGACGTACTCTGGCGTGCCCGGCTCGGCGAGATGGTGGATGGCGCCGTAGATGGCGATCGAGATGGCGGTGGTCGGGCCGGACACCAGGTGCCAGGAGGAGCCGAACAACGCAGCGACCACCGCCGGAACCATTGCCGCGTACAGGCCATACTGCGGCGGCAGGCCGGCAATCGTGGCGAAGGCGACACCTTGCGGCAGCACGATGAGTGCGCCGGTCAAGCCGGCCAGCAGGTCCTCGCGCAGGGATCGCCGCGTGACCAGCGGCCACCAGAGCAGGAAGGGAAAGAGCTTGCCCAGCGGGCCGGGGAAGAATCTCATCGTTGAAGGCGTGGGGGCGTCGGCGACAGGCCGCAGCAGGGTCCAAAGTAACAATATTAGCAGATTATGATTTACGGCGACGATTCCACGCCTGGCCTCTCGTCGGGCGATTCCCGTCGCGGTGGATGCTGTGCCGCCGAATATGCCAACCTGATTGCAGAATAAAAACCTTGTTGAGTCTGGCGGATTGGGCGCTGTTAATATCAAACGCTTCGTCATGAAAACGACAAAAACGGGTGCGGGCCGTTCCGGGACGCACAAAATCCGGTGATGAGCATTCCGCCGCTACTGCAACGCTTTCTGCCTTTCCTGCGCTGGTTTCCCTATTCGGGCAGCCTGCTGCGCGCCGATTTCATCGCCGGCCTCACGGTGGCGCTGGTCTTGGTGCCGCAGTCGATGGCCTATGCGCAGCTGGCCGGCATGCCGGCCTACTACGGCCTTTATGCGGCCTTCCTGCCGGTGGCGGTGGCGGCGCTCTGGGGTTCGTCGAAGCAGCTCGGCACGGGGCCGGTGGCGGTGGCGTCGCTGCTCACCGCCTCGTCGCTGACGCCGCTGGCGGCACCCGGCGCGGACCAGTTCATCGCGCTGGCGATCCTGCTGGCCCTTCTGGTCGGCATCATCCAGCTCGCATTGGGCGCCTTCAAGCTGGGCGTGGTGGTGAACTTCCTCTCGCATCCGGTCATCGTCGGCTTCACCAACGCCGCGGCGATGATCATCGGCCTGTCGCAGGTGAACAAGCTGATCGGCGTGCCGATGGGGCGTTCCGAATCATTCGTCAGCGATATCTGGGGCGTCTTCAAACTGGTCGGCGACACCCACCTGCCGACGCTGGCCATGGGCGTGGCGGCGATCGCCATCATCTGGCTAATCCGCAAGAAGGCGCCCAGGCTGCCCGGCGTGCTGATCGCCGTCGCCCTGACCACGGTCGTTTCATGGCAGATCGGTTTCGAACGCAACAGCACGGCGACGCTGGAGCAGATCGCCGATCCGGAGGCGCAGACGCTGCTCGCCGATTTCGTCCGCACCGAGTCGCGGATCCGGGAACTTGCCGGGCAGATCGCCGCCAGGAGCATCGAACTGAAGAAG
>VEPA01000016.1 GCA_012026675.1 Betaproteobacteria bacterium | reverse complement strand
TGATCCTGACCCGCTGGCCGGCGATCAAGCTGCTTCCGGCCGACCAGTTCTACCTGATCCTGACCGCGCACGGCATCGACATGCTGATCCTGTGGATCATCTTCTTCGAGATGGCGGTGCTCTATTTCGCCTCATCGACCCTGCTGCGCTGTCGAATCGCCACGCCATGGCTGGGCTGGGTGCAGTTCTGGCTGATGGGCGTCGGCGGCATCATGACCAACGTCGCCATCTTCCAGGGCGAAGCGAGCGTGATGTTCAACTCCTACGTGCCTATGCAGGCGGCGCCGCATTTCTACCTCGGCATCATCCTCTTCGCGGTGGGTGCCCTGATCGGCTGCGGCGTGTTCTTCGGCACCCTGGTGGTGGCCAAGCGCGACAAGACCTACACCGGCTCGATTCCGCTCGTAACCTTCGGCGCCATGACGGCCGCGATCATCGCGGTGTTCACCATCGCGTCCGGTGCCGCGATCCTGATCCCGACCTTCCTCTGGTCGGTCGGCCTGATCAAGGAAGTCGACCCGCAGTTGTATCGCATGGTTTGGTGGGCGCTGGGTCACTCCTCGCAGCAGATCAACGTCGCCGCCCACGTCTCGATCTGGTACCTGATCGCCGCCGTGGTATTCGGCGCCAAACCGCTGTCCGAGAAAGTGTCGCGCTTCGCCTTCCTGCTCTACATCCTGTTCCTGCAACTGGCCAGCGCGCACCACCTGCTGTCCGACCCGGGCATGAGCGCCGAGTGGAAGGTGCTGAACACTTCCTACTTCATGTACTTTGCGGTACTGGCCTCGATGATCCACGGCTTCACGGTTCCCGGCGCGGTCGAAGCGGCACAGCGCAAGAAGGGTTACACCAACGGCCTGTTCGAGTGGCTGCGCAAGGCTCCGTGGGGCAATCCGGTGTTCTCGGGCATGTTCATCTCGCTGGTCGGTTTCGGCTTCCTCGGCGGCATTTCCGGCGTCGTGCTCGGCACCGAACAGATCAACATGCTGATGCACAACACCTTCTACGTGCCGGGCCATTTCCACACGACGGTCGTTGTCGGGACCACGCTGGCCTTCATGTCGATCACCTACCTGCTGGTGCCGACGCTGTTCAAGCGTGAAATGATGTTCCCCAAGCTGTGCCAGATCCAGCCCTACCTCTATGGCATCAGCATGTCGGTCCTCGGCCTGGTGATGATGGGCGCCGGTACGCTGGGCGTGTCCCGTCGTCACTGGGACATGGCCTTCTCCGGAGCGCCGTTCCAGTATGAATGGCCGGGCGCGGCCTACCTGATGATGGGTCTCACCGGCATCTTCGGCGTGCTCGCGGTCATCGGTGGCGGCCTGTGGATCTTCGTGGTCGTGTGGTCCCTGCTGTTCGGCAAGAAGCTCGACGGCGGCGCAACCTCCGACAAGCCGACGCCGATCCCGGACCAGACCGTGGCAGCCTCCGCATCCCATTCCGGCAGCGAAGAGCACGTCGGCGTCCCGGGTACGGTGGTGCTGGCCATGACCCTGCTGGTCTGCTTCGTCCTCTACTACTTCGTGAACTGGAAGTACCTGTCCGAAGTCTGGGGCCTCAGCTAAAAATCGGCTGATTCAGGTTCCCCGCAAGCGCTGCGGGGAACCTGCCTGAATCGGGCTTGGCAGCCAGGCCCGATTCAGGCAGGTTACGACAGTCAGAAAACCCTTACGACGCCACCCAGCGAACACACTTATGGAATCGACGTTGCCCACCAACAGATCCTCCGGCCTGTCTCTACGCGGCATCGCCGGCGTATTCAAGCTGCGCATCGGCGTTGTCATCACCTTTACGGCCCTGGCCGGACTGTCAGTCAGCGGCGGACCCAGCCTGAGCCTGGCACAACTGATCACGCTGACCCTGGCCGTGCTGATCTCCTCCGCCAGTGCCGGAGCCTTCAACCAGTATTACGAGCACGACACCGACCCGCTGATGTCGCGCACCAGGAACCGGCCCTTCGCCACCGGCGAGATTCAGCACGGCCCGGTCTGGCTGGTGGTCATCTTCGGCCTGATGGCGATCTCGGTTGCCGCCGCATGGATTGCGCTGAATGCCTGGGCCGCGCTGTTCACCTTCCTTGGCGCCTTCTTCTATGCCATCGTCTATACGGTCTGGCTCAAGCGCCGCACCTGGCTCAATATCGTCTTCGGCGGCCTGGCCGGCAGCTGGGCCGTGCTGGCCGGAGCCACTGCCGCCGATCCGCAGGTCGGCGCCGTGCCGCTGGCACTGGCCTTCGTCCTCTTCCTGTGGACACCACCGCACTTCTGGAGCCTGGCCATCGCCTACCGCGACGACTACGCGGCGGCCGGCGTGCCGATGCTGCCGGTGGTTGTCGGCGACCAGCGTGCCGCCAAGGTGATTTTCGGCAGCACCCTGTTGCTGGTGGCGGCCTCCATGCTGCCGCTGGCCTTCGGCCGCGGCAGCATCTACTTTGCCGGCGCCGCGATCGGCGGTTTCCTGTTCATCCAGAAGGCCTGGCTGCTGGTAAAGAACACCAACCGCGCGACCGCCATGACCTGCTTCCATGCCTCGCTGGCTCAGTTGACTCTGGTCCTCACTGCTGCAATCATCGACGCCCGCTTCTAGCAGGGCTTTCCCCGTGATTCTTTCCATGTTCCGTGCCGCGCTTGCGGCAGCAATGCTTGCCGCTGCGCCAGGAGTCGGCGCTGGCGACACGGCGCAACAAGCGTCCCCGGGCAGCACGGCGCCCGCCATGATCGCCGTGCCGCAGGGCGACCGCAGCGGCCTGACACTCCTGACGCTCGATAGCCAGGCCGCCTACAAGCGCTCGCAGGATGCCGTCGGCAAACCGGTCGGGGACCACGTCCTGCTCGACCGCCAGGGTCGCCCCGTGCGCCTGGCCGATTACAAGGGCAAGCCGCTGCTGGTGAATTTCATCTACACCGCCTGCTTCCAGGTCTGCCCGACGACGACCAAGAACCTGCAAAAAGCGGTCGAAAATACCGTCGGCATGCTTGGCGCGGACCGCTTCAACATCGTCAGCATCGGCTTCAACCAGCCCTTCGATTCACCGCAGGCGATGAAGACCTTTGCGCAGCAGTACGGCATCCGCCTGCCCAACTGGGAGTTCCTCAGCCCGGCAGCCGCCATCGTCGATGAACTGACCGGCAATTTCGGCTTCAGCTATGTCGCCACCACGGCCGGCTTCGACCACCTGAACCAGGTCACGCTCGTTGACGCCAACGGAATGATCGTGCGCCAAATCTATGGTGAAAGCTTTACCGCCCAGGATCTCGCTGAACCGCTGAAGGCGATGATCACCGGCGCCCCGATTCCGCCGCAGACCAGCACTCTGGCGGAACTGGTGGATCGCGTCAGGATCATCTGTTCGGTATACGACCCGCTTACCGGCAAATACCGCACCAACTACGCGCTGTACTTCGAGATCGCCGGCTTCATCAGCTTCATGTTCTTCATGGCCTGGATCGCCTGGAGCTTCATGCGCAAGCGCCACGACGAGAAGATTCAAGGCGGTTGATTCGAGTCAAGTCGAAAAACCACTGACGCGAATATCATCAACCGCTAATAGTCGGCCGCAGTCCGCGAAGGCCGGCGTTACGGACCCCGAACGTGAGCATGCATGCAGTTCTGCGCGGTAGCGCGCAAACCCTCTTCGAGCGTAGCGAAAATTTTTTCGACGCCTCCTTCGGCGGCGCCGACAATCCGCTGCGCCATCTCGGCGCGCTGGGCCTGTTCTGCCTCTGGATCCTCGTCGCCACCGGACTCTATCTCTACACGGTGCTCGACACCAGCATCGAGGGCGTCTACAGCTCGATCGACTGGCTCTCGCACGAACAGTGGTACCTCGGCGGCGTCCTGCGCAGCCTGCACCGCTATGCCTCCGACGCCTTCGTCCTCGTCATGATCCTGCACCTGCTGCGTGAATGGGCCTACGGCCGCTACCACGGCTTCCGTTTCTACTCATGGATCACCGGCGTGCCACTGATCTGGCTGGCCTACGTTTCCGGCATCGGCGGCTACTGGATCACCTGGGATCGGCTGGCCCAGTTTTCCGCCATCGCCACGACGGAACTGCTCGACTGGCTGCCCATCTTCAGCGAACCGAGCGCACGCAACTTCCTCACCCCCGACTCGATCAGCGACCGTTTCTTCACTGTGCTCGTATTCATCCACATCGGTGTGCCACTGATGCTGATCCTGGGCCTCTGGGCCCATGTCAATCGCATCAGCCGGGTGGACTACCTGCCCTCGCGGCGCGTCATGCTGGGCACCCTGGCCAGTTTCCTGATACTGGCCGCGATCACGCCGGCACTCTCCGACGCGCCCGCCGACCTGGCGCTGGTACCGGCCGAAATCCGCCTCGACTGGTTCATCCTTTTCCTCCATCCGCTGACCGACATCACGTCGCCGGCGGCGGTGTGGTCCCTGATCTTCGGCGCCACGATCCTGCTCTTCGTCCTGCCCTTCCTGCCGCACCCGGCGGCTGCGCCGATCGCCGTGGTCGACCCGGCCAACTGCAACGGCTGCAGCCGCTGCCACGTTGATTGCCCCTACGAAGCGATCACCATGGCGCCGCATCCCGACAAGCCGAATCACCGGATCGCCATCGTCGATGCCGACCACTGCGCGGCCTGCGGCATCTGTGCCGGCGCCTGCCCTTCCTCGACCCCCTTCCGCAGCCAGGAAACACTGGTGACCGGCATCGACATGCCGCAGCAACCCGTCGATGTCCTGCGTCGACAGCTCGAAGCCAGGGTGGCGCGGCTCTCGGGCAGGACAAAGCTCGTCGTCTTCGGCTGCGACAAGGGAGCCGACGTGACTGCCCTGAACAGCGCCGACACCGCCACGCTGAGCCTGATCTGCACCGGCATGCTGCCGCCCTCCTTCATCGAATATGCTCTGCGCAGCGGTGTCGATGGCATCGTCGTCACCGGCTGCCGCGACGGCGGCTGCGATTTCCGCCTCGGCATGGAATGGACACGGGAAAGGCTGGCCCGCAGCCGCGAACCCCGCCTGCGCTCGCTCGTTCCGCTCGACCGCCTGCAACTGGCGCCTGCTTCGCGCCACGATGGCATGCAACTCGCTGCAGCCGTCAGTGCATTCAGGACCCGACTCGAAAATCAAACGGCCGCCAACACCCGGCCGCCCGCCTTCTCCAGGAGAAAAATCCATCATGGCTAAACCCGTCGCCATCGTCGGCCAGATCATTTTGTACGGCGCCTTCGCCGCCTTCATCGGCTACTTCGCGACCGCGCCGACCTACAAGCAGATTGCTGACGACGTTGCCCTGATCAAGCTGTCGATGAGCCACCTCGGCGGCCGCGAGTGCCGTAAACGCACGCCCGAGGAACTGGCCAAGCTGCCACCCAACATGCGCGCGCCGCTGGATTGCCCGCGCGGCCGCTCAGACATCAAGCTGTTGCTGGAACTCGACGGCAAGCCGATGTTCGAGACCGTGATGCATCCGACCGGACTGTCGAAGGACGGTGTCTCAACGGTTTACAAGCGCTTCGAAGTCAAGGCCGGCACCTACAAGCTGGCGGTGAAGATGAACGCCAACCTGGTCCTCAACCACGACTTCAATTTCGTCAAGGAAGCGCAAGTCACACTGAAGCCGGCCGAAATCCTGGTGATCGACTTCAATCCGGACAGGGGCGGGCTTTTCTTCCAGTCCGCTGAAAAGAAATGACCCGGCTCCCAATTACGACACGCTCCATCCTTCTGCGCGGACACAGACCATGCTGACCCTCCTGCAAAAAATCGTGCGCTGGTGTTTCATGCGCGCCGAAAACCTGTTCAACGTCGCCTTCGGCGAGAAGCTGAATCCCTTCTACCACCTGGGCACAATCAGCTTCTGGCAATTCTGGCTGCTGATCGGCACCGGCATCTATCTCTACATCTTTGCCGATACCGGCGTACATAACGCCTACCAGTCGGTCGAGCGCATCACCCACAACCAGTGGTGGGCCGGCGGCATCATGCGCAGCATCCACCGTTATGCCACCGACGGCATGATCCTGACCATGCTGCTGCACATGCTGCGGCACTTCGCCTACGACCGTTATCGCGGCTTCAGGTGGTTCTCCTGGGCCACCGGCGTCGCCCTGATCTGGCTGGTGTATATCTCGGGCCTGAACGGCTTCATGCTGGTGTGGGACAAGCTGGCGCAGTTCGTCGTCGTCGCCACTGCCGAATGGTTCGACGTGCTGCCGATGTTCAACGGCACGCTGATCCGCAATTTCATCTACCAGGAAAACGTCAGCAGCCGGCTATTCACCCTGCTCGCCTTCATCCACCTCGGCGCGCCGCTGATCGCTGGCGTCATCGCCTGGGTGCATGTGCAGCGCGTGCCGCGCGCCCACGTCAATCCGCCGCGCACCTTCGCCATCGCCTTCACCCTGATGTTCGTGGTGCTGGCACTGGTCAAGCCGGTGGTGAGCCAGGGCGGCGAGGCCGACATGCTGGTGGTGCCGACCAATATCGCCATCGACTGGTTCCAGATGCCGGTGCTGGCGCTGATCTATGTCGTCAATCCGCTGTATGTCTGGTTCGGCATCGTCGGTTTGTCGCTGCTGCTGTTTCTTGCCCCTTGGCTGCCGCCCAAGCGCATGGGTACCGGCAAGGCGGAAGCGACCGTAACCTTCCATCCCGACCACAAGGCGGTCGCCATCCGCTTCGATGAAACCCTGCTCGACGCCGGCCTGCGCCAGGAAATCAACCTGCCCTACGAATGCCGCAACGGCGGCTGCGGACAATGCAAATGCACGGTACTCACAGGCAACGTGAATCCCGGCCTGTACCAGCCCAACGCGCTGTCGGCAGAGGAACTCGCCGCCGGCAAGGTACTGCTGTGCTGCGCCACGGCGCTGGGTGATGTCGAAATCGAATATGAAGCGTCCGCCGCGCCCGCCGCGATAAGGCAATACACCGCCCGCGTGCTCAAGATGGAAAAGCTGACCCACGACGTCATGCGCGTGATGCTCAAGCTGCCCGAAGGACAACAGATTCCGTTCAAGGCCGGGCAGTACATCAACATCGTGCTCGATGACGGCCAGCACCGCGCCTTCTCCTTCGCCAACCCGCCGCACCAGCCCGACCTGATCGAACTGCAGATCCGCCTGATGCCGGGCGGCCGCTTCACCACGCATGTCTTCGAACAGATGAAAGTCGGCGATACCGTCAAGTTCGAAGGCCCGCTGGGCGATTTTTCCTTGCGCGAATCCGAGCGCCCAATCGTCTTCGTTGCCGGCGCCACTGGCTTTGCCCCGGTCAAGAGCATGGTTGAGGATGCCTTCCATCGCGGCCTCAAGCGGCCTATCTATCTCTACTGGGGCGTACGCAAACTTGCCGACCTCTACCTGCCCGACCTGCCGGCGAGCTGGGCGCGCGAGCACGAGAATTTCCATTTCATCCCGGTACTCTCGGATCCGGCACCCGAGGACAACTGGCAGGGTCGCACCGGCCTGGTGCACGAAGCCATCCTGGAAGACTTCCCCGACCTCGCGGGCAAGGAGATTTATGCCTGCGGTTCGGTGAAGATGGTCGAGGCGATCTTCCCGTCGCTGAAGAACCAGGGCGCCGAGGAAGGCATGTGCTTCTCCGATGCCTTCACCATCTCAGCGCGTTCGATGGCCTTCCAGCCTAAGTAGCCGGCCGATGGTTGTCGCAGCGGCGCCGTGCCGCTGGCACCGACTTTCGGCCCGGTCGCCGCAAACTAGCGACCGCCGGCAACGTCGATCGTCGCCCCCGTCGTGTACGAGGCCGCGTCCGAGAGCAGCCACAGCACGGCCCTGGCCACTTCTTCTGCAGTGCCGCCACGCTTCATGGGGACAAGATCCTTCATGCGATCCACACGATCGGGATCGCCGCCGCTGGCATGAATGTCCGTGTAGATGATTCCCGGACTGACGGCATTGACGCGGATGCCCTCGGCCGCCACTTCCTTTGCCAGACCGATGGTCAAGGTATCGATCGCCGCCTTTGAGGCGGCATAGTCGACATACTCGCCGGGTGAGCCGAGACGGGATGCCCGCGAGGAAAGATTGACGATCGCCCCGCCGGTTCCGCCATGCGCGGTCGACATTCTGCGCACAGCCTCGCGAGCGCAGATGAAGCTGCCGATCACATTGGTCGCAAAAATTCGGCTGATGCGCGCGGCGTCCATGTCCTCGACACGGGTCTGCCGCTCCAGGATGCCGGCGTTATTGACCAGGGCGGTGACCCGCCCCAGGGACGCATCAACCTGCGCGAAAAGCCTGACTACATCTTTCTCCACGGCCACGTCGGCCTGAACGGCAAGAGCGACGCCGCCGTTACCGACAATTGACGCAACCACCTCGTCGGCCGCAACACGGTTGCCCAGGTAACTCAGGCAAACCGCGTAGCCGTGCTGCGCCGCGAGGCGGGCAATGGCGGCGCCGATACCTCGCGAAGCGCCGGTCACGATCAACACTTTGCTTGCAGTTGAAGTGAGTGGCATGATCTGCTTTCCAAAACGCATCAAACTCAGCGCATCAAGCGCCGCCACCGTCGGCAGGCGCTTGATACCTGAAAGGGTGGATGAACCGTGTTCCTGCTCCGCTATTCACTTGCCTTGTGTCTGCTGCTGCCGGCGGGACCAATATTAGCCGACACCATTGCCGGTCGGGTCAGTGACATCAGCGATGGCGCGACCCTCACCGTGACGGACAAGGCCGGGGTACGGCACAAGGTCCGCCTCGCCGCCATCGATGTTCCCGATTTGAGGCAGCCCTACGGCAAGGAATCAAAGCAGCACCTGTCCGACCTGGTGTCTGGCAAGGAGGTCAGGGTCGAATGGCGCAAGCAGGACCGCTACGGGCGCATCGTCGGCAAGCTGACCCTGCAAACCCCTCCCTGTGCGGCCTGCCCGAAGACGCTCGATGCCGGATTGGCGCAGCTCGAAGCCGGCCTGGCCTGGTGGGACCGTGAAGCCCGGCGCGAACAGACACTCTCTGACCAAGGCTACTACGAATACGCGGAGTTCGATGCAAAGACCCGACGCATCGGCCTGTGGCAGGATGCCGCGCCGATGCCACCATGGGAGTGGCGCAAGAAAAACCAGGTTGTGGCGCGGCTGCGTCCTGCAGCCGAATTTGTCATGGACCGGTAAGCAAATTCGCGTCAGGCGTCGGGCGACAATTCACTGCGCATCCATCCGCGTCCGCAGCCAGCGGCCGATGTCCCGCACTTCCTCAAGGCACACGGAATGCGGCATCGGGTATTCATGCCATTCGACGCCATAGCCGTGCCGGGTCAGGAAATCCCTGGCGCGGATTCCCAGTGCGGGCGATACCACGTCATCGTCGCTGCCATGCACCGCGAGAATCGGCACAGCCTCATTGACAGCGGTTGCTTCGGCTTCAATCAACTTCTGCACAGGGAGATAGGTCGAGAGTGCGATGACCCCCGCCAGGCGTTCGGGATGGGTCAACGCCGTGGTGTAGGCCACCGCCCCGCCCTGCGAAAAGCCCGCCAAAAATATGCGCGCGCAAGGTACGCCCCGCTGATTCTCGCGTTCAATGAGGCGCCGGATCGCCTGCCGGGACGCAAGGATTCCGGCCTCGTCCACGGTCCGGCTGTTGGCGTCCAGGGAAACAATGTCGTACCAGGCCGGCATGACATAGCCGCCGTTGCAGGTCACCGGAATGTGCGGCGCGTGCGGAAAGATGAAGCGGACACCGGGGCCGCCGTCCAGTCCCAGTTCCGGCACGACAGGCTCGAAATCCGAACCGTCGGCGCCCAGGCCGTGCATCCAGATCACGGAATACCGCGGCATCGCGGCGGTCTCGATTTCGATGGCGGTCAGCAAGTCGTTCATGTGGCGGTCCTGGTGGTGCGTTCAATAAATGCCGTCTCGCCAGCGCCGACTTTGTGCGCGACATTCACCGAATACCGGCTTGGCGCCCGACAAAAAAGCTTACCGTGGCGGGCGCCGCAGCGCGAGCATGGTGCAGTCGTCCTCGAGCATGGCGGTGCCGGTGAACAGTTCGACCTCGTGGCGCATGGCATCCAGCATCTCAGGCAAAGGCATGTCGCCCAACGCATCGAACAAAGACAGGCAACGCTTGTCGCTGAATTCCTCGCCGTCAGGTGCCCGTGCTTCGGTGACGCCATCGGTATGGCAGAACAGAGTATCGCCCGGATCGAGTGTCACGCTCAGGCTAAGGAAGTCCATGTCCGCGAAGGCGCCGATCAGGGGCCCTCGCGGCAGCGGCAGGACAGTGCTGGCCCCTCGCTTGCGCAACAGGGGCGGACAGTGGCCGCCATTGGAATAGATCAGCTCGCCCGTGTCCGTGTCGAGGACGCCACAGAACAAGGTGACGAAAACACTGGTGTCATTGCCGCCGCAAAGACGGTCGTTTAGTTGGGCAAGCAATCGGTCGGGTTCGCTGGTATTCATCGCCAGGACCCGCAGCAGGCCGACAGTGCGGGCCATGAACAGTGCCGAGGCGACACCGTGGCCCGCAACATCGCCGATGCAAAAAAACAGCCTCCGCTGGCTGATGAAGAAGGCATCGAACAGATCGCCCCCGACGCTCGATGCCGGCTCCATGAAACCGCACACGTCGATGTCCTGGCGGCCGGGAAACATCGGGCGTTGCAGAGGCAACATGCCGATCTGCAACCGTCGGGCCACATCGAGCTCGTTCCGGATGCGGATCAATTCGAGCTGTTCGCGCTGCGCCTTGAGGGCCAACTCGTTGGTGCGGCGCATCCGCTCCGTCAGCGAGATCATCAGGTTGCCGGCGACTCCAGGCAGGGCCATGAGCCGGTTCCAGAATACGTCCTTCGACAGCTTGAGTACCCGCGCATCGGTCAGCGCCAACACCAGGGCAGACGCCGATTTCCCGTCGATCGCCGAAAGTTCGCCGATGCACTGTCCCGGAGCAATCGGAATCGCGACATGAGGACTGAGATTGCTGTCCAGACTGGCTGCGACGTCGCCGGAGAGCAGGATGAATACGCTCTGGTTGCGTTCGCCCGGCTTCAGCAGCGGCGTCCCGGCTGGCAACAACACTACATCGGCATCTTCAAGTGCCCGTTGGACGGCGTCCTCATCGACACCCCGGAACAGCGGAATCCAGCGTATGCCGAGGGTTCTTCGCTCAACCGGTCGCGGGGAGTTTTCGCCGGCGGCGAGGCCATTCGGCTCATCGACTTTCACTCGCATGTCGGGACCGCGCCGGAAAGGCTGCATCTGAAGCGTCTCGGGTTGGGACACCGGGTCCGTTGCGCGGGCTTGCCAGCTTACTGAAAATTCGAGCTGATTCCGACCCTCGAAATAGCGGTAATCCAGTTTGTCGGAATGGATATGCATCATCGCGATTCCCAGTCCCCCTGGTTCCGCCTCTTCAAGGCTTGCGGGCTGGGGGCGGGTGACATGCTCAAGCGGATTGAATGGCGTTCCGGCATCGGTCACGGCAAGCTGCGCCGTGCGCGTGCCGCCGCTGCGCAACAACTTGAGCCCAAGGCCGACGTCCGACTGCCCGGCTCCGACGCCACCGTGTTTCACCACATTGGCCAGGGCTTCGTTCAGGCACAGATCGAGCCGTGCAATTTCTTCTGCGGGCACGCCCTGCTCGTGACCGCATTTTTCAAGCCATGCCGACGCCCGACGGAATTCGAGAGGATCTGCCTTGATCGACAGCGAACAGACTTCAGCTGAAGCCTCCATAGGCATTGCGATCAGGACTTCAGCGCCGCCTCGGCCTCAGCGAACTGTTCGAACATCGGCAAAATGGCGTCGACACAGGTCATCTTCAGGGTCTTGATTGCCGCCGCATTATGTCCCACCACCAGCGCCATGCGGCCCCCGGTTGCCTTGAGTCCCTTGCCGCCCGCAATCAGCATGCGGATCCCGACAGAGGATAGGAAGGTCACCTCGGAAATATCGACCACGATGTTCTGCGGGCCGGCCCGGGTCAGTGAGAGAAACGACTGTTCGACCTTCTCCGTACCCTGCAAGTCCAGGCGCTCGGCAACGGTGACGAGACGTAAGGCGGCATTGATGTCTTTGCTGGAAACGATTGCCATGGTGCTCCTCCTTGTGAATTGGGGCCGCGACATTTTCGCATGCGCCTCTATGGCGCGGGCGACGCCCCGGACAAAATGCCAGATCCTATCTCTTCCACCGTGCCATGGCCTTCAGGCAGACCAGGACGAACATGATGCCGCCGATCACGGCGATGAGCCCGCCCGCGCCCATCATGCCCATGCCGATCTTCTGCGGCAATGTGGTCAGGGCCTGCTCGGCGCCGGCCACCTTGCGCTGCACGCCGTAGCCGCCGGACCAGGCCAAGCCGAGGATATGGACAAGTTGGCCGCCGCCATACACATAGGGCTGCCAGCGCGCCATGCGCCCTTCCACGGCGCCGAAGCCCAATTGCGGCAGCAGCACGTAGGCCAGGCCCATGAAGGCCAGCGTGACGCCCACCGTGGAGCCATGATAGTGCGCCGGAATCACCACATTCACGCCCTGGATCATGTAAGCCAGCACGCCGCCCACGGCGAACAGCGAGAAGGAAGCGATGAAGGCCGACTTGGCTGCATCAGGCTTCGCCTGGCGCGTCGCCCACAGGCCGAGGAAGCCAACCAGAATCAGCGGTGCCATGTAGGGATGGCCCCAGATCATCAGTTTGGCGAAGAGTTCCATATGCGGCAGTTCGCCGGCGGGTATCGTGAAGTAGATTGCAGGCACCACCAGCAAGGGCAAGGCGGCGATCCAGAACATGATCGAGAGCGCGCGCGGTGATGCAGGCAGCCCGCCCCCCGTCCC
>VEPA01000205.1 GCA_012026675.1 Betaproteobacteria bacterium | reverse complement strand
CCGACTTTTCTTTTGCATCGCGTCAGTCGAAGTCTTCGTCACCCTCGGTTTCGGCCTCCAGCGCACGCTTCTTGGCGGCCTCGCGTTCTTCGATCAGGCGCTTCTCCTGGACCTTGGCCAGGCGCTGCTGTGCCTCCTCGGCATTCAGTGCGATGCTCTCTTCACCGAACAACACCTGGCGCAGGAAACGGAAGGCGAACTGCAGTAACGCGACGTCGTCCTTCAGCAGTGCTTCCTTCTCGGCTTGCGGCAAGTCGAACAGCTTGTTGAAGGATTCCGCACTGACGAACTCGCGAAAGCGGTCGACGTCGTAGCAGGCCATGAAGAACAGCTGGCGGCTGCGCAGGGTCGGCTTGCCGATGGGCGGCCCCGAGGACTTCTTCTTCAGAACCAGCTGGCGCCAGCCGCGCGCCAGCTCGTCGTATTCCTCCAGCCCCTGTTCCTCGCGATAGTCGGCAATGGTGATACGGCGATTGACCTCGTGACCCTTGCAGTGATCTTCCTTGACGATGGCGTAGGAGTCGCGGTCCACATATTCGTCCTGCCTGCGCATCGACAGCAGGGCCACCGGATAGTAGCGGCAGGCGGTCGGCCTGTCCGTGTAGATGTCGCAGCCTTCCGGCTTCATGAAACGACAGCTGGTGCCCCCTTCCACGGGGCGGAACTTGACGCCGGCGATGCTGTCCTTGTCGAATTCATAGGGCACCGTGTAATCCCTGAGGAACTCGGTGGAGGTGATGCCGAGCCGCGTCTTCATGCGCAGCACGTCGTAAGGCGTCAGTGAAATGTCGATATTGGAACAGCAGGCGTTCCAGCAGCCAATGCCCTTGTGGCAGGAGAACTCGATGACGTACTTCTCGTCCACCATGGTGGGGAGAACCGGGCTTTGCGGAAACGGGATATCGGGCTGGGACATGAGAAACCTCGTGACGTCTGGGGGTTACGGTTACATAAAGAAAACAGGCCGGGAGCCTCGCGGCTTCCGGCCTGCCATGTTACCGCTGACAGGACGCTTAGTGCGGCGCGGCGGCCTTGAAGAGCTTCGACTTGTCGACGAGGTCGACGTGCTTGCGCTTGAAGCAGGTCCACTTCTTGCTGTGCTTGTCGTAGATCGAATTCACGAAGCAGTGCCAGTTCTCCTCGTCGACGAAGTTCTTGTCGGTACGATAGTAGAAGCCGGGGTAACGGCTCTCTTCGCGGAACTGGATGTGCTTCATGTGGGCTTCTGCCGTAAGGATGCGATGGTAGTTTTCCCAGGCGCGCAGCAGCTCGTGCAGGTCCTTGGCACGCAGCTTGAGCGAGTCTTCCTTCAGCATCTCGAGCTTCTCTTCCGCAACGGCCAGCATCTTGTCGTTGGTGTTGTAGTAGGTAGCAACGCCGGCGACGTACTCGTCCATGATCTTCTGCAGGCGCATCTGCAGCATCTTGGGCGTGATGTAGTTCGGATTGACGTCGATCGCCGTGGTGTAGTTCTTGTGCTCAAGGAAAGTACGCACCGGCCTCCAGATGGTTTCAGCGATCTGTTCATGGGTCTCGTCGAACTCGGGCTTCAAATCGGCGTTGTCGAGGCAGTACTTGACCATCGACTTGGCGGCCAGACGGCCTTCGGTATGGGAGCCCGAGGAGAACTTGTGGCCGGAAGCACCCACGCCGTCGCCGGCAGTGAATAGACCCTTGACGGTGGTCATCGAGCGATAGCCCCAGTTCCAGCCCTTCGGCAGGTGCGCGGGAACGCCGTCGTACTCTTCCGTGGTCGGCGCTCCGACGTCGGTCGGACCCGAAACCCAGATACCGCAGCAGCCGGAGTGCGAACCGAGCAGGTAGGGCTCGGTCGGCATCAGTTCGGAGTTCTTCTCGCGCGGATCGACGTTCTCGCCGACCCAGATGCCGCACTGGCCGACGCACATGTCGAGGAAGTCTTCCCAGGCTTCGGCTTCGAGGTGCTTCACTTCCTTCGGCGTCAGGGTCTCGGCCAGCTTGGCCAGGGCGGTGACGGTATCCATGTAGATCGGGCCGCGACCTTCCTTCATTTCCTTCAGCATCAGGTGGTTGCGCAGGCAGGACGCGGGCACGGCAGCCTGCCCGTAGGGCGGGTAGTCGTTCAGCATTTCCTTGTTCTTGACCATGTAGTCTTCGCCGTAGGCATTGGTGGCCTTGGCCTTGAACAACAGGAACCAGGCGCCGACCGGGCCGTAGCCATCCTTGAAGCGGGCGGGTACGAAGCGGTTTTCCATCATGGTCATCTCGGCACCGGCTTCGGCAGCCATGGCGTAGGTCGAGCCGGCGTTCCACACCGGGTACCAGGCGCGACCCGAGCCCTCGCCCACCGAACGCGGACGGAACAGGTTGACGCAGCCGCCGGCAGCCAGCATCACGGCCTTGGCCTTGTATATGTAGATCTTGTTCTCGCGCACCGAAAAACCGGCGGCGCCGGCGATGCGGGTCGGATCGTTCTTGTCGTTGATCAGATGCACAATGAAGACGCGCTCCACGATGCGGTCGAGGCCGAGGGCCTTCTTGGCGGCTTCGGCGACGATCCACTTGTAGGATTCGCCGTTGATCATGATCTGCCACTTGCCCGAACGAACCGGCTGGCCGCCATCCTTCAGAGCCGGCAAGCCTTCCTTCTGCGCTTCGGCGCCGTCGTGACGCACACCGTCGGGGTCGGTCTTCCAAATCGGCAGGCCCCACTCCTCGATCAGATGCACGGAGTCGTCAACGTTGCGACCCTCGTCGTAAGCCAGGTCGTCGCGGGTGATGCCCATCAGGTCGTTGGAGACCATGCGCGCGTAGTCGGCGGGATCCTGCTTGTCGCCGATGTAGGTGTTGATCGCGGACAGGCCCTGCGCCACGGCACCGGAGCGATCCATGGCCGCCTTGTCGACCAGCTTGATCTTGAGTTCCTTGCCGGTCTCGGCCTTCAGGGCCTCGGCCCAACGCATGATTTCGTAAGCCGTGCCGCAGCAGGCCATGCCGCCGCCGACGAGCAGAACGTCCAGTTCTTCGTAGACGACTTCCGGTGCTTCAAATGTTCCAGCCATTTTCGTTTCCTCGATTGGTCGATTTTTTGCGAATCAGTTCGGCAGGGTTGCCGGCGCGGAAGCCACCCATGACGGCACGGGTGAATACGCCGTCAACGGTGAGTTCGGACATCTTGGGCATCGGCTTGCCGCCGTAGGGATCGATTGAGCCTTCGGCCGTGGTGCGGATCGGGAACTTGAAACGCTTGAGCGTGCCATTGCGGAACTTGATGGTCCACATGATGGAGTCGGATCCGCGCAGCGGCTGCACCGAACCGCCCAGCGGCACTATGTCGGCGTAGTGGCGGCATTCGATGGCGCCCTGCGGACAGATCTTGCCGCAGGAGTAGCACTCCCAGCACTGCTCCGGTTCCTGGTTGAAGGCTTTCATGGCATGGCCGGTTTCGGAACCGTCCTTGTCCAGTTTCATCAGATCGTGCGGGCAGATGTACATGCAGGCAGTCTTGTCCTGCCCCTTGCAGCCATCGCACTTCTCGGTACGAACAAAGGTTGGCATTTGGTTTCTACTCCTTGGTTGCGGTGTGGATCAAAAAAACGGGCTTTAACGCGAAACAGCACTCAGCGGGCGGAATGCCCGGACAACTTGACTTCGACCTTCTCATGTTCGGCCAGACCGGCGTAATAGGCGCGCAGCACTTCCAGCACCTCCGGACGGGAAAATTCCGCGGGCACCTCGCCGCCTTCGGAAAGCATCTTGCGCAGCTTGGTCCCGGACAGCAGCAGGCGATGCTGCTCGTCGTGCGGACAGGTACGGGCCGAAGCCATGCCGCCGCACTTGTAACACCAGAAGGTCCAGTCGATCTTCAGCGCCTGGGTCTCCAGCGAGCCCTTGGGCAGTTCGTCGAAGATGTCGTGGGCATCGAATGGGCCGTAGTAGCTGCCGACCCCGGCATGGTCGCGACCGACGATCAGGTGCGAGCAGCCATAGTTTTGGCGGAACAGCGCGTGCAGCAGCGCCTCTCGCGGGCCGGCGTAGCGCATGTCCAGCGGATAGCCGGCCTGGACCACGGTCTTCTTGACGAAATAGTGATCGATCAGCGTGCCGATTGCCTCGGTGCGCACGTCGGCGGGGATGTCGCCGGGCTTCAGGTTGCCCAACAGCGAATGCACCATGACGCCGTCGCAGGTCTCGATCGCCACCTTGGCCAGGTATTCGTGGGAGCGATGCATCGGGTTGCGCGTCTGGAAAGCGGCCACCTTGCTCCAGCCGTAGGATTCGAACAGCGTACGGGTTTCCTTGGGCGACATCAGCAGCGCGCCATAGGTCTCGGGAAAGCCGCCCAGCGACAGCACCTTGATCGGGCCGGCGAGATTGATATCGCCCTGCTCCATGACCATCTTGACGCCGGGATGCTCAAGGTCGGTGGTCTTGAACACCATGGCGCACTCGTGGGCCTTGTTGATCGAATATTTCTCCGTCACATTCATGGTGGCCAATATCGAACCATCGTCCGGATCGATCAGGGCAATATCCCCACCGGTGTGGAAGCCTGCGGCAGTGTTTTTGTCGGTTGACAGCGTGATCGGGATCGGCCAGAACAGGCCGGCGGCCGTCTTCATGCCATCGCAAACGCCCTGCCAGTCGGCGTGGGTCATGAAGCCTTCGAGCGGGGTGAAACCACCCTGGCCGAGCATGACGATGTCGCCCTTTTCGCGGGAACTGACCTTAACCTTGGGCAGCGAGGAAGCGCGTGCCAACTCGGCGATCAGCGCCTCGCCATCGAGCAAAAGGGGTCGCAGACTGCCGCCGCCATGCGGATTGACCAACGCCATGCCAAGTCTCCTCGAATGTATTGATATTCTTGAAGGCGCAAGGCTATCAATTTCCCCTTCTGGCGCCAATGCGATTATTTCTATTTGGGGATAAGGGGATTGTTTATGGCCAGGGACAAAGGGCCTGGCTGGAGGCTCTGATACCATTTGGTCAAAGCTGAACTCAAAAAAATCGGAGATTTGCCTGCCACGGTGGTCAGCGCTCCCCTGGCGACAAATTGACGTTTTCAACGACGATGTTTTTTGCGTGGCACGCTCGGCTTGCGAGAATGATGAGGCCCGATGCATACGACCCAACAACAATTTTGCGCCCCATACGCACTATCTTGGGCATGAACCGAAACGCCTCCCGGACATGGGTGATAGCCCCCAGTGCTAACCGCAATTAAAACAGTTATCTGCGAGATAGCGAGTCACCAGGGCTTCCGTCGTTATTTTTTAAACGCGTCGTGGATGTTGGGTGAGCAAGTCCTGCGCATATTCGCCGGCTTGTTTGTAGTCATTTATGTTGCCCGCTACCTCGGGCCGAAGCAGTTTGGCGTTTATAGCTATGCCTTGGCCTTCGTGACGCTTTTCGCCAGCATTGCCAAACTGGGCCTGGACGGCATTGTGGTACGCGACCTGGTCAACCATCCTGAAAAGCGGGATGTTTATCTCGGAACTGCGTTCTGGCTCAAAATGGCAGGAGCCTTGCTGACCCTGTGTATCCTGGCGACGGCGGTGCCATTTACCGGTAACGACAGGACAACAATTCTCTATATCTTCATCATCGGCAGCGGCCTGATTTTCCAGTCTTTCGATGTGATGGATTTCTATTTCCAGTCCAAGGTTCTTGCCAAGTATGTAGCGGCCGCAAAAATAGTTCAGCTGGCAATCTCCTCCATGCTGAAGCTGTACTTTGTCTTCGTCCAGGCCGATTTGCTCTGGTTTGTAGTGGTAAGCGTGATAGACCAGATTTCCCTGGCGCTGTCTCTGGCTTTTGCCTATTGGCGTCGGAAGCTTGGGAGCTTCTTCGGCCACTTTGCCATGGGGACAGCTAGAACAATGCTCAAAAACTCCTGGCCACTTATCCTCTCAGGTGTTGCAATCAGCTTATATATGCGCATTGATCAGATCATGATCAAAGAAATGCTCGGGACGCGGGAGGTAGGTTTGTACTCCGCTGCCGTCAGGGTTTCCGAGGCATGGTATTTCGTGCCAACAATTGTTGCGACATCGCTCTTTCCTGCCATTGTGAATGCAAAACACGTGAGCCAGGAGCTTTATAATCAAAGGCTTCGGCGACTCTACTCCATGATGCTTTACTTGGCTGTCGGTGTCGCCGTGCCGGTTACGTTGATGGCCGACAGTATCATGGCAACACTTTACGGGGCGATGTATCAGGAAGGCGGTGTCGTGTTGTCAATTCACGTTTGGGCGGGAATATTTGTCGGGTTGGGTGTGGCAAACGGCCAGTGGTTTCTGACCGAGAATCTGCAAAAGTTGGCAACTCTGAACACCCTGGTGGGGGCTGCCACGAATGTCGTTCTTAACTATTTCCTCATCCCCATTTACGGAATAAATGGCGTGGCATTCGCCACGTTTGCGTCATACGGCATTGCAGCCTATCTCGCTCTGTTGTTTCATAGCAAAACCAGAGCCAGATTCTATGAAATGACGTCATCCGTCAATCCAGGCTGGGGTAGGCACCGTGGCGACCAATAATGCCAATGCAGCGCAAATCCGTGTTTTCCAAGAATCGAACCAGGGATGAACAAGCGCCTGAAAATGTTTGCCCAGGTAATGCTTGGAAAGCATATTTTCGACATGCTAAAAAAAATAAAAACTGATTTCCATGACAAAAAAGGGCAGCTCTCGCATGCACAGGAAGGCGAGGACAGAGTGTTGTCTTCCCTTCTATACAAGCTGCATGGCGGCAAGCACATAAATGACGGCTTCTATGTGGACGTTGGCGCTCATCATCCGTACCGTTTTTCAAATACTTGTTTGTTCTATAAACAAGGCTGGCATGGCATAAATATCGACGCGATGCCCGGAAGCATGTCGGCATTCAGAAAACAGCGCCCCCGAGACATTAACTTGGAGAGCGGGATCGCCCGGGAAGCAGGAACGCGAAAACTTTATTTGTTCCAGGAGCCCGCCCTGAATACATTCGACCAGAGTTTGGCGAACGCGAGATGCAACGATAACTGGCCCATCGAAACTACGGTGGATGTACCTATGGTTCCACTGTCGGCAATTTTGAAAAAGTATTTGCCGAGCGGGAAAGCAATCGACTTTCTCACCGTCGACGTTGAAGGCTTCGACCTGGAGGTGCTTCAGTCGAATGACTGGCAGAAATACCGGCCAACGGTGGTACTGGTGGAAACCCTGGGATTGACAATCGATGACTTGGCGTCAGACCCGGTGACTGCATATATGCGTTCACTCGGGTATGCGGTGTATGCAAAAACTGTCAACACCACTTTTTTTACCGACAACACCATCGCGCAAACGGGCGCAGTGCCGCATGCCAATCGTCTGGAACCCGATATCACGCCGCCCCGCAAGAAACCCGGTAGACAACCAAAGGTAAGCTCGGAACATGGGCAGCGTCGGATTCTCGATTGCCCCGGGAAGATGCTGCATGGCTGAGTTTCAATTGACTACCCCGGTTGCCTTTATCATCTTCAATCGACCAGACACCACGAAGCGCGTTTTTGCTGAAATTGCCAGGGCAAAACCGCCCAAGCTGCTGGTAGTGGCTGATGGGGCACGGCTTAACCGCCCCGGAGAAATGGAAAAAGTGTTGGCTACACGCGCGATTCTGGAATGTGTCGATTGGGATTGCGAGATTCTTACCAACTTTTCTGACGTGAATCTCGGCTGCAAGCAGCGGGTGTCGAGCGGAATAGATTGGGTTTTCGAACAAGTGGAAGAAGCCATCATCCTGGAAGATGATTGCTTGCCCGATCCGACGTTCTTCAGATTCTGCGAGGAATTATTGGACCGGTACAGATACGATCAGCGTATCGGCATGATCAGTGGCGACAACTTCCAGTTTGGTCGCCGCCGCAATGACGATAGCTACTACTTCTCGAAGTACTTCCATGTTTGGGGCTGGGCCACCTGGCGCGATCGCTGGATAGACAGCTACGACGTTAGTCTTTCCAAATGGCCGGCCATACGGGATGGGGGTTGGCTGACCGACATGGTAGGCAACGCAAATGAAGCGTCCGACTGGAAAGATATTTTTGAGAGAGCGTACAGGGGCGAAATTGACACCTGGGACTATCAATGGGTCTTCGCCAACTGGATGGCGGGCCGCATCAGCATTCTCCCGACAGTGAATGTGATTTCAAACCTGGGCTTCGACGCGGACGCAACGCACACTACACGGGCAAGCATAGTCGCCAATCTGCCACGCACCGCAATTACGTTCCCGCTGGTGCATCCGCTTGGTATTTTCAGAAACACCCGGGCAGATCAATACAGCAAGCAGTATTTCCAGTCACCACTAACCACTCGCATATTGAAAAAACTTGCCGGATGGCTGCGAGGTCAATGAGTATTCAATGAAATAATGGCATGCCCTATTTGTAGTGGCAGCATGACTGCCTGCTTTACAACCCAGGTAATTGGCAAGCATCAGGCGGTATTTGAAGTCTGCACCGGTTGCGGGTTCCTGCGTGCACATGAACCTTATTGGCTCCATGAAGCCTATTCGCGGGCAATTGCCGTAGCAGATACCGGATTGGTAATGCGTAACGTCTCCCTCGCATGCAAGTTTGCCAGCGCTCTGTACTGGGCAATGGGCGAACGAGGCAATGGTCGCTATCTGGACGCTGCGGGCGGCTACGGCATGCTGGTTCGGCTAATGCGGGATTTCGGGTTTGATTTCTTTTGGGCCGACAAGTATTGCGACAACCTGCTCGCGGCCGGCTTTGAATTCGATGCGTCGAAAGGCAAATGCCAGGCCGTTACCGCGGTTGAAGTAATCGAGCATTTAACAGATCCAGGTGCCTTCATAGAGGAAACCCTTGCCAATACAGGCGCCGAGTCGTTCCTGTTTACGACTGAATTGTACGAGGGCTTGCCGCCACAACCGGGCGCGTGGTGGTATTACTCATTTGCCACCGGGCAGCATATCGGCTTTTTTCAGCGGCGGACTCTCGACGTCTTGGCAGCAAAGTTGGGTCTCCGGTTTGCCAGCGCCAATGGCGTGCATATCTTTTCGAAGAAGCCGATTAACCACCTTTTGCTGTATGCAGTTACAAACCGCTGGATCGCTCCTGCTTCAGCTTGGTGTGTTCGCTGGCTATTGGGAACAAAAACGATAATCGACCATGAAACAATGCTGAAGAGAATCGGCTGAAGTGGCCAGCTCAAAAACGATCAAGATCGCCTACGATCCACAGATATGGTCGTTCCAGACATACGGGGGCGTGTCGCGTTATTTTTGCGAAATAGCCGACCGTATCGCGAAGAAACCCGACACCGACGTTTCCATCGTTGCGCCCTTCCACGTCAATGCTTACTTGACAATGCTTCCCAAGGGCCTGGTGTCAGGGTATCGCGGGCCGCAGTGGAATATCGGCAACCGGCCGCGACGGCTTCTGGCAGTGCTGGCGGGAAACGCAATGCTGTATCAGTCGAATCCTGATGTTATTCACGAAACCTACTTCTTTCCATACTGCATTGGTTCAAGGAACGCAAGGCGCGTCGTGACGATTCACGACATGATCCACGAAAAATTTCCGGAATTTTTTCCCAGTGCCGACCGGACCGCCCGATACAAGGCGATGGCGGCACAACGCGCCGACCACGTGATATGCGTTTCGGAATCCACGCGGCGCGATGCGATTGAAATTCTCGGATTGCCCATCGACAAGACCACGGTAATTCATCATGGATACACCTTGATGGCCACCAACACGGAGTCCGGCGGCGAAACGGAATCGCCCCCAGGGGAATCATTCCTGCTCTACGTCGGCAGCCGTGGCGGATACAAGAATTTTTCATGCCTGCTTGCTGCGTTTGCAGCGTCCCCGCAACTTCGAAACGACTTCAGGCTAATCTGTTTTGGCGGCGGCGCATTTCAACCGAACGAATTGCAGGAAATTGACGCCCTCGGCCTCAATTCCAGTCAAGTGGCCCAGGTCGGTGGGAGCGATGCTGCACTTGAAAAGTACTACCGGTCGGCGGCGGCCTTTGTCTACCCCTCGCTTTACGAAGGTTTTGGCTTCCCTCCCCTTGAAGCCATGTCCTATGATTGCCCGGTGATTTGCAGCAATGCCGGGTCCATTCCGGAAGTTGTAGGAGATGCCGGGGAGTATTTCGGCCCTGGGAATCCGGAAAGCCTGCGCGAGGCGATCGAGAGCGTTGTCGGATCGGATAGTCGCCGTCGGTTTCTGATCGCGAAAGGCAGGGATCGCCTGGCCTGCTTCTCGTGGGATCGCTGCGCGGCCGACACATTGGCAGTCTATCTAAAACTGGTTTGAACGGACTGTTTTTCCGGCCATGACGACTGAGCAACCCCGTATCACCGTTGTTACTCCCAGTTTCAATCAGGCGAGGTATCTTGAACGCACGATCTTGTCGGTATTGGATCAGGGATACCCAAACCTTGAATACATCATCATCGACGGCGGCTCCACCGACGGCAGCGTAGAGATAATCCGCAAATATGAAGACCGTCTGGCGTTCTGGGTAAGCGAGGCGGATCGGGGGCAGGCGCACGCCATCAACAAGGGACTGTTCATGGCGACGGGAGACTGGGTCGGCTGGCAGAATTCTGATGACATATACTATCCCGGCTGTTTTTCGAGCCTGGTCGCAGCAGCATCCCGGCACGCCGCGGCCGGGCTCCTCATAGGCGATATGAATTTGCTCGACCCCGATGACAAAGTACTCCGCGACCTCAAGTACGTTCGCCCTACCTACCACTCGATTTTGGCCGAAGGAATGAGGTTGACCAATCAAGCCGCATTTTGGCGCAAAGAGGTGCACCAGGAAATCGGGTATTTGGACGAGTCGCTGAGCTGCGGTTTCGACTATGACTGGTTTCTGCGATTGCTCAGAGTAAGGCGCGCGGCCCATGTCAATCAGACGTGGGGCGGGCTGCGTTTGCACGACCAGACAAAGACCGCGAACCAGCAGGAAGTGTTTGACATGGAGTACCAGAGAATTCTGGCAGGACGAGAACCTTCGTCTGTCGTGCGAAGGTTCTTCCAGTTGCGCCGCTTAGTGCTTACGGCTTGCGCCGGCAACATCCACTATGTTCTGCGCGGACTGCGGAATCGAACGACTTCATATCTGAGCCGCCGTGATGGCTGATCATGGCGCCGCAAGACATGTCCGGAATCCGGGTCTGGCACACAATGGCTAGAACCTCTCTGCTGTTGTTGCGCATTCGCAAGCTGATGGCGGTGTTGGTCCGGCCACGCCTTCTGTTGGCGCTGATGCGCACTGGGGTCCTGGCCGGCTCCGAGCACCGGTCGATATTGGACCGGCCCTGGAAGACGATTGTCGATATCGGCGCCAATCGGGGCCAATTCACATTGGCGGCGATCGAGTGGAGCCGTGCCCGAATCATAGCCTTTGAGCCACTTCAAGAGGCTGCTACGGTGTTTCGGCGTGCCGTCGGGATGGAATCCAGGGTGCTATTACATGTTTCCGCGATCGGACCTGATGCAGAACAACGGCTGATGCATGTGTCGGGACGGGATGATTCATCCTCCTTGCTTGGAATCTCGGCGGAGCAATCACGGCTGTTTCCCGGCACTGAGGAGGTCGCACAGGAAATCGTGAAGGTACGACCACTGGACGCATTGATTGGTGAAAATGAAGTCGAGTCGCCGGCCCTGCTAAAGCTCGACGTGCAGGGGTTTGAGTATGAAGCGCTACTCGGCTGCCTTGGCCGGTTGCATGCTTTTCAAAGCATCTATTGCGAGTGTTCGTTCATTGAACTCTATACGGGACAAAAGCTGGCGTCCGACGTCATTTCGCTGCTCGAAGATCACGGATTTAATGTCTCTGGCATACACAACCCTGCCTACGACGACAGCGGCCGCTGCCTTCAAGCCGACTTTCTGTTTGAGCGCGTTGCGTTGGTCGATGAACGACGTTTTCCTACCGAAACGACGTCACCCGGATCATGCGAATCCTGATTTACGGAATAAACTTTGCTCCAGAGCTGACCGGGACCGGAAAGTACACTGGCGAGTTTGCGGAATGGCTGGCTGCAAACGGCCACCAGGTGCGTGTTGTGACGGCACCGCCTTATTATCCTGACTGGAGCGTATGGGCAGGCTTTTCCGGCTGGAAATACACCGGCACCGAGACTGCTGCTTCGCCTGCAAAGGGCGCCGAGGCAACCGGCAGTTTGCGGGTCATCCGCTGCCCGATCTGGGTACCATGCAAACCTTCCGGCGTTAAGCGGCTTATTCACTTGTTCAGCTTTGCGCTTTCGAGCTTGCCGGCAATTCTGCTCCAGACCCTGTGGCGACCGCATGTCGTGTGGGTGGTAGAGCCGTCGATTTTATGCGCACCAGGCGCTCTGATGACGGCTCGACTTTGCGGCGCGCGTTCATGGTTGCATGTGCAGGATTATGAGATCGATGCCGCTTTTCACCTCGGGATGCTGCCCGGAACGACGCTACGCCGGGCGGCATTGGCTTGCGAGCGCTGGCTGATGCGCAAATTCGATCGTGTCTCGACCATTTCGCGTCGCATGCTTGAACGGGCACTGGCCAAGGGAGTCGCCCCAGACCATTTGGTCGAATTTCGCAACTGGACCGATATGGACCCGGCATCGTCGCTTGAGCCGGACCATGCCCTCCGGAACGATCTCGGGCTGAGCCATAACACCATCGTGGCGCTTTATTCTGGCAGTATGGGAAAAAAGCAAGGCTTGGAACTGCTGTTCCAGGTTGCCGCTCGGGTGGCGCAGACACCAAATTTGGCCTTTGTCTTCTGCGGAAACGGGCCCGGGCGCGGTGATCTTATGGCTCGATGCGAAAAACTGCCAAACGTACGATTCCTGGATGCTCAGCCGGCGACCCGGCTTGGCGAGCTGTTGCGCATGGCGGATATTCATCTGTTGCCACAGCGTGATGGAGTCACGGAATTCGCAATGCCGTCGAAGCTGACCGGAATGCTGGCCAGCGGACGGCCGGTGGTCGCCACTGCGCGCAGCGGAACTGAGCTGGCCGACATCGTGAAAAGCTGCGGACTCGTTGTGCGGCCCGGCGACGTCACAGAATTCGCTGACGCGATTCTACGGCTGGCGCGCGATCCGGCACTTCGCGCCCGGCTCGGGGCCAGTGCCAGGGATTACGCCGAGCGAAATTTCCGGCGCGACTTCGTGCTGGGACATGTTGAGTCGCAACTTAGGGAACTGGTCGATGAATAGGGCACGTGCAGTTTCACCTGCCGTTGCGCCGGACTGCGCCAGAAGCAGACTTCGAACCCGAATCGTCGGTACAACCTATTGACGATCTGAATGGCCCCCTAAATCAGAGAACATATGCGATACAGAGGCATTCTCAGAGACTACGCAACATTGTGGGACATGTCCTTGCGCACGGCCGACGCCATGGTGGTGATACTGGCCGGGTGGCTGGCGAGCCTGATTTATCTTGGCGAGACACCGCAACTGCCTGGGTACCGCATTGGCATGGTCCTGGCGGTGCTGTTGTGCCTGATCATGTTTCCCGCCTTTGGCATGTACAAGGTCTGGCGCGGCCGTTCCATTGGGGATGAAATCCGGACCATTACGCTGGCGTGGCCGGCAACGCTGATGGTCCTGACACTTTTTGCGTTTTTGACCAAAACGGGACCGGAGTTCTCGCGCGGGTGGTTCCTGATTTGGCTGGTGATGGGCTGGATCCTCCTTGCCTTGAGCCGCGCCGTTTTGCGATCGGTGCTTCATGCGCTGAGACGTCGTGGCTTCAACCAGCGGCGGGTAGTGATTGTTGCTAGCAGGGAGAAGGCTGATGAACTGTCTGCCTGGCTGGCGGATGCGCCATGGGCAGGGTTGGTGGTAGCCGGGATTATCCCGCCGGAATCAGTGCCAGACGACCGTGGGGCGGTATCTGCTCCTGCAGGGCAGATCCACGGAAGTGACGATCTTGCCGATCTGGTACGACTTGTCGGTGACGGTGTCGAACAGGTATGGATCGCTGTCCCGCTGCGCGACGAGGCAACAATTCACCACGTACAACATGCCTTGCGCCATTCGACGGCAGATGTGCGCTACGTACCCGATGTATCAAGTTTTCAACTGCTCAATCATTCGATCGTTGAAGTGGCGGGTATCCCGATGATCAGCCTGAGCTCTTCCGGGATGGACGGGATAGACCGGATCGTAAAATCGCTTGAGGACTTTGTTCTCGCTTCACTGATACTGCTTCTGGTCAGTCCACTGATGCTCCTGATCGCCGTGGGCGTGAAGCTGTCTTCGCCGGGACCAATATTGTTTCGACAGCGCCGTCTAGGCATCGGAGGAGAAGAAATTACGGTACTCAAATTCCGCAGCATGGTGATGCACACCGAACCATCCGGGATGGTCACGCAAGCACATAAAGCAGATGCCCGGATCACAGGCTTCGGCGCCTTTCTGCGAAGGACCAGCCTCGACGAACTGCCGCAATTCTTAAATGTGTTAAAGGGTGAGATGTCGATCGTCGGTCCGCGACCGCATGCCCTCGAACACAATGAGCAGTACAAGGCCCTGATTGATCGCTATATGGCGCGGCACAAGATCAAGCCGGGCATCACCGGGTGGGCGCAGATCAACGGCTACCGAGGAGAAACAGATACGCTGCTGAAAATGCAGAAGCGTGTCGAATACGATCTCCACTACATCGAGAACTGGTCTCTTTGGCTGGACCTCAAGATCATCGGACTGACAGTCGCCAGGGGCTTTGTCGATCGCAGTGCATACTGAACTGACTTATGCCACCTCGAAAATATCGTCACGACGCCACGAGGCGGCGGCGCCGAGCAGCCCCATCATTATTGAAAAGTTCAGCAAGGGAACAGCGTGATAAAGCAAGCCGTCAACCATTGAAAACACTAGCAGACTGGCGGGCAAAGATACCAGTATGCCCAGCGTAATATCAGGCTGCCCACGGGCAAGGCTGATGCGCAACAATTTCAATGGCCGCCAGAGAAAGACTCCAAGCGCCGCCAGGGCAATGCCGGTTCCCAGGATGCCAAACTCAAACATGAACTGGATCAGGGAATTGTGCGGCTGGACAGTTCCTTTTGGGCAACACCGGCTAAGGACGTAGCCATCCGGCCCATGACCAAGCACGGGGCGCTTGATGATTTGAAGCAAGCTGGCCTGCCATAAGTCAATGCGTACTCGCGTCGATTCCAAATGATCCCACCCAACCGATTGTCTTGTAAAGACACTTTGCTGATGCTTGTTGGGAAACGGATGGCTCGTATCGACATATTGAACAGCAAGGCTTGCTAGCGAAACCGTTACCACACACGACAAGACAAAATGCCGTTTGGCGGGAACAATTGCGAACAACAGGGCAGCGAAAACAAGCCACGCGAGGAATGCGCCGCGAGACCCGAATTGAATGAGTCCATACACTGCCAGCACGCCAAGCACGAAGCCTATCCACCTTAGAAAACGACGTTCGCTCAACAGAGTCACGCTCGTGCTGGCACAGGCGGCAAGAAACCCCAGATAGCCGAAATGGCGGATGTGCGCAAAATAGTTTGTGGCAACACCCTGAGGCACAAACCTCCGCCCCTCCCATGCGTAGATGGATGACATCAGCTCCGCCAGGAACCACGCATGGACCAGCGCAATGGCCAGCAGAAACGTCACCACGACCGGACTGACATTGTCCCGGCAGGCCAGGTACACCCCCACGCTCAACAACGCGCAGGCGTAGTAAAGCTGCAGCCGATTCCAGGCTTCGACCGGGTCTTCCGCCAGCAGGGTGGACACCGCTCCAAGCAACAGCAGTGCTGCCGCCAGACCGGCACCCGGGGAATTACGCATCGCGCCGATGCGGTTTCCTTTCAGGAACTGCCACAGTACCAGCGGGCCGGCCAACAGAAAAATCGGTTCAGCGGCAAACGCGTTGTATGACGGCGTCGGCCGAAAAAAGCTGGAGATGATATAAAAGATCAGGGCACCGCAAAGCATGGCGAGCCCGCAAGCGGGCAACAGATCTGATCTCGACGCGGGCGAATCCGTAGCGCTCATGACCATTCTCTGGGCAATACCAGCGCCGGAAGCGCGGTGCACCCCATCGCGCCGGCCGGCACTTCCTGCCGCGCCGTCCCATCAGCGCCGACTTTCACACCAGGTTCAAGGGATCTTGCGGCCAACAGCATCAGGGTTTGCAACAGGGTGATACGCCAGTTCATAGGATTTTTTCATCCGTACCGCAACGCCCAGCCTCTGCGCGGCATTGGCATGCGTGTCAGCGGCGTACAGGTTCCGCAGCTCCTTGGGATCCGCGCTCAAGTCATACATCTCCAGTGTCCGCTTGCCGTAGAAGAACAGAACCTTGCCGCCGTCAGCGGACAAGTGGTTCAGGCAGTAGTCATTGTAGAAGCAGAAAGTTATCAGATCGGAATGACCGAAAGGATCGCCACGCAGACTTTTGCCCGGAAGCTTTCCGGAAAACCCGATGCCGGCAAGATCCAGCACCGTCGGCATGATGTCGATGTGCTGGCGCAGGCCCCGGATCACCTGCGGCTTGCCGAGGGCAGCGCCATAGAGGATCAGCGGCACGCGTATTCCCTCTTCATAGCCCACGCCATTGTGCGCGATCTGGCCATGCTCGGAAAACGCCTCGCCATGGTCACCGGTTATTACGACCAGGGTATTGTCGAGCAGGCCATGCCGGCGCATTTCGGCGAAGAGTTCCCTGACCACGTCGTCCGTGTAGCGCACTGCCTTGATGTACGCGTCTCTGGCCTGCGCCGGATCGTGAACAGCCTGGATGTTGCCGGGAGAAGCATACGGATGGTGTGCCGTGATGGTCAGCATCGAAGCAAAGAAAGGCGTTCCCTGCGCCGACTGGCTGCGCATCCAGTCGATGGCCGGCGCGATCATGGCGCGATCATCGACGCCCAGATAACCCAGCTTTGTCCAGTCCTTGCCGGCAATTGACTCCTGGGTAAAGCGATCATCGAACCCGACATTGGCGAGAAACTGGAGGCGATCCTCAAATGTCCCCGGTGCAGTCTGAAAATGCGCGCTGCGATAACCGGCGCCAGCCAGCAGGCGAGGCAGGCAGGCCAGCGGCAGGTTGCCGGGGCGCGCTTCCGTGATGTCGGTTTCGAAGCGGGCAAAGGTGCCGCAGTAGATGCCGACCAGCGCCTTCGAGGTGTGCGGCACCGTCGTGTAGGCGCGCTCCACCATCCAGCCCTGGCGGGCGACTTCATCGAGGAACGGCGTGTCCGAAGGCTGCTTTTCGCCGGCCGCCGCATGGACGCCGAGCGCGTCATGGCGCACGGATTCCAGCAACACGAACAATATGTTGGGTGGTTTCGCGGCAGGCTGCGGAGCATGCGGCGCCACATAGATCGTCGCGGCGGTCTGCTGCTTGGCTAGCGCCTGGTATTCGGCATTTCCAAGCGCGGAACCAACCGACATCCCGGTGAGAATTCCCTTCCGCCAGTTCGCTGTCTCTGACTTGTTCCAGGCCAGCTGCCTCGCAAAGAAATCCTCGTACTGTCCCCGGTACAAATTCTTTGCGGCCAGATGCTCGGGCAAGGCAACCCGCTCCTCGATCGCCGCTTCCGAAGAAACCAGGGTGCCCGCGGACACCAGTCCGATCGGCAAAATGAAAACAAGATATTGCGCTCCGATCAATAAGCGCTGCGAAAACCGCAAGCTGCCCAGCAGCAGGATACCGATACACAGCAGCAGGATCGAAATAAGTTCCTGGTCAACGGCCCCTGTTGCCACATCGGCCAGATCACGTGATCGCCGCAGGAAAAAAAACAGGATGTCGGGGTTCAGCACCTCGCCGGTCTTGAGAAACAGCGCCTGGGCCAGCCCGGTCACCACAATGATCGCAATAGCCAGTATCAAGTGAACCAGGCGATTCACGCGTCCGAGCAACGTATCCGGCCCGGCAAGGCGCCTCACCACCTCATAGGCCAAGGCCAGGAAGGCGACCACCAGAAAATCTGAAAATCCCGCCGTCAGGACCACATCCGCCGACCAGTCCAGACTGTGTTGCGAACGGGCAACCATCATCGCCGCGATCAATGCGAAGGCGGCGACGTAGGCGCGATAGACCTCTGGGCTGAAGGTCACCATGGCAAGGCGGTGCTCACGTCAGGCGGTTTGCGGTTCCTGGACGACGCGAAGAAAAGCGGTTTCCAGGGATAAGGTAGGTTTGATCTCGATCAGGGTATGTTGAGCCGCCTGAATTGCCGCCAGCACCTGCCACAGTTGCGGACGCGGCACCTCGACCACCCAGCGCCCGCCGGGCTCGGACACCATGCCGTCGCAGGCCGGAGCAGTTCCCTCGCTGCGTACCAGCACCCTGTCGTCCGCGCCGACCAGTTCGCCCGGTGCGCGAACCGCGCGCAACTCGCCCTTGTGGATCAGCCCGAAGCGATTCGCCAGACGTTCCACGTCGTGCAACACATGGGAAGTCAGAAAAATGGTGCCGCCCTTCTGACGATATTCCGCAAGAATCTCCACCACATCGCGTCGACCGATCGGATCGAGTCCGGACAAGGGTTCGTCCAGGATCAGCAGGCGCGGCTCGCCCGCCATCGCATGCGCCAGCGCCGTGCGTTGCGCCATGCCTTTGGAAAAGCCGCGCACCACCTTTCTCGCGGCCTCGCCCAGGCCGAACCGCTCCAGCCAGTGCAGGCAGTACCTGTCGGCCTGGTCTGGCTTGCGGCCATGCAAGGCCAGTCCCATGGAAAGGATTTCCATCGGCGTCAGGTAGTCCGGCAGGCTGGGATTTTCCGGCACGTAACCGAGGCCGCGCCGCGCTTCCGGCCGGGTAACATCGACGCCGAACAAGGCAGCGGAACCGGCCGTAGGCAACATGACCCCGGTGAGTATCTTGATCGTGGTGCTTTTCCCCGCGCCGTTGGGGCCGATGAAGCCGAACACTTCGCCTTCTGCAACGGTCAGCGAAATCCCCTTGAGCGCCTCGAAGGGCGGAGCAGCCCAGTTTCGCGGATAGGTCTTGCGCAGTTCGTGGATGTCAATGGCGATGGTCATGATCAGGGAGGTGAGGTACGCAGCACGATTTCGCCTTGCGGGTCGAAACCGAAGCCGAAGCCGAACGGATCTTGCGGCAGAACGGGAAGCATGCCTGAATTGACCAGTTCCTGCAGATTGGGCAAGGGTCTGCCAAAGCGTTCGCGGTACGCGGCGGCGGCGGTGCGCAGTTGATGCAATTGACGCAGGCGCACCACGCGAAGTTCCAGATAGGCGCGAAAATCCTTGCGCCGCGCTTCCTTCGCCATGGCCTCGACCACGCGGATCGCAAGTTCCGTGTCCTGCGCCCTGTCCATCCAGCGCGCCGCCAAGTTCTGCATGGTCAGGCGCTGATCGGGGTCGGGTAGCTTTTCCGCGGCTTCAAGCATCCAGGCCGCCGCGCCGGCTGGGTCATGTTTGTGGTACCAAAGATTGAAGGCGTAAAAAAAAGACGGCTGGTAATCGAAGTAGCGAACGCGACCCGCCCTCGCCAGGATGGTCTGCGCAGAATCGAGTTCGCCGTACTGGGTCAGGATGGCGAAAGCGGTGTAGTAGTTGTCTTCGTGGGCCGGATTCAGCCAGGAGACATCCTTCTGCACCTTGCCCAGAATCTTGAATTCATCGGGCTGCATCTTCTCAGGCGCCACCACCAGCGCGCGAATCGCCGCAAGGTCGGCGGCGAGGTAGCGGTCGCCCATGGCCATGAACACCTGCACAAACAAGGGCAAGGCCACTTGCATCTCGACAGAGACGGATTGCCGAGGCGCGGACTTGAGTCGCTCGGAGGTGGAAACAAATACCGCCGCCAGCGCCAGCGCCATCAGCCATGTCTTGTACTGCAATCTCGCCGTCATGCCAGCGCCGACTATTCGAAGTCCCGGCGCGTGAAGGTCATCACCGCCAGGGTAAGCAGCAAGGCCGCATAGCTCACCGCCAGAATCAAACCCAGCCCCGCCACCTGACCGTCCGGCACCAGACCGTACATCGGCCAGTTGCGCCAATCCAGCCGCGACAGGTCGGGGAGCACCCACTGTATGGCATCGATGATGGGCGCCAGACGCATCAGTTCCAGGTCGCCATCCGCCCCTTTGGACAGATATTCGGCAACCGCGCCCAAACTTTTGCCGCCAACAGCGAACGCCAGCCCCAGCGCCAGGGGCAGCATCGGCACCGTGGAGAAGGTGGCCACCCAAAGGGCAAAAGCCGTCACCACTGCTGCGTCGGCCCACAAGCCCGCCACGGTCAACCAGTACGGGGCGCCCAGCACCACCGCGAACCCCTGGACATACCCCTTACCCAGGGTCAGCACCACCAGCCAGAGCAGCATCCCAAGCAGCACCGCCGCCAGGGCAATCAAGCCCAGCACGCCGAGGTAGCGCCCGATGATGTAGTGGCCACGGGCCACCGGATAGGTCAGGGCGAACAGGACGGTGCGCCGCTCGATTTCGCGCGCAACCAGTTCCTGCACCCAGAACAGGGAAAAAAGAACCAGCGTAATGCGCAGTCCGGACAGGCCCACATCGAGGGCCACCGTCTGCGGCTGGCGCGGAGAAAATGACGCGGCGAGATAGGCGATGCCGACCAGCAGGGCGCCGAGGATCAGGATGGCCTGGATGCTGCGGCTGCGAAGCCCGGCCCGCCCGGCGGAAAGCATGAACTGCCACATAGTGCCACCTCAAGAAAAAGAGCGCACCCGAGGGTGCGCTCTTTCAGGGACAACAAAACTACTCAGGAGCCAGCGGCGGCAGCCGCGGCGGCAGCGGTAGCCGACGTCACGTTGGCAGCGGTACATGCATCGTTGGTGCCGGTGCACTTCGCGTTAACCCCGACCGCGCCACCATTGCTGTTGCCGGCGAAGGACTGGTTGCCCTTGATCGAGCCCGATCCCACGGCAAATGCGGTGTTGGAAACTTCGTTGTAGCTGACGAAGGTGTTATTTGAACACTGGACGTCGAAACCGGTCTTGATGAACACCGGCGTCGCGACAGGGGTGCCGGAACCGCCATTGACGGTGCTCTTGATCGCCGTGCCGCCGTTGCAGACGCAGAGCTCGCCGGTCGGGCCGGTGGTCGACGTCGGCGCCGCTACCGTCTGTGCGCCGCCGGTACCGGTACAGGCCGCGGCAAACACGCTTGCCGAAAAAATGCTGGAAACCACACCAACCAAAAGTATCTTTTTCATTTAATTTCCTTTGTATAAGGATCGAACCAACCAGATAGAAAAATAAATATCCGTTGATTGAATCAGGTCGAATTTGCAATCGCCGAAGTCAGTACGTTTTTCGCGTCCGACTGGGCGGCCTTGTTCTCGGCCTTCTTGGTGTACTCCGTGAACTGCGGAATGGCGATGGCGGCCAGAATGCCGATGATGGCAACCACGATCATCAGTTCGATCAGGGTAAAGCCTTTTTGCAACTTGCTCATATGATTTCTCCTGGAGAAAGCGCGACGGGTGTCGCTGGACTGGATAGAGCACAAGCTGTGCCAGCGAAAATCCATGCCTATGCAGGCCTCTGACCAGTCACGCGACATTTTTTTGACAAAAAACGTCACTTTGCTGCCGCGTTGGGTCATGTCGCGATGCCGCAACAAAGCTCCGGCAGGCACGGCGAGAGGGCTAGCAGATCCCCTTGAGAATCCGGCGCGCTGTTAAAGAGTCGGCGCTGGCGTTACGGCGGCGATGTTAGAGACTGGACAGCGCATACATGCAATGCCGGGACCGCAATCAATCCCGCGGAATGGAGCTACCCGGTAAGGGCCGCCTCATCCACCTCGTCGATCTGCCCCGCATCAAGGAACTGTTCCGCGTAACGCCGATAGACGCCCTGCTTGACGAACACATCGAAGAGGTCGGGATCGATGTGGCCGCCCTTCTTGAATTTCGCCATGATGCCCATGGCCTGTGACAGTTTCATACCCGGCTTGTAGGGCCGGTCACGGGCAGTAAGCGCCTCGAAAATATCGGCGATGCCCATCATGCGTGCCTGCACCGACATCTGCTCGCGGGTCAGTCCCTTGGGATAGCCCTTGCCATCCATGCGCTCGTGATGCCCGCCGGCGTATTCGGGCACCTTGACCAGATGCCGCGGCCACGGCAGTTGCTCCAGCATCTTGATGGTGGCGACGATGTGGTGATTGATGATGTCGCGCTCCTTCATCGTCAGGGTGCCGGCACGAATGGTAAGGTTCTCGATCTCGTCGGCGGTAAGGAACTCGGTGTCGACGCCATCGACGTTGCGCCAAGTGCGGCGGCTGCCGATGTCGCGCACACGCTGCTGGTCGGCTTCTTTCATGGCCTCGCCGCCAACGTTGGTCTTGCGCAAAAAGTCGCGATCCGCGTCCAGCGCCTGGACATCATCCTGGAATTCCTGCCAGACCCGGGCTTCTGCCGCGGCGTCGACGCTGTCACGCAGGGCAAGCTGCTTGCGCAAGGCGTGGATCTCCGCGTCCCGCTTGAGCACCTCGAAACGCGTGTCGATCAGATGAATGCGATCGAAGAGCGTCTCCAGCTTGGTGGCCTTGTCGACCACATGCACCGGCGTCGTGACCTTGCCGCAATCGTGCAGCAGACCGGCGATCTTGAGTTCATAGCGATCGCGCTCATCCATGTGGAACGATGCCAGGGGACCTTCCTGGATGGCATCTGTCGCCTCGGCCAGCATCATGGTAAGAGTCGGCACGCGCTGGCAATGGCCGCCGGTATAGGGCGATTTTTCGTCGATCGCCAGGTTGATCAGGTTGATGAAGGCCTCGAAAAGTTCTTCAAGCTGGGTGATCAGCAGCCGGTTGGTGAGGGCGATGGCCGCCTGCGAGGAGAGCGATTCGGCAAGGCTCTGGTCGGCCGACGAAAACGGGGTGACTTGATGCGTTTGCGGGTCCTGGGCATTGATGAGTTGCAAGACGCCGATGATCTCGCCCTCGTGGTTCTTCATCGGCACCGTGAGGAAGGACTGCGAGCGGTAGCCGGTGCGCTCGTCAAAGCTGCGCGTGCCGGAAAAGTCGAAACCCGCCTCCGTATAGGCATCGGCGATATTGACTGTCTTGTCGTGGATGGCGGCGTAGGCGGCCACCATCGAGTCATTCGATTCGCCCTTCTCGTTGGTCAGCGGCAGGTTCGGGAAGTTGATGGCTTTGCCGGTTGTGCCGCCCATCGCTATGTGCAGGGAGTCGGTGCGCAGGATCTCGAAACGCAGCGCATGGCCGTCCTCGGTCATGCGGTACAGCGTTCCGCCATCGGCATGGGTAATGGTCTTGGCCGCGATCAGGATGCTCTCGAGCAGCCGATTGATGTCGCGCTCCTTGGAGAGCGCCGCGCCAATGGCATTCAACTGCTCAAGACGGCGAATCAGGTCGCTGGAATTCTCCATGTTCATTCCTTACTTGATGCAGACGGCCCTTACCTGCTTGAGATCGGTCACCCCTTGCAGGGCCTTTTCCAGACCGTCCATCTTCAGGGTCAGCATGCCGTCCTCGAGCGCCTGGGCGAACAACTGCGCGACGCGGGCGTGCTCCTGGATCAATTTTTTCATCGGCTCGGTACCAATCATCAACTCATGCAAGCCGACACGCCCCTTGTAGCCGCTGCCACCACAGGTATCGCAGCCCTTGGCCCGGGTGAAGACGAGGTGGCCGTCCTTGCCGTAGTCCTTGATCAGCCGCTCGAGTGTTGCCTTGTAGGCCGCATCCTTGTCCTTGAGGAAAGGCGCAGTGTTGTCCAGTTCGCTGCAATACTCCTTCATGAACAGCCGCACTTCATCGGCGTCCGGCGTGTAGCTCTCCTTGCACTTGCACAGGCGCTTGGCCAGGCGCTGAGCCAGAATCCCGAGCAGGGCGTCGGAGAAGTTGAAGGGGTCCATGCCCATGTCGAGCAGGCGAATGATCGATTCCGGCGCGCTGTTGGTGTGCAGGGTGGCGAACACCAGGTGGCCGGTCAGCGAGGCCTCGATACCGATGCCGGTGGTCTCGGCGTCGCGCATTTCGCCCACCATGATGATGTCCGGGTCGGCACGAAGGAAGGCCTTCATCACCATCGGGAAGTCCATTACCTTCTTGTTGACCTGAACCTGGCGCAGGCCCTTCTGAGTGATTTCGACGGGATCTTCGGCGGTCCAGATCTTGGTGTCCACCGTGTTGAGATAACCCAGCACCGAGTGCAGCGTCGTGGTCTTGCCGGAACCGGTAGGTCCGCAGACGAAGAAGAGTCCGTAAGGCTTGGAAATGGTCGCCTTGAGCTTGACCAGATTGGTCGGCAGCACACCCAGCTTGTCCAGTGGAATCGGCTCGCCGCCCGCAAGGATACGCATCACGACGTCTTCGACGCCGCCGGTCGAGGGAATCGTCGCCACCCGCAGTTCGATGTCCAGCGGGCCATATTTCTTGAACTTGATCTTGCCGTCCTGCGGCTTGCGCCGCTCGGCAATATCGAGGTCGCACATGATCTTGAGGCGCGCCACCATGGCATTGCGGTAGCTGGCCGGAACCTCGATGTATTTCGCCAGCGAACCATCGCGACGGAAGCGGATCAACACCTTGTCCTTGCCCAGACCGGGCTCGATGTGAATATCCGACGCGCCCTGCTGATAGGCGTCGATGATGATCTTGTTGACCAGTTTGACCAGTTCGTTGTCGGCCGCGGCGGAAATATCGTCGCTGACGGCCCCTTCCTCCAAATCGTCCTGATCGAGAGTAGACAACAGGTCGCCGACCGAACTGTCGTCCGTGTAGCCGGGGACGCCGCTGGCGCCAAACAATTGATCGAGGATCTGCGTGAATTCGTGCTTGGTGGTGACCCGATAAACGAACTTCGCCCGCGGGAAAATATTGTTGACGATACGCGACCCCTTGACCTGCTCGGGATCCAGGCAGACCACCATGATACCGTCGGCCCCTTCTTCCACGGGCGCCCATTTACCCTGATCCAGAAAATCGCGCTTGAGGTTCTTGAGCAGGTCAGCGGGCTTGATGCGGTCGGGCTTGAACGGTTCATAAGGCACATTGAAAAACTTCCCGAGGGCGACACCCAGGGCCTGATGCTTGACCTGAAACTCGTTAACCAGCACTTCTTCGATGTCGAGATTCTTCCGCCTGGCAGTGCGTGCTGCCAGTTCCAGTTCCTGCGGCGATATGACAGCATCGGACACCAGGAAGTCGTACTTTGTCTTGACGACCTGCGCCGGCTTGCTGCGCTGGGCAAAGGCGATCGCCATCGTCTCGCACAGCCCCTTGATGCCTTCCTGGGCGATCGCTGCAAATGGGGTACCTGCCTTGTTGTTGATGAGTTGAACGACACCGAGCAACTCGTTGCTCTGCGAATCGACAACCGGCGCCACCAGCATCTGCTTCGTACGATAGCCGGTCCGCTTGTCAACTTCCTGCAGGAAACGCAATGAAGGATTGATCGCCTTGAGCTCCGCTTCGTCATAGACGTCACGGATGTTCACGGTCTTCTTGGAAAGCGCGACATGACCGGCAATACTCTGGTCCGCGATCGGCAGGCGCAGGTCCTTGAAGGAAGTCAGACCCGTCTTGATTTTTGAAACGATGGAAGCCTTGTCTTCGCCGATGGAATAGATCGTCAGGCGATCGGCGTTGAACAGGCTGCAGATTTCGCTGGACAACTCCAGCATGATTTCATCGATGTTGGAGGTGGCATGAACCTTGTTGGTGACGATCTGCAGGTTCTTGAAGAACGCCAGGCGGCTGTCCACATCGGACGCGGCTGTTTCGGCGGGGGCGGCGGGTACGGCACTCATTTGCTTGACTCCATGGCGCCAGCGTGCGCCCTCATGCCGCCGTCAAGAAGAGTGGCATGAAGTCCGCGCTGGGAAAGCAGAAATGCCGCGGCGGAACTGCGACGTCCCGTCTGGCAATAAACAATGTATTCAATGGTCGGATCGAGCGACGCCGATGCCGGACGAATGTCGTTAAGCGGGATGTTGATGGCGCCTGGATAACCGTCGCTCTGATATTCGGCCGGGAAGCGCACGTCGATCCATTGCGCACCGGCGGCAACCCGTCGCTCGGCTTCGTCGCCAGAGACTTTCTGCAGCAGCGGGGCGAGCAACAACTGGTTGAAGTCCTGTTTGGACAAGCGCAACAAGGTGCCATCGGTATTCATCACCACGGTCGCATTGCGTTCCGTATCGGCCACCAGCGCCTCTTCGCCAAAGGCGTCACCCTCCTTGAGCTCCGCCAACTGCACCGAAGCGCCGGCGACCAGGCGCGAAACCTTGCAGCGCCCGCTTTCAATCAGGTAGTAGTAATCGCCGGGGTCGCCCTGCCTGATTATTGTCTCGCCACGCTTTGCCGGAACACGGACGAACTTGCCCAGCAACGCCTGGATGTTCGCCGGAGGCAGGGAAGCAAAGGCACCAACCGTAAGATTGTCTACGGCGAACATGCTGGACATCATTCGCCAATCGGTTTGATCGGGGAGGTTCTTCTGGATCGCGCTTGAACTGGCCAACTGGTTCCAGGTCACTACGATATCCAGCGGATCCTCCTCCAAACTGAGCAATTCGACATCGGTAATCGCCTTGCTGAAACGCGGAGAGTTTCCGCCACGCGACACGGGAGCCACTGCCAGATCGTGGCCGCCGACCAATACCCGCGAAGCACCGTCCAGCAATTTCACCAGAAGCTGGCCACGTACCAGATATACGACCTGACCACTCCAGTCCTTCACGGAAAACGGATCGGTGGCACGCGGAAAGGAGTGCGTGCGGCAGAGGGGCAGCAATTCGCTCAAGCCCTTGCTGCCCAGCGACATGAGGGGTTGCAGGGTGGCCAACAGGTCAACGCTCACCGTCGCAGTCATGGTCAGAAGTCGAAGAGTTGATTGTTCTGCAGCATTCCGGGACGAAACTCGTTGCCGATGCAGTCTTCGATCTCCTGCATGGTCAATTCGATTTGTCCGGGCTTTAGATGGGTGATGAATATCTCTGCATCCCGTTGCAGATTTGCCAGTTCTTCCAGAAGCATGCTCGGGCAAAAATGCAGGGACGCCACGGCCAGCCGCCTTTCCCTGTCGGAGAACGCGCACTCGATGATCAGATAGCGCAGGTTGCGAATCGCATTCACCTGCTTCCACAAATCAGGGCAAGGGCCGGTGTCGCCGGTAAACACCAGGCTGGCATGCCCGGAATCCAGTTGATAGCCCACGGCGGGCACCGTGTGATTCGCCGGCAGCGGAATTACTTTGCGACCTTCGATGTCCAGGCTTTCGCCCACCCGTATCGGGTCAAATCGCATGAAGGGCTTTTCTGCTGAGGGTATCACGCTGAAATCTGGCCAGATGGCCCAGTTGAAAACATGCGTACGGATGATTTCGAGTGTCGCCTCGGTCGCGTGCACAATCACCGGACGACTGCGCATGTCGCCGACCGTATCGACCATAAAAGGCAGGCAGGCAAGGTGGTCCAGATGCGAGTGCGTAATGAAGACGTGATCGATCTGGGCGAGTTCGGCAATCGCCAGATCGCCGACACCGGTTCCGGCGTCGATCAGAATGTCGTTGTCAACCAGCAGCGAGGTCGTGCGCAGATGCCGCCCGCCAATTCCACCGCTGCAACCGAGGATGCGTACCTTCATTATTCCTACTTGGTCTCAAAAATGGTGACGCCGTCCCAGTTTTCTCCGGGCGGCTCTTTGCGCAGACGTTCAACGCGTTTGACGTATAGATCGTAGACATAGCGCGGCTTGATGCGCTGCAGATTCATCAGCGCCACTTCCGCCTGATCCCAGTCCTGCGCCCGATAGGCACGCAAGGCCTGATTCCACAGTTTGATCTCCTCCATATCCTCGCGCGCGACCTTGCCGTCCTCACCGACCGGTTCATAAATCCCGACCGGATCTTCCTTGCCCTTGACTCGCACCCGATCCAGTTCGCGGAATACAAATTCCTTCTTCAGCAATTCGCGGGTGGCCTCGCCCACGATCATACCCACTCCGTACTGCTTGGTGATGCCCTCCAGGCGCGAACCAAGATTGACCGCATCACCCATCACGGTGTAAGACTGGCGCACCGGGGAGCCCATGTCGCCGACCGTCATCGGACCGGAATTCACGCCAACGCCGATTTTAAGCTCGGGCCAGCCTCGCGCCATCAGGTCCTTGTTCAGCTCCTGCAGCGCAACATGCATTTCCAGCCCGGTAAGCACTGCGTTCCTGGCATGTTCCGGATCGTCGACCGGCGCACCCCAAAATGCCATTATCGCGTCGCCGATGTATTTGTCCAGCGTGCCGCGATGCTTGCGTACCACCAGGGTCATCGCGCCCAGATACTGGTTCATCAATGTGGCCAACTCGTCGGGTTCGAGACCTTCCGATATCGTGGTAAATCCGCGTACGTCCGAAAACAGCACGGTGAGTTCCGCCTTGCGCCCGGCCATGCTGTAGTTTTCGGGGTCACGGCTCATCTCCTCGACCAGTTCCGGCGGCACATACTGGCCGAACAACCCGGTCAACTGCCGCTTGGTTCGCGACTCGACAAAGTAGCCCCATGACATGTTCATCGCATACAGGAGGATGATCGCGATCATGCCGTTGGCCAGCGGCAAGACCACGTTGAAATAGTGCCAGAAACTGAAATTCACGCCGAGCAACAGCAAGAGAACAATCAACCCGACCATTGTCGCCCGCAACGGCGACAGCATGGGCAAAAGGAAGACCATCACCGCGCCTGCAATCAGCACCAGCAGTACATCGGCGCCGAGTATGTAGGGGGGTTTGTGCTTGACCACACCATCCAGCATGCCTGCAATCAAATTGGCGTGCACCTCGACCCCCGGATAGGCGGCGCCCACCGGGGTGGCCCGCAAATCCATGAGTCCAGGCGCCGTAGTGCCGACCACGACCACTTTGCCGGCGAGCTTTTCCTTGGGCACACGGTCGTTGAGCACATCGGTAATCGAGAAATAGGAAAAACTTCCCTGATAGCCGCGATAGGGAATCAGCGTCGCCGCGTTTTCATCCACCGGAATACGCATCACGCCGCCGCCGGCTGCTTTCAGATCCAGCCACTCCATGCCGGCATAGGACGACGGCGCATTTTCCGGGTAGCCGGGGATAATCGGCAAATTGCCGAGCAGATTACGCACCATCGCCAGCGAGAGGGACTCGTAATAGGCCCCTTTGTACTCGACCAGCAAAGGTACCCGGCGCGTCGTCCCGTCAATGTCCACCAGCGGATTGAAATGACCCGCTCCGGCAGCAGCCTTTTGGAACTCGGGCAGATTGCCGCCGAAACTGGTCCATTGCGTAAATGCTATGCGGCGGCCACTGAAGGTTCCGGCCGGGAACACCGGCTCGGGAGCTGCACCGGAACTGATGCCTCCTTCCAGACTGGAAAAATAGTAACCGAGAATGACCGGCCGGTTCTTTAGCGCCGCGGCGAAGCGGGCATCGTGGTCGAGCTGCGGACGCAGTTCGCGCAGTGCCGACTGAAAGCCGGTGATGTCCTTAAGTTCCTTCTTCGCCAGGGACTCCAGCGATTTGAGGCCGGAACTGTCGTCGGGCTCGGCAAACACGACGTCGAAACCGACCAGCTTGATGCCGTACTGATCGAACAGCTTGTTCATCAGGGTCGCCAGCTTGTCGCGGCCCCACGGCCATCGCCCCTGCTCAGCCAGGGATTTTTCGTCGATATCCAGAATCACCACACGCTGATCGCCCCCTTGCGGCATGGTCAAACGTACTTTCGCGTCATAGATCAGCGAGTCCATGTGACTGATGAAAGGAATCTGGTAAATGCGCGCCGAATGGCCGAGCAAGACCAGAAGAATCACAAGTCCAAGAACGTAGCGAGGGAGGTACTGTTTCAAATGGTCTCCCGGAATTGTCTGCCTTCGGGTTCAGGTCTTCAGGAAGAATTCCATTTTGGTTCCGGCCAACTCGATCACGTCGTGGTCCGCCAGTTGATGCGCCTGGGCGTCCAGCGTCTTGCCATTGACTGCCGGAAAGCTCGCGCCTTCCACATGGGTAATGAAGTAGCCGTGCGGACGACGTGCGATGACCGCGACCTGCACACCCGGTTTGCCCAGGGTGGTGAGGGTTTTGGTCAGTTCCATCTCCTTGCCGGCATTGCCCCCCGAAAGAATCTGTATCACGCCCAACGGTAGCGCCGGAGTCGTCGCCGGTGCCGCCGCGGGTGGCCGCGGAGCCATGCCGGGGGAAGTTGAAAGATGGGCCGGCGGTACGGCAGAAGGCGGGGCTGCAGGGGCCGCCGCGACCGGTGGCGGAGCCGTGCCTGGCAATGTTGTAAGATGGGACGGCACAGCGCCAGGCGAGGCTGCCGGCGCCGCCGTGGACGGTGGCGGAGCCATGCCTGCAGCCGGTGCAAGAGGGGCGGGTGGTACGGCGGCGCCAGGGGCAGGGGCTGACGGCGGCGCAGCAGGCTTTTGGGCGGCACCAGGACGCAGAATCATGGTCTTCTCGAAATCCGCGTTCGAAGTTTGCTGTGGCAGTTCGCTGACATACTTCAGACGGTACTTGCCCAGCTCAATGGTGTCGCCGTTCTTGAGGAAATGTTTCTTGACAGACTGGCCATTGACGAAGGTGCCATTGGTGCTGCCCAGATCTTCGAGAAAGGAATCATTAAGTATGGTGATCACGACCGCGTGCTCACCAGAAATCGCCAGGTTGTCGATCTGGATATCGTTGTGCGGTTTGCGCCCGATGGTGGTGCGCTCCTTGGTCAAGGGAATTTCCTTGAGCATCGTGGTTTCCATGCTGAGTATGAGCTTAGCCATTGTCGTTGTCCTTCGGGGTCACGGAGCAATACGTTACTTGAACCAGGTCATGAAACGGGCCCACCAGCCACGCGCGGCTGGGTACTCGCCCTTTACCTTGACCAGGATTACCGAAACATTGTCGCGGCCGCCGTTGTCGTTGGCCATTTGAATCAACTGCATTGAGCACAGTTCCAGGTTCGCCGAAAGAGCGCCCAGAGTCATGCCGATCTCCTCGTCGTCAACCATGTCGTTCAGCCCGTCGGAACAAAACAGGTACACGTCGCCCGGCAAGACCTCATGATCGTGTATTTCGGGCACCACTTCAGGATCGACGCCGACCGCGCGGGTCACCAGATTCTTGTTCTGTGAATGGCGCGCCTGCTCGGGAGTGATCATGCCGGCGTCGATCTGTTCCTGCAGCAGCGAATGGTCGCGCGTTATCTGCTGAAAATCTTCGCCACGCATGCGGTAAAGCCGGGAATCTCCAATGTGGCCAACGGTTACCCGATTGTCGTGGAACACGCCCACCACGAGCGTCGTGCCCATACCTGCATACTGCGGCTGGCTCTGCGCCGCCTGATAGATGGCGGTATTGACTCGGATCATTTCAGCTTCCAGCGTGACCTGCGCCCAGGACTTGCCGGAACCATCAATGCTGCTCGGATCACGCGCGACAAAGGCCTTTGCCAGTTCAGTGCCAAGCAAGGTCGTTGCCATGCCGCTGGCAACCTCGCCGGCGTTGTAGCCACCCATGCCATCGGCCAGCACGGCAAAGCCGCCCGCCGCATCCGCCATGACGGCGTCTTCATTATTCGAGCGCACCATGCCCGGATCGCTGCGGGTGACTATTTCGAGAACAGCACTCATGTCCATGGTTCGGCCCTTAGATGCTGATATCGACGCCGGAATCGCCGGCGGCGGCGCTGCTACCGGCACTCGCCATTGTCATGCAGGTGCGGATGTCTTGCGCAAATTCAGCACCGGTCTGGTAGCGCGCATCCGGATCCTTGGTCATCGCCCTGTCGATAATTGCCACCAGGCAGTCCGGCAGTCCGGGGTTGACTCCGCGAATGTCCGGATGCGGTTCATTGGCAATGCGGAACATCAGTTGCGCCATCGAATCGCCCTCGAAGGGCAGCTTGCCACAGGACATCTGATAGAGCATGACACCGAGCGAGAATAGGTCGGAACGGCCGTCGATCTTCTTGCCGGCCAGTTGCTCAGGCGACATGTAGCTCGGCGTGCCGAGCACCATCCCCGTCTTGGTCTTCGACGAATCGGTGATCCGCGCGATGCCGAAGTCCGTCACCTTGACCTGATCTGATTCCGGCTCGTACATGATGTTGGCCGGCTTGATGTCGCGATGCACGACATTGTTCTGGTGCGCGTAGGACAAGGCATCGGCAACCCGCGCAACGATGCTCATGACGCGCGGCAAGGGCATCAGGTTGCCCTGCTTGGAGTATGGAACCAGGTCCTTGCCCTTGAGAAACTCCATCGCGATGTATGCCAGGTCGTGTTCCTCTCCGGCATCGAACATGGTGACGATGTTGGGATGGTTGAGACGCCCGGCGGTTTCGGCCTCGCGGAAGAAGCGCTCCTTGACCTCGACCAGTTCATCGGCCTCGAACTCCTGCGACAGCGCCATGGTCTTGATCGCAACGATGCGATTGATTTTCGGATCGCGACCGAGATAGACCACGCCCATCGCGCCCTTGCCCAGTTCCTTCTCGATTTCATATCGGCCCAGCATCGGTTTCTCGACATTGCCGGCGGTATCGATCAGGCTGGCGTTGCTGCGCCCGCCTCCGCCGCTGCCGAGAATCACGGTTTCCGAAAGCTGCCGGGCGCGATTGACGCGGGATTCGATATCGCGGAATTTCGGATTGAAATCGAATATGTAACGGAACGCCGCTTCCGCCTTGTTGAACTGGCGTTTGCGCTCGAAATCCAGTGCCAGGTTGTACATGTTCTCCATCAGGGCATCGTCCATCGGGCACTTGCGGAACTTGTCGAAGGCCATGTCGAGTTGCCCCTGGCCCTGGAAGGCCAGACCCAGCATGCGGTTGGACTCGGCCGAATCGGCATCCGATTTTTCCTTGCCGCGTTCCGTGACGACGAAACGTTTCACCGTCAGCAGCAAATGGCCGACCAGCAGCAGCGTTGCCGGCACCATCAACTGCAGCCACATCAACTGCGTCGTCATCAGCGCGAAATGAGTGGCGATCAATGCCAGCAGCACCCCTGCCGTGATTCCCGCGGCCATGCCGGCCTTGATGCGCGGCAGCACGCCGATGAGGTAGGCGGCGACGAGCAGGAATACCAGCTTTTCGACCCAGAAGCCCCAGGTCGGAGCTACGAAGAAGTGTTCGGAAAGCAGGCTGGAGACCGCGTGCGCCTGCATCAGAACGGCAGGCATCGATGGACTGATGGGGGTAACGAAGACGCTGCCCACCGATGACGAGGTCGGTCCGATCAGGACAATCTTGTCGCGATACTTGTCATAGGGAATCTTGCCGCTTTTGACGTCGAAGAACGAATCGACCTGAAAGGCGGGAAGACCGCCTTCACGATCCTTGTAATAGAAGGTCAGCATCCGCGTATCGATGTCGGTGCCGATCTTGAGCTTGCCCAGCTTGACCGCACTGCCCGCCGTGACCTGGATATCCGCCACGTTCAGGTTGTGGCTCTTGGCCGCGACCAGCAGGGACAAGGACGGATAGGCCAGGTCGAAATGGGCCAGCACCAGGGGTTCGGTCCGAATCGCGCCATCCACATCCGGAGTTACGTTGAGGTGGCCGATGGCGGTCACCACCTTGCCCAAGGGCTCGATCACTCCAGCGTCAACACCGAGGGTCGGATAAGGAGGAGCGTCCGCGCCACCCGTCAGCTTGACCGCATTCTTTCTAATGAATTCGGGCAGATCCTTGTCCGGCCGGCCGCGCGGCTCGCCCAGCACGAACAACATCGGCAATGCCACATTGCCGGCCTTGCCGAAGGCATCCGCCAGGCGGCGGTCGGTATTCAGCTTCTGGTCCGCCTCGATAAGTATCGACTCTATCTGCGGACATGAGGAAGCTGCGGGCGCGGCCACGCTTTCCGGGGCGGCAGCCGGGGCTGGAACTGCGGCGGCCTCCCCAGGTACCGGCGCTGCGGCGACAGGCGCTACACCAGCAGCCATCGCCGGCAGCGTCACGCCGCAGGTTTCGATCAGCTTGTTGATATACGCCAAGCCCTGATCCCGCTGCGGCTCGGAGTAGAACACCGTGGTGGCGATCACCTTGGCCTTGGCGCCGGCCAGTTTTTCCACCATGTCGGCCATGATGTCGCGCGACCACGGCCAGCGGCCAATATTGTCGAGACTGGGTTTGTCGATGGCAATGACAGCCACCTTGTCCGAGGGTGCACGCGTGGTCGCCGCCACACCCATGTCATAAGCCTTGCGCTCCAGACCCTGCAACAGGTTTCCATTGCCAAGAATCAGCACCAAAATGCTGACTGCGACGCCGAAAAACCAGTCACTCTTCCAGAAGTCCGCCTTCTTCATCCCTTGCTATCCTGTAGAGAGCCTGCATTAAAACAGGACAATAAGCGCAATTCTTACAGTCCTGCATCAAGTCCGTCAATCAATTTAATGACATTCGGCCCTGTGCAGCAAGGCAGTGTGACGATTCTATGCGCAAAAAAGCCGCCCCGATCTGTACCGGGGCGGCTTTGTCTCCCCTGAGCGCTACATCGGGGCGGCCTTGGGTGGAGTCGGCGTGTCACCAGCGCCGACTCTTCTCTTACCTGTTTACTTGAGCAGGCCCTTCAGCAGTTTGGCCATTTCCGACGGATTGCGCGTCACGGTGAAACCGCACTCTTCCATGATGGCGAGCTTGGCATCGGCCGTATCGGCTCCTCCCGAGATCAGCGCTCCGGCATGACCCATGCGCTTGCCGGCCGGCGCGGTGACGCCGGCGATGAAGCCGACGATCGGCTTTTTCATGTTGGCCTTGCACCAGACGGCGGCCTCGGCTTCGTCGGGACCGCCGATCTCGCCGATCATGATCACCGCGTCGGTGTCCGGATCGTCGTTGAAGGCGCGCATGATGTCGATGTGCTTGAGACCGTTGATCGGGTCGCCGCCGATGCCGACCGCGGACGATTGTCCAAGGCCGATTTCGGTGAGCTGCGCAACGGCTTCATAGGTCAGCGTGCCGGAACGCGAGACCACGCCGATGCGGCCCTTGCGATGGATGTGGCCGGGCATGATACCGATCTTGATTTCGTCGGGCGTGATCAGGCCGGGACAATTGGGGCCGAGCAGCAGGGTCTTCTTGCCGCCCATGGCTTCCTAGGCCTTCATCTTGTTACGCACCATCAGCATGTCGCGCACGGGAATGCCCTCGGTGATGCAGATCGCCAGGTCGAGGTCTGCCTCGCAGGCTTCCCAGATGGCGTCGGCGGCGCCGGCGGGCGGCACGTAGATCACGGAAACGGTAGCGCCGGTTTGCGCCTTGGCCTCCTTGACCGAACCGAAAATCGGAATGTCGAAAATCTTCTCGCCGGCCTTCTTCGGATTCACGCCGGCAACGAAGCAGTTCTTGCCGTTGGCGTATTCCTGGCATTTTTCCGTATGGAACTGACCGGTCTTGCCGGTAATGCCCTGGGTGATGACTTTGGTGTCTTTGTTGATGTAAATGGACATAGCGGTTCCTTACTTGACGGCGGCGACGATTTTGGTCGCGGCCTCGGCCATGGAGTCGGCAGTGATGATCGGCAGACCGGATTCGGCAAGGATCTTCTTGCCCAGGTCTTCGTTGGTGCCCTTCATCCGCACTACCAGCGGCACGGAAAGATGGGTTTCGCGGGCTGCCGTCACCACGCCGTTGGCGATGGTGTCGCACTTCATGATGCCGCCGAAAATATTCACCAAAATACCCTTGACCTTGGGGTTCTTGAGCATGATCTTGAAGGCTTCGGTGACCTTCTCGGTCGTCGCACCGCCGCCGACATCGAGGAAGTTGGCCGGCTCTGCGCCGAACAGCTTGATCGTGTCCATGGTCGCCATCGCGAGGCCCGCGCCATTCACCAGGCAGCCGATGTTGCCGTCAAGGCTGATGTAGGCCAAGTCGTGTTTCGAGGCCTCGATCTCGTCAGCATCCTCTTCATCAAGGTCGCGATAGGCGACGATTTCGGGGTGGCGATAGAGGGAATTCGAATCGAAGTTGAACTTGGCGTCGAGCGCCTTGATGTTGCCGTTGCCTTCGAGGATCAGGGGATTGATCTCGGCCAGGCTGGCGTCGGTCTCCATGTAGCAGGTGGAGAGCTTCTTCAGGGTATCCACGGCCTGGGCCAGGGAGCCTGCCGGCACGCCGATGCCGTTGGCCAGTTGCGCGGCCTGCGCATCGGTCAGGCCGGTCGCCGGATCGACGAACACCTTGATGATCTTCTCGGGCGTCTTGTGCGCCACTTCCTCGATGTCCATGCCGCCTTCGGAGGAAGCCATCATGGCGACCTTTTGCGTGGCGCGGTCGGTCAGCGCCGCAACGTAGTATTCCTT
>VEPA01000108.1 GCA_012026675.1 Betaproteobacteria bacterium | reverse complement strand
GGTCGGAGCGCGCCCAACTGGTCGCCAAGTGGATCCGCGAGGGTGCGGCAGCGTACCTGCGCCGCCTGTACACAGCGCTGACGCTCGTTGCGGTGGGCCTGGGCATCATCATCGCCATCGTGATCAAGAACGAGGCCGGCTACACCGGGGGGCCCGACGGCATGGCGGTTCCGGCGCTGGGCCTGATGGGCTTCAGCATCAACGGCGAGAAGCAGTGGTACTGGGCGCTTGCCGCGCTGCTGCTGTTCAGTTTCTGGGCTTCGCGCAACCTGATCGATTCTCCTTTCGGTCGCGCCCTGCGCGCCTTGCACGGCTCCGAGGTGGCATCGCAGGTGATGGGTGTGGACATCGTCCGCTACAAAGTGGCGATCTTCGTTCTCTCTGCGTTCTTCGCCAGTTTGATGGGCAGCGTCACCGCCCACTACATCGGCTTCGTCACGCCGAACATCGCCGATTTCTTCCACTCCATCGAACTCGTCACCATGGTGGTAGTCGGCGGCATGGCCTCGATCTATGGTTCGCTGATCGGCGCGGTCCTGCTCACGGCTCTGCCGCAGGCGCTGTCGACCTTCGAGGGCTGGGAGACGGTGGTCTTCGGCAGCATCCTGATGTTCTGCATGATCTTCATGCCGCGCGGCCTGGTGCCGACGCTGGCCGAGCGCTTCGGCGGCCGCGGGGAGGACAACTGATGGCCCTGCTCGACGTCGAAAACCTGTCGATCGCCTTCGGTGGCGTCAAGGCCGTGCAGAACGTCAGCTTTTCGGTCGATCCCGGGATCGTCTATTCGGTGATCGGCCCCAACGGCGCCGGCAAGACCACGCTGTTCAACCTGATTACCGGCGTCTATACGCCGAGCGAAGGGGAGATCCGCCTCGACGGCCATTCCATTGCCGGCACGGCGCCGCATGCGCTGGCGCTGCGCGGCATGGCACGCACCTTCCAGAACCTGCAGATCTGCATGAACATGACGGCGCTGGAGAACGTCATGGTCGGCGCCCATCTCAAGCTCGACCGCAACCTGGTCAAGGCCATGCTGCGCTTCCCCGCGATGGCGCGCCGCGACGCGCGCCTGCGCGACGAGGCGCGCGAACTGATGCGCTTCGTCGGCCTCGAAGCGTACTGGAGCCTCAGCGCCAATTCGATGCCCTATGGCGCGCTGAAGCGCCTGGAGATTGCCCGGGCGCTGGCCGCCAAGCCGCGCATCCTGTTCCTCGACGAGCCGGCCGCGGGCCTTAATTCCAAGGAAACCGCCGAGATCGACGAACTGGTGCAGAAGGTCGCCGAAAGCGGCGTCACTGTGGTGCTGGTCGAACACGACATGAAGATGGTGATGAACATCTCCGATCGCATCCTGGTGCTCGACTACGGCAAGAAGCTGGCCGAAGGCACGGCGCAGGAAGTCCGGGAAAACCCCGACGTGATCGCCGCCTACCTGGGCAGTGCGGTATGAGCAGGGCCGGGGGGAGGGCAGTCTCGTGAGCCAGGCACTGCAGATCATCAGCAACGAACACCGCAGCATGTGGCAGGTGTCCGTGGTGCTCGAGGAACTGTGCAAGCAATGCGCCGACCCCGAGCAAAAGCCCGACGCCGAACTGTTCGAGCAGATCCTGAATTACATCGAGCAGTACATCGAGCGCGTGCACCAGCCCAAGGAAGAAGCCTACCTGTATCGCGCCGTCGCCGAGCGCACCGAGGAGGGCGCGGCGATGATCGAGCAGTTCCGCCGCGAGCATGCCCAGAGCCCGGAAATCGTCGCCACCCTGCGCCGGCAGCTGCACCAGCTGATGAAGCATTTTCCGCAGGGCAGGGAGCAGTTCCGCGCCGATCTGGAAAGCTATATCGAATTGCTGCGCACCCACATCATGCGCGAGGAGTCCGAGCTGTTTCCCCTGGCGCGCAAGGTCCTCACCGATGTCGATTGGGACGAAATCGACACAGCCTTTGCCGACAGCGCCGATCCGTCTTTCGGCGAAGAATCCCGTGCCGAGTTCCGCAGCCTGCTCACGCGCATCGTGAACGAGGCGCCGGCTCCCGTCGGCTTCGGCCTGGCGCGCGAGGAGCGCAAGGATCCGGAGGCCCATCCCGTGCTGCTTTCGGTGCACGACCTTTCCAGCCATTACGGCCGCATCGAGGCTTTGCGCGGCGTCACCATCGAGGTGCGCCAAGGCCAGCTGGTGGCTCTGGTCGGTGCCAACGGCGCGGGCAAGACTACGCTGCTGCGGGCCATTTCCGGCGTGCAGAAAGTCTCCGGCGGCGCCATCAATTTCGCCGGCCAGGACATCACCCATGCCCGCCCCGAGCAACGCGTTCGCCTCGGCATCTGCCAGGTGCCGGAAGGGCGGCAGGTATTCGGTCCGCTGACGGTGGAAGACAACCTGCGCCTGGGCGCCTATACGCGCAGCGACAAGGAAGCCATCCAGGAAGACATCGAACAGATGTATGCGCTGTTCCCCATCCTCAAGCAAAAATTCAGGCAGGCGGCGGGAACCTTGTCCGGCGGCCAGCAGCAGATGCTGGCCATGGCGCGGGCGCTCATGGGCCGGCCGAAGCTGCTGTTGCTGGATGAACCTTCGATGGGCCTGGCGCCGCTGCTGATCCAGGAAATTTTCAATGTCATCATCAGGCTGCGCGAGCAGGGCAAGACGGTGTTCCTGGTCGAACAGAACGCGCAGCAGGCATTGTCGATCGCCGATTACGCGTATGTGATCGAGACCGGACAAACGGTTCTCGAAGGTCCCGGCAGCGAATTGCTGGTGAATGAGCAGGTGAAGTCAGCCTATCTGGGCATATGAGCGTTAACACCAGGCAGGGAGCCGTGCCGCCAGCGCCGACTCCTGGCCGAGCAGCAGTAGTTGGCGGGATCCATAGCAGCAGGCCGGGAAATGTTCATTAGAATCACCCCGTAGCAAGAATAGTCATTCAAAACACAAGGAGGAAACAAAAGTGGTCAAGCATTCGTTCATCAAGCTAGTCACCGCCGCTGCGATCGCAGTCGGTACCAGTTTCGCGGCCTTCGCTGCCGACCCGATCAAGATCGGCTCGGTACTTTCAGTCACGGGTCCCGCCGCATTCCTCGGCGATCCGGAACTGAAAACCATGCAGCTCTATATCGAGAAAATCAACAAGGAGGGCGGCGTGCTCGGCCGTCAGTTGCAACTGGTGCATTACGACGATGGCAGCGATGCCGGCAAGGCCAATGGCTTCGCCAAGCGCCTGATCGACGACGACAAGGTGGACATCATTGTCGGCGGCACCACCACCGGTTCGACCATGTCCATGGCGCCGCTGGTCGAGAAGGCGGAGATTCCCTTCATCTCTCTGGCCGGCGCAGTAGTGATCGTGGAGCCCGTCAAGAAATGGATGTTCAAGACGCCGCATACCGATCGCATGGCTGCCGAGAAGGTGTTCGAAGACATGAAGAAGCGCAACCTGAGCAAGGTTGCACTGCTTTCCGAAACCAGCGGTTTCGGCGCCTCGGGCAAGAAGGAGACCGAGGCCATGGCCGCCAAGATGGGCATCACCCTGGTGGCCAATGAAACCTACGGACCCAAGGACACGGACATGACGCCGCAGCTGACCAAGATCAAGAACACGGCCGGCGTCCAGGCCGTATTCGTCTTCGGTCTGGGCCAGGGTCCGGCGCTGGTCAACAAGAACTACAAGCAACTCGGCATCACGCTGCCGCTGTACCACGCACACGGTGTCGCCTCGGAGGAGTTCATCAAGCTCTCCGGTCCGGCGGCGGAAGGCGTACGTCTGCCCGCGGCGGCATTGCTGGTGGCCGACAAGCTGGCCGCCAACGACCCGCAGAAGGCGGTGACCACCGCTTACCGCAAGGCCTACAACGACCGCTACAAGGAGGATGTCTCCACCTTCGGCGGCCATGCCTACGACGGTCTGATGCTCGCGGTCGATGCCTTCAAGCGTGCCGGCTCCACCGACAAGGCCAAGGTTCGCGACGCGATCGAGGCCACCAAGGGCTACATCGGCACCGGCGGCAAGGTCAATATGTCCGCCACGGATCACATGGGTCTGGATCTGTCTGCCTTCCGCATGCTGGAAATCAAGAACGGGGACTGGTCCCTGGTGAACTGAGCCTGCCTCGGCCCGGCAAAAGCCCGCTGCGCGCGGGCTTTTTCTTTTGGTGCTTTGGCGGAAACGGAGAGTGAAAGTGTCCGGACTGTAATGCGGGTTACATGTTGTTGCACTTCCAGATGTAACCAATGGATCGCTCTCGCGTTCAAAGTGTCATGGAGCATTTACCGCATGTCCCTGGTTTTCATGAACCGCGTGCAAACCCAGGAGATCCCAAATGAAACCCTTCGCGAATACCCTCATTGCCAAGTCTCATGCACTGCTGCTGGCGTTCATGCTTGCACTGCTTGTGCCGCTGGGCGGTGCATATGCACAAGGTGCACAAGGCGCACAAGGCGCACAAGGCGCACAAGGCGCACAAGGCGCACAAGACCGTCCCGCCTTCTCGCAGCAGCAACTCGAGCAGATACTCGCGCCCATTGCGCTCTATCCCGATCCATTGCTGTCGCAGATTCTGATGGCTGCAACCTACCCGCTCGAAGTCGTGGAGGCTGCACGCTGGTCAAGAAGTCATACGCACCTGAGCGGCGAAGACGCGGTACGGGCCGCCCAGAACGAGAACTGGGATCCCAGCGTGAAATCCATGCTGGCTTTCCCGCAGATCCTCGCGCGCATGGACGAAAACCTGCAATGGCTGCAGGACCTTGGCGACGCATTTCTTGCCCAGGAGCCGCACGTCATGGAGACGGTGCAAAATCTGCGGCGAAAAGCCTGGATAGCGGGCAATCTGCGTTCGGATGAACGCCAGAGCATCGTCGAGACCGGGCCGTTATTGGCCATACTGCCGGCCAATCCTCAATATATCTATGTACCCTACTATGATCCTTGGGTCGTGTACGGACCGTGGTGGTGGCCGGGCTATGCACCCGTTTATTGGCGGCCGTTTCCAGGTTATTACATGCGGCCAGGCCTGGCGACAAGCTTCTATTGGGGACCGTCGATCAGGATTTCGGTTGGCTATTTCTTCGGTGGGTTCGACTGGCCGCGGCGGCAAATAACGGTGGTGCATAACCATTACCACTACGGTGGGGTGGCAAATCAGAGCACGGCCACCATAAGCCGTGATCGCCCGTGGGGTACATGGCAACACAATCCTGCTCATAGGCGCGGTATCGCTTATCGTGGAGCTGAAGTACAGCAGCGCTTTTCCGGCTCGAGCACCAGGCCGGAGAGCGGCAATTACCGTCCCAGGGAGGATGCGCGCCGGCAAGACCAGTCGCCTGCACCGTGGAGCCCGACGATCAGTCCAACGATCAGTCCAACGAGCAATCCAACGAACAATCCATCGAACAATCGGCGCAGCGAATCAGGTCGCCCCGCCGTGCAGGCCGAACGCCAGTGGACCGGATCGAGCAAGGCGGAACCAGTAATGCAGCAAGGTGCGCAGCCCAACCCGAGGGCGAACCGGCAGAGCGAGGCGCCTATGGATACACGGCAAACGGAGACACGGCCAACGGAAACGCGCCCAACTGAGACACGCCCAACGGAGACACGCCAGAGCGCGGTTCCGCAGGCCAGGGATACACGCGCACAAGGAACACGTGCCCCGGAAGCACGTATTCCGGAAATGCGTGCTCCGGAAACACGTACTCAAGACCCACGCAGAGAGTCCCGGGCACAAGAGTCACGTGCACAACCCGCAATCCAGCCGGCACCGGTGACACAACCGCAATCCAGCCCCAATGCACGTGTGGAGCGGCGAAATCAATTCCAAGACGTCGATCGTGGCGATCGAAGAGTTCCGGTCGAGAGTCGCCAGGCGCCACGCCCGCCCAATGCGCCTGTGCAACCGCCAAGCAGTCGAGGCAACGCGCCGGCCTCGCCTGGCGATCAGGCCGAACGTTCGCCAAGGCCGCCCCCTCAGGCCAACAGACCCAATCACGAGCCACGATCTTCACCGGCCAGCCGCCAGGAAGTGCCACGGGGAGTCGAGCGACAGGCGCAGGGCAACTCTGAAGCGCGCTCGGATTCGGGCAGGCATCGCGGTGCGAACTCCGAGAAAGCCGAGAAGGCCGAGAAAGCCGAGAAAGCATCGTCAAAATGAACGTGAATGGCAAGCGCTGCCCCTGTCGGGGGCAACGCCGCTACGAACGGCTATTCCTCCACGCTGGCAAGACCCTGCGCGCGCATTCAGGCCCTTGCCCTTACAGC
>VEPA01000023.1 GCA_012026675.1 Betaproteobacteria bacterium | reverse complement strand
TCCTGGCGGTAACCGAGGGTCAGCGGACTGTGCGGTTTGCCGGCTTCCGAAGACAACTCCAGCCTGGAATGAGGGCCGGCGATGGTGGTCCAGTCGGTGCCGGAGCCGATGCCGTCCAGGAGCGTTCCAGCACCGGCAGTGCCGGCATGCGCGAACGCCAGAACGGCAGCCAGGGCGATGCTACGGAAATAGTGGACCGACAGGGCCCTCTCGGTGGGATGGCCTTGTACCACGGGTCGGAAGACTTTGCTCATCGTCTGACTGTTGGATCGGGAGCGCCGGAGTGGGCCATGAGGATGGCAGTTGTGAGAGGCGACATCGGGCAACTTCGGGGTCGGATGCTCATGCGAGGAGGCGGCGAACAGTCGTCATTCGGCCAGGGAATGCTCGCGGCTCCCCTGAAACCGGGGCATTGAATGACGAGCGCCGACGGACTCAATCGGTGTCGTCATGACGTGCGGATTTCTTGGTCGGTGGCGCATCGTCACCCACGGCCACCGGACCGTTGCCGTCCCAGACTACCGCGTATTGTCCCAAACGACGCTTCCGTTCGAGTGCCCGGGAAACCGCCAGGCGCAGGCAGTTCAGCATGATTTGAGTATCTGGGTCCAGCCTTGGGGGGAGCGGTGCATTCATGGCTCAGGCTCGTGTTGCAATCGTTGGAGTAGGTCATAGAAGGCCACGTGAAAGACTTCTCGGCCATTTGATTCTTGGCGAAACACCAGTTCCGGCTGGTCGCCGCTATTCATGAAACAACGGGTGCGGTCCGAAATTGGCGAAAACAGGTGGAAAAGATTATGCAGGCTGCGCGGAAACCGGCGTGAGATATCGTCTGCCGGAATGTCATGGCCGCCATGACTGACTCGTTCTGCTACCCGCATCCGCGACATTTCGACACTGGGCAGGGCGAGGAAAATCAACTCCACGCGCCAGCCGTCGGCCTGCAATTGCCGGATCAGCCGCAGATAACTGCGTCCGGCCAAAGTGGTTTCAAAAGCGAAGTCCTGTCGCGCCTCGATGCAATGCTTGATCTCGCGCAGGAACAAACGGCTGGCAGCAATCAACTGCTGTTCCGGCGCTAACGGAGAAAGACCGGCGGCAATCAAATCGGCATTGATGAAGTGCCGGCATTGAGCCAGCCGCGGCAGGTACTCCAGCGCGAAGGTGGTTTTACCCGCGCCATTTGGGCCGGCGATGATCCAGCAGATGGGCATCGGTTCATCTCCGCATTAGGCAACCAAACACATAGTTCAACCAGCTCCGCGTTCCTCTGCCAGTATCTCGGCAATGTGGTTGTCCCTTTGAAACCGAAGCGCCGCCGCATATCGTAAGCAATAGGGACGTTGCCCTAATTTCTCAGTCTCCCGGAATAGCAGGTCATCGATAATTTCCCGAAGTTTTTCTTCGGAAACATGGCCTTCTCTCCTGCGGGAAAAAATGGCGTCAGAAACGAGTTCGGAAACCGAAGCATCGAGCCGTTCGTTTACCTGATTGCTCCATCTCTCCCGTAACTTGAGCGATCCATCAAGAGAAGCGGCCCGCCTTGGCTTAATTGGATCGTCGATATTGATGGATAAGCGGCGACTGCCTGGTACAGCGCATTCGGCAATTACCTCGACTAACCCAGCTCCTGGTAGAAATTCAGGATGATACGTGCCGCCGATGCCCTGTGCGCTGCCGTCGCCCATTGGAGTATTGTCGAGCTTCCAGGTTGAATTGCAGCCCTTGCACACGCGAAACAGATTATGGGGATGAATCGCGAGATGGGGCCACTGGGATTTGGGAAAGAAATGATCGCAGTCGTTCGCTTCGCGGTCGTCGCTGCTCTCCCCGGCCGGTCCATCGCAGTAACCGCAGACTCCATGGCTTTGGGCGTGGAAGGATTCCATCACCTGTCTTCGAGTCAGGTTGTTGCCAATCAAGCCAAAGCGGTGCTTGCAGAAACCATCTCCTAATGCAAGCCAGTGATAGAACTGTTCACCGATCGGCTTCAGAGCATCTTGCCACTTCGAGTCGAGATTTTGGAAACGCATACCGAAACCAGGATTTCCCCAATGTCGGTGAAAACCGATGTCGTGGACCACTGCGGCATAACAATTATTGGCACCCGGAGGATCGGTGACTGCGTGATTGCGAAGAGTGTCCAAGGCTTTTCCGAAAGCCGTTCGTTTCGTTGGTTTTCTGATGCGGGGAAATAACCAGTTACCAACGTCACCTAGATCCTTGATTAGATCGCCTTTAGCGAAAGTCGCTGGCGGCGGTGTGAGCAAGATCCACTTCAACAATCGGAGTTTCGCGATCAACACGCGGCTGAGATCTCTGGACACTGATCTCGGCAAGCTACGTTTGTGTAGCACGGGTATCCCTCTCCTTCAATTTCCGCCAGGCTCTCTTGAGCTCGATCTGAAAGTAGCCAGGTCCGGTTTGTTCGATGAATTTATCCACCACCTCGGTCATGCGTAGTGGCTTTGGAACTCCGAAGTGCCCTGCAAAGCGGGCGATCATCTGTAACGCTTCGATAACCTGTTGTTCCGAAATGTCTTGCTCCGTCGGCCGGGCGGTAGCGAGTACGGCACGAACAGTTTCGCCGGCCAGATCAACTCCGTTGCCCCAATAGCTTTCTACCAGGTCCGCGTGAGCGCTTGCGGCTAGCAAAACCTCCAGTAAGCGGCTGGCACGCAGGCCGACGGTATCTGAAGCCCCGAAAATGTCTCGTAACGGGTGATCGCCGGTAGCACCGAAGGTGTGAACATCTTCGCCGAGGCTTTTCAGAATGGAACCATCCGATTGGGTGCGTTCCATCAATAGGATCTCCTCCTTCAAGGCGTCGGTTAGCACCAATGCCGCATGGGTGGAGATAATTACTTCGTTGGTGTTGTTGCCCAGCGCTTCCTCCACCACGGCGACAATATCCCGCTTCCACTTGTCGTTGAAATGGGTTTCCGGCTCGTCCAGCAACAGTAGGCAGTCCTGCTGATCCTGCAGCAGAAAGAACAAGGCCATGCGCCCGAGGACCATCTGCTCGCCGTCGGAGAGTTCGTCGAAACGGAGCAGGTCGTCGGTGTCGTCCTTGCGTAGGCAGAGCGAGACTCCGGCGATCAACCCCTCTTCGTGAAGTGATCGAAGCCGCTCGAAGCGCTCGTAGGCCGTGCTGTTGCCGGCACCACCCATGAGGGCGAGCAGCGCATGGCCCTGGGTGGGTTCTGGCAGGTTGCGCAGGTCGGTGGGCAGATTTTCCGGTAACACAGACGGGTCGAAAGGGCCGCGCAGATCGAAGTGCAGGTGGCGCAGCGTGCTGGGATGGGGCTGGGCGATCACCTCGCCGGCGGCGTAGAACCAGGGGAGCAGCCGGCGCAGCTTATCCTCGCGCCAGGCGTCCGGCTGAAAATCCACCCGCACCGCAACCGACACGGGCCAGCGCCAGCCGGCACGCTTCAGCAGTTCCCGCAGGGATTCGTGTTCATCGGCTGGTTGCGAACCTTGGGCGACGATGTCCTTGAGTCCCACCGGCAGCGCGACGGCCAACAGGGCCAGCTTGAGGAGTTCGTCGGTGATCAGGATCGGCGACCAGGCGCCGGCCGTTGCCAAGCTGTCGGTTGCGGATGCATCGGAGTCGCTCCTGGCTGGCGCTTGCCTCGAATCCGCGCCTTCATTCACTGCCGCTCTCAACTGAAATTGGCGCTCCTGGTCCGGCGTCCAGCCGGGTGGACGTTCTTGCTCGGTATCGTAGTCTTCGGATTGGGAAACCAGATCGACGCCTTCGCCGTCGGGGTTGCGGGTCCACAAGTCCCGCCAGGGCTGCAATGCGCCTGTGGTGTAAGCCAGCACGGTCTTGGGCAGGTAGGGCAGTTGCGCCGTTTCGCCGCGCCCGGACCAACTGCCCGGCGCGATCAGGGCACGAAAACCGTGGGGCGGACTTTCGGGGCGGGCATATAACTCGCCGATCAGGTTTTCGAAGTCC
>VEPA01000164.1 GCA_012026675.1 Betaproteobacteria bacterium | reverse complement strand
TCCTCGGCGACCGCGAGCATATCTACACCGTGAACGCCAGTTACGTCTGGGAAAAGCAAAACCTGAAATACACCTACGGCCTGGGAGAAAGCGACAAGAAGAACAACGATCTGAACAAATTCCAGATTGCCGCCTCCTACCACTACGCGCAGACCTGGGGAATCACCGGCAGCCTGTTCGATACCACCAGCAGCAGGGACGCCACGCTCAACGGCAGTTCCTACAACGGCCGTACCAATACCTCCGGCTACACGCTGCAAGCCGACTGGACGCCCTGGGGCAAGGAATCTTCCTGGGCCGCGCCTTGGGCCAACGTTCGCCTTGGCATGCAATACACCGGGTACAACAAATACGAAGGCGGCAACCACTACATCGACGACGCCGGCAACGACCGCAAGGCCAAAGACAACAATACCCTTTCCTTCTTTGTCTGGACGGCCATCTGATGAGAAGCACCGCGATGACCACGCTACGGTACCTGTGCAACGGCGCTTTCGGGCTTTGTTTTCTGGCCACTGTCGCCCCGGCCATGGCTGCGGGCGACGCCAGGAAGGGGGCCAGTGCGTTCGCCGAAGAATGCGGAGACTGTCACAGCACCAAGGAAGGCAAGGCCAAGAAAGGCCCGCCCCTGGTCGGCATCAACGGACGCAAGGCGGGTGCCATCAGCGACTTTGCCTACTCCGAGGCCATGCTCCAGAGCGCCATCAACTGGACGCCTGACAAGATCGACGCCTACATCGCCCAGCCGAGAAAAATCGTGCCGGGCGGAAAGATGAAGTACGACGGACTTGCGGACGCCGCAGCGCGGGCCGACGTAATCGCCTACGTGCTGTCCTTGAAATAGACGCGTGATGCTTCGCCGGTGGAATATCGCCGTTCCGCCAGCGCCTACATTTCTCCATTCCCCAACGACCGCACATGAGAACTTATTATCCATGCAGCCAACCGCACTACGAATTCTCCGACAAGTATGACCCGGAGCATTCGAAGAAGTATTTCGAAAAGCTTGGTAGCGGCTTCTGGCCACGCCTGTCAACCTGGCGCGAAATCGGCATAGCGCGCAAAGCAATTGCTCTGGCCGGAAATCCTGGAACGATTCTTGATCTTCCCTGCGGTACAGGCCGCTTCTGGGAAATGCTTGCCGAACAGCCAGATCGCAGGATTTTCGCTGCCGACAATAGTCGGGACATGATCAATACCGGCATGGAGCTCCGCCCGCCCGCGGCGACAGCGCGCATTGAAAAGACCTTTCAATGTTCGGCCTTCGCCACGGGCCTGCCGGACGGCTTTGTCGAGTGCGTATTCAGCATCCGCCTGATGCACCACATCGAAAAAAGCCAAGACCGCATCCTCATGCTCAAGGAGTTCAAGCGAATCAGTTCCGGCACGGTCGTCATGTCAGTGTGGGTTGACGGCAATCACGCTGCCTGGCGACGGGCAAAGCTCGAACGCCGGCGCGCCTTGGACAATTACCAGGGTCCACGCAATCGCTTCGTGATCAAACGAGAGGACATTGAGCGCGAAATTGCCGCCGCCGGCCTGGAGATCGTTGGTCACATAGACTTTCTGAAATTCTTCGACAAGAAGCGCGTTTATGTTCTGCGTAGGCGAATGTGCTGATGCATTTTTTGTGAAAGACTTTCTCCTCGAGTGCTGACGCCCCATCCTCGCGCGTAGCGGCTTGCTGGAATTTGCTGCCTGATGGCAACTCGAAGCGCAAAATCGTTCGGTCCATCTCTCTGACTCTGCCCAAAGGTCAGGATATGACGCCAGTTCAACTACTGTGAGCAGCCTCTGCCTTGCTATGGGCCGTGAACGAATTGTTCAAGCTTGCTTGCACATGGCATACCGCAAATCGTGTGATTGAGAACAGACCCTAGACTTTGGAAATATCACGCCTGTCGGCCCACTCAGACTGCTTGCCGGCGTTGCGGCTCCGAGCAACGTTGCCCGTGATCAATTCACTGACCTTGTTCATGCAAGCTCTGGCTGCTGCTTGGCTCTTGGACTTTTCCGATCTCTGCGAATCCTTGCCCAATAGCCCGCCAAAGAACATAAGAACGCTACAGTTAGCAGTCCGACCATCCAAGGGTTCTCAACTATCTTGTCAATTACGTGTTGCATCTTGGCACCTCATGCAATGGGATTGGCGGGCAAAAACAGTTGTTCGCAATAACACCTTCGAGGCTGACTAAAAAAAAGCCCGAACAATGCCGGACTTTCAAGGCACCCGAAGGTGCATAGGAGGAATTACTTGATGCGAAGGCAGGCTAACATTGGTTTGCCATGAATCGCCGCATAGCAACAATTCATTACAAATCGTCCTGGCTGTTGTCACAGTCTGGGGGGGATGTAAGTCAAGAAGACTCCAAACTGTGATTCAAGAAGGTCTGGAGAAGTTTGGAGAACACCAGAAATGCCTTGCCGATGTGGCGGACTTGATGTTCCGTAATCCTGGGCGGAAGGTTTTGCGCTAAGACAATCCTATTCACCAGAAGGCAAAGATGAATACTGCCCTAAGCGAACATTTGCCAGAACTCATGGAAAGCGACAAGCAGCCGTACGCCATGCCTTGTGGTCAATGACCTTTCCATTGTCGCTTCGCCAACCGGATGTTGGGTGCCTTGATCAGGATCAGAATTCATATTCGATTTGCATGCGCAACGTATGGTCTTCAGCCGCCCTGGAAGTTCCGAACAGCCAGGCCGTGTTGTACTTGATGGCCTGGTGATCCCCGAGCGGCAGTTTGCCGAAAATTGCCGGGCCGACCTTGTGAATACGTTCGTTTTTCGGCGACCAGTCATTCCACTTGCCCATCTCGCCGAATCCCTGGAGGCCGTATTCAAATTGTGGCAACCACCGGTACTTGGCCTGCCACTGGTAATGAAACTGGGTGTCGCTCGGGAAGTCAGCGCGATAGTTCCTCTCGAAAAGCAGATTGGCGTTGAGCTGTATCTTGCCGAACTCGGTTTGGAAAAGCGGACCCCATTTGACCTCCCAGCCCTCGGCGTGTTCGTTCGGGCGCTCGATCTCCAGCAGGAAACCGACGTCGACGGGATACTTTCCCGTCTCGGTGAGCTGGAACTTGTTTTCCCATTCGATGGCGTCGTATTTGGTGCCTTGATCGTTCTCGCGCTTGTATTTCGCATAAAACTCGGTGAACCACCACTCTGTGGCTCCGTACCCGAAACCAATGCTATAGGCCGATTCGCGCGGATCACTGTCCTTGCGGGCCGATCCTGCCTTGAAGTCGATTTCCCTCTCGCCATACTCGACAGTGGGCGTATAGACGTAATCGGCGGGGCCGGCTTGGACGATACATGGGGCAAGCAACACCCCTGCGACCAGAATTGGCGCATGCAACTTCATGGAATTCCCTTTCTATCTTGGAGGTAGGGCTATAGGCTGCCGGACACGGGCGAGCCGCATGCCGGCGAAAATCAGGACGATCGTTGCCAGGTAGAAGACGGCCTGGATGCCCGAAGGCATGGCCTCATAACCGACCAGGGTGTGCAGGAAGCGCCCGGCCAGGGAAGCGTTGTCGAGCAGCCAGGAGGAATCCCAGAGCGGATTGGCCAGGCTGGGAAGCAGATCCGCCTGGGCCAGAACGCGCGCCATCTGGCTGGCCATGGCTGCGGCCAGCAGGAGTACCAGGCCGCTGGTCGCTGAAAAGAACTGCCCGATCGGGATACGCAGGAAACCGGCGTACAGGCCGTAACCGGCAAGGGCCCCGAATGCCAGGCCAATAGCGCCGCCGCCCATGACTGCAACCGGACTTTCCTCCCCGCCGGTGACGAGCCCGTAGAGGAACAACGCCGTTTCAGATCCTTCGCGAAGTATCGCCAGGGCGACGACCAGCGCGAGGGCGGACATTTCCCGGTTTCCGGATGCAACGTCCTGCCCGAGCTGCTTTGCCTCGCGGGCCATCTGGGCGCCGTGGCGCGCCATCCTGATGTTGTGCCATGCCAGCATCAGCGCGGCGAGTCCGAGGATGCCGGCATTGAAAAGCTCCTGACCGACGCCCTCGGCCATTTCCGCAATGCGCCCCGTCAGGGAGGCAACAATCAGGGAACCGAGAATGCCGACACCGATGCCGCAAAGAATCCATGGCTTGCGGGTTGGAATGGCACGCGTGGCGGCACCGATGATGCCGATGATCAATGCCGCTTCGAGGGCTTCCCGAAAAACGATGATGGCGGATCCCAGCATGTCCGGTTACTCCGCAATCACAACGCCGCGCGCTGTTTTCTCGTGGAACTCGCCAAAGAACGGATACCTTCCCGGCTTCAACGGGCCAATGTAGATATTTGCCTTGGTACCGGCTGCGATGACCTTTTCGCGATTGAGTTCATGGCTTTCGAACTCCTCCGGAGTGGTGTCCTGATTGTGGACAATGAGTTTGACCTTCTGGCCGGCTGGAACCCGTACCTCCACCGGTTCGAATTGATGGTTTCGAATTGCCAGGGGAATTTCGGGATCAGCGGCCCAAGTCGTAAGTGGAAGCAAGCAAAATATAAATAGGTATGGTTTCATGGCGACTCCTTCACGCAAATGATAATCATTCGCATTGATGGAGTCAACTACTTCCAGTCACTGAACAAGAACAAAACCGAATCCTGGCCAACGAAACCGTATGCCGCCATTCAATCGGCGGCATACGGGCGGCCGAGGCTAACCGATGACCGCAACCAGGAAGAATCCAAGGACTTCAGGGGTTCCCGGCGAACGGCAGCTTCCGATTCTTTGCGACGGTCGGCTGAGGGCACCGAGGATGAGTTCAGGATTTTGAGGAACGGACGCTCAATCATCCAGTTCCCGCGCTTGGCTCCAAGGGCCGGTCAGACCGACAAGGAGCTTGAGCGACGCGCACAAATCCGCGGGCAGCAAAACCAATGGGGCTCCGCGAGGAGCCGCTTTGCGCCGTAGCGCCAACGCCGACTTTTACTGTCAGCGCGCCGCGATTGCCAGCTTGCCGCTCTGCTCGGCCAGCGTCTTCGCCAGCAGCGAAGCGCAGGCATAGACGGCGTCGATGGTTGGCGTCGGCGTCGCGGTGACGCGGCCCAGTTCGCGCACCGAACCCACCAGTGCCTCGAGTTCCAGCGGACGTCCCGATTCGACGTCCTGCAGCAACGAGGTCTTGTGCCGGCCGACGGCCTCTGCGCCGGCGATGCGCTTGTCGAGCGAGACTTTGAACCTGACGCCAAGCTTTTCGGCGACGGCCTGCGCCTCGATCATCATGTTCGCCGCGAGTTCGCGCGTCAGCGGGAACTGGCAGATGTCGACCAACGTGGCATGGGTCAGCGCGCTGATCGGATTGAAACTGAGGTTGCCCCACAGCTTGAGCCAGATCTCGGAACGGATGTCGGTGGACATCGGCGTCTTGAAGCCGGCGCGGATCAGCGTCTGCGTCAGGGCTTCGAGGCGCGGAGTCTTGGCGCCGTCGAGTTCGCCCAGCGAGAACCGGTTTCCCTCGATGACCTTGATCACGCCCGGTGCCACCAACTCGGAGGCGGGATAGACCACGCTGCCGATGACGCGCTCGACCTCGATGTTGGCCGCGCCCGTGCCGTCGGGATCGACCGAGGCGACGGCCTGCCCCTGCCAGGGACAGGCCAGCTTGTGGAAGTACCACCAGGGGATGCCGTTCTGCATCGTCACCACTAAGGTGTCGGGGCCGAAAAGGCTGCGCATGTCGGGTAGCACGTCCTTCACCTGGTGCGCCTTGAGGGTCAGCAGCACGGCATCCTGGACGCCGGCTTCGGCCATCGTCGCGCCCTTGACATTCGCCGCGTGGCGCTCGCTGCCGTCTTCCTCGATCAGCCTGAGTCCGTTGGCGCGGATCGCGGCGAGGTTGGGCCCGCGCGCGATGCAGGGGACATCTTCGCCGGCCAGCGCGAGGCGGGCGCCGAGGAAGCCGCCAATGGCGCCGGCGCCGACGATGGCGATTTTCATTCGCTCTCTTCCTATCGACCCAGATGCGCGCCGGCTTCGCGCCGGCGCAACATGCTCTTCAGGCCCGCCCACATCGGCACCAGCAGCAGGAAGATGGACAACGCCATCAGGCCGCCGACCAGCCAGTTGGAGTAGAAGATGCCGATCTCGCCCTGCGACAGGAGCATCGACTGGCGGAAGGACGATTCCGCCATGTCGCCGAGCACCAGCGCCAGCACCAGCGGCGCCAGCGGATAGCGCAGCTTCTTGAAGAAATAGCCGAAGACGCCGAACACCAGCATCATGATCACGTCGAAGATCGAGCTGTGCACGGTGTAAGCTCCGACGGCGCAGATGAAAATTATCACCGGCGCGATCACGGCGAAGGGGATCCGCAGGATGGCCGCCCACCAGGGCACGGTGGTCAGCACCACGATGAGGCCGACGATGTTGCCCAGGTACATGCTGGCGATCAGGCCCCAGACGAAGTCCTTCTGCTCAACGAAGAGCAGTGGCCCCGGCTGCAGGCCCCAGATCAGCAGGCCGCCGAGCAGCACCGCCGCGGTTGGCGAGCCGGGAATGCCCAGCGTCAGCATCGGCAACAGCGCGCTGGTGCCGGCGGCATGGGCCGCGGGTTCGGGCGCAATGACGCCCTCGATATTGCCCTTGCCGAAAGAGTCCTTGTCCTTCGCGGCGCGGCGCGCCATGCCGTAGCTCATGAACGAGGCCGGCGTCGCGCCGCCGGGAGTGATGCCCATCCAGCAGCCGATCAGCACGGAACGCAGGAAAGTGCGCCAATGCCTGATCAGCTCCTTCCATGTCTGCCAGACGATGCGGAAATTGATCTTCGCCGACTTGCCCTTGAAGGCGAGGCCTTCCTCCATGGTCAGCAGGATCTCGCCGATGCCAAACAGGCCGATCACCGCGATCAGGAAGTCGAAGCCCTTGAGCAGCACCGGAAAGCCGAACGTCATGCGCAACTGGCCGGTCACCGAGTCCATGCCGACGGCTGCCAGAGCGAAACCGAGCATCATCGCCGCCAGCGTCTTCATCGGCGGCTCCTTGCTCATGCCGATGAAACTGCAGAAGGTCAGCATCTGCACCGCGAAGAACTCCGCCGGACCGAACTTCAGCGCGAACCTGGCCAGGAGCGGGGCGAGGAAGGTGATGGCCAGCACCGCGAACAGCGCGCCGACGAAGGAGGAGGTAAAGGCCGCTGTCAGCGCCTCGGCAGCGCGGCCCTGCTGCGCCAGCGGATAGCCGTCGAAGGTGGTAGCCACCGACCAGGGTTCGCCGGGGATGTTGAACAGGATCGAGGTGATCGCCCCGCCGAACAACGCGCCCCAGTAAATGCAGGAGAGCATGATGATGGCCGAGGTCGGATTCATCGAGAAAGTCAGCGGCAGCAGGATGGCGACGCCGTTGGCGCCACCGAGGCCGGGCAGCACGCCGATCAGGATGCCCAGCAGCAGGCCCACCAGCATGAAGCCGAGGTTGGGCAGTGTCATGGCGACACTGAAACCCTGCATCAGGCTGTTGATTTCATCCATTTCAGAATCCCAGCCAGGCTTCGACAGGTCCCTTGGCCAGCGGCACGAGGAACCAGCGCTCGAAGATCAGGAAAAAGGTCACGGGTACCGCGATCGCGGTGAGGGCGGTCGTCAGCCAGCCGAAATTGCCGTGACGGTGCATGAAGAATCCGATCAGCAGCGCGCCGGGGACGTAAAGCCCGAGGAAGGGGATGGCGACGATGAAAGCCGTGGTCGGCAGCAGCATCGCCCTTACATCGCGCAGTTCGCTCCATTGCGAAAACAGCTTCGTCTCCTTGCGCCAGCCGAGCACGGCCTGCAACAGAATCCATGCGGCGGAGAAGGCAAGCAGGACGCCGATGAAGAAGGGGAAATAGCCGGCGCGCGGACCGTCGTCGGCCCATTCGATGCCGACCCGCAGGCTGTCGACGATCACGATCAGGCCGCCAACAAGCAGCGCCAACGCTACTCCCGCCTCCGGGATGCGCCGGTTGAGCCCGGCGGCTTCGTTCCCCGGCCCCACGTTACTTGGCGAGGAAGCCGGCGTTCTTCATCAAGCTGACATGCTGGGCCTCGGCCTTGGCCACCCAGTCGGCGAATTCCTTGCCGCTCATGAAGGTCTGGTTGAAGGCGCCTTTTTCCATGAACTCCTTCCACTCCGGCAGCTCCCTGACCTTCTTGAACAGGTCGACGTAGAAGGCCACCTGGTCGGACGTCACCTCGGGCGGCATGAAGATGCCGCGCAGCATCAGGTATTCGACGTCGATGCCGCTTGACTTGCAGGTCGGCAGGTCGCCCCACGCCTGCGTCGCCGTCACCTTGGTCTTGTAGGGCATGGGCTTGCCGTCCATCACGCACAGGGCGCGCAGCTTGCCCGAACGCCAGTGCGCTTCGGCTTCGATCGGATTGTTCACCGATGAATCGACATGTTTGCCGACCAGCTGCACCGCGACGTCGCCACCGCCCTTGAAGGGGATGTAGGTAATCTTCTTGCCGGCGGCTTTTTCCACCAGCACGGTGATCAGCTGGTCTTCCTGCTTGGAGCCGGTGCCGGCCATCTTGAACTTGTTGTCGGTCCCGGCCTTGACCGCGTCGAGGTAGTCCTTCGCAGTCTTGTAGGGAGTTTCGGCATTGACCCAGAGCACGAATTCGTCGAGCGCGAGCATGCTGACCGGCGTCATGTCGCGCCAGTTGAAAGGCACGGCCGTGGCCAGCGGCGTGGTGAACAGATTGGACAGGGTGATGACTATCTTGTGTGCGTCGCCCTTGGCGCCCTTGATTTCGAGGAAGCCCTCGGCGCCGGCACCGCCGGATTTGTTGACCACGACCATCGGCTGCTTCATCAGCTTGTGCTTGGCAATCACGCCTTGCAGGAAGCGCGCCATCTGGTCGGCGCCGCCGCCGGTACCGGCGGGGACGACGAACTCGACCGGCTTGGTCGGTTCCCAGGCGTGGGCCGCCGAAGCGGCAAAGAGGGCGAGACTGGCGCCCAGCGCAAAAGCGATCTTGGTAAGTTTCATGGCATGGTCCTCGGGTTTGTATGCTTGCGGAATTATGTGCGGCTGAATGGCGGAGTGTTCAGGCGAGCCCCAGCTTTTGTGCCAGGCCGATGCGCTGCAGCTTGCCGGTTGCGCCCTTTGGAATTTCGGGCAGGATCAGCACCTTCTTCGGCACCTTGAAATCGGCGACGTGGAGGGCGACAAAGGCCTGGATGTCCTTCTCGGTGGCAGTGGCGCCTTCCTTGAGCACTACGGCAGCGCCGACTTCCTCGCCCAGTTTGGGGTGCGGCACGGCAAAGCAGACCACCTGCGCCACGGCGGGGTGATCCATGATGACTTCGTCGATCTCGCGCGGCGAAATCTTTTCGCCGCCGCGATTGATGATCTCCTTGAGGCGGCCCGTCAGCGAGACATAGCCCTCGGCATCCTTGACGCCCTGGTCGCCGGTACGGAACCAGCCATGGGTGAAGCCCTCGGCATTCGCCTTCGGATTGTTCTCATAGCCGATGGTGACATTGGGGCCGCGGATCACGATCTCGCCAACGGTGTCAGGCGGCAGGATCCTGCCGTCCTCATCCATGATTTCGATTTCCGGTCCCGCGGCGAGGCCGACCGAACCGGGCTTGCGCACCGCGGGAGGCAGGGGATTGCTGGCCATCTGGTGCGTCGCCTCGGTCATGCCGTAGGCCTCGATCAGCGGCGCGCCGAACACGGCCTCAAGTTCCGCGATGACCTGCGGCGGAATCGACGAGGACGAGGAACGCAGGAAGCGCAGCGGATTCTTCGCGATGATTTCCTTGTTGCGGCCGGCGCGCGTCAGGATCGCCTGGTGCATGGTCGGCACGGCGGTGTACCAGGTCGGATGGCATTCATCCATCCAGCCGAAAAACTTCAGCGCATCGAAGCCGGGCGAGCAGAATACCTCGGAACCGGCCGACAGTGGCGCCAGCACGCCGGCGATGAGGCCGTGGATATGGAACAGCGGCATGATGTTGAGGCCGCGATCGCTCGGCGTGAAGGCCAGCGACTTGCAAATGTGGCGCGCCGAGGCGCAGAGGTTACTTTGGGAGAGCGGCACGATCTTGGGCCGCGAGGTGGTGCCCGAGGTGTGCAGCACCATGGCCACGTCATCGGGTTGGGCAAAGCCGCCGTTGGTCGCCGGGGCCGCCGCGGCGTCCGTGGCTGCAAGCGTGAAGCTGCCGGCGCCGGCGGCCAAATCCGGCACCAGTTCGACGACGGGCACGCCAAGTTTTTTGGCGGCGGCACGGGCCGGCGTATCGACGCCGCGCATGGCAATCAGCAGCTTCGCCTTCAGGTCGCCGATATAGAACTCGAATTCTTCTTCGCGGTAGGCGGGGTTGAGCGGCGCCGAGGCGGTGCCGCTGGCGACGGCGAGAAAGCAGGCCGCCATTTCCGGACCGTTAGGCAGCACGATGGCGACGCGATCATTTCGCCCGGCGCCCAGCGCATTGAGGCTCGTGACGGTGCGCGCAATCAGCGCGCGCAGTTCGCCATGCGTCAGCGGTTTGCGTGCAGGCGCACCGATGGCCGCGGCGGCATCGGTTCCGGTGGACAGCAGTGCTTCGAGCGTAACGGCGTTGAGCATGGGTTTCTCTGTGGGACTTGGGTTGTCAGTCTTCTAGAAGACTTTGCGGAAGGCTGGATTGTGCCGCAACAATCTGCATAACGGCCGCTATTGCAATGCAGCAACGACTAAAAAATTTTGTTATCCCGGGTCACACAAAATTAATCCGGGTGTCGGGGCTCAGCGCAGCAGGCGATACAGCATCTGCAGCGCCAGGAGCGCCAGGAAAACTCCGAAGCCGCGCTTGAGCTGCTTCACTGGCAGCGCATGCGCGGTGCGCGCGCCGAGCGGCGCGACCAGCATGCTGATCACCACCACGCCAACCAGGGCCGGCAGGTAGATGTAGCCAAAAGACCAGGGCGGCAGGCCGCCGACGCCGTAGCCGCTGGCGATGTAGCCGATCGCGCCGGCCACCGCGATCGGAAAGCCTAGCGCCGCCGAGGTGCCAACCGCCTGGTGGATGGCCACGTTGCAGAACACCATGAAGGGAATCGTGAGGAATCCGCCGCCGGCGGCGACCAGGCTGGAGACGATGCCGATCCCGGAGCCGCCCGCCAGCATTCCGGCGCCCGCCAACACGGCCGCCACGGCGGCGGCAATCGTCATTCGACGCATTCTGTTCCTCCAAGGGTTAGATAAGCGGTGAGCTCAGGGGTGAGATCGAGGGTAATCGGAAAATGTCCGAAACGGGCAGGGTGTCAGATCAGGCGCCGTGGGCCCTGCACGGGACTGAATAGGCCAAGCTCGCATCATCATTATGCCATGCGGATTGGGTTCAGTTGATGGCAAAGCCATTCATGGCTTGTTCATTTTCCCGCCACCAGTTAACCGATCGTTATGGGCAAAAGACTGATTCCCCCGGAGCCTGCGGACATCCAGGAAGTCGCGCTGCGCGAAGCGCTGGAAGAGCGCTATCTCGCCTATGCGCTCTCCACCATCGTGCACCGGG
>VEPA01000241.1 GCA_012026675.1 Betaproteobacteria bacterium | reverse complement strand
TGAAGAAATCGTAGCGAGCGGGCCGCAGCGGGGTGCGGCCGGAGCGCAGCTACCGGAATGTACGTTTCTGTACATGAGGATAGCGAGCACCGCCCAAGCTCCGATCCGGCACGCGCAGTAGATTTATTCATAGGCTCTCAGCTGTCGGCGATGGCGTCGAAATATACCGCCATGACCTGCCGCAGTGCGGCGTCCGGCAGCCGGCCGCGCGCGGCGCCAAGGTTGTCCTCGACGTGCGCGGCCTGGGTGCTGCCGGGAATCGCGCAGGTCACCGCCGGATGGCCGAGCACATACTTGAGGAAGACCTGCGCCCAGGAAGTGCAGTCGATCTCGGCCGCCCAGCCGGGCAGCGGCCGGCCGCCGACGGCGCGAAACTGCGCGCCGCGGCCGAAGGGCAGGTTGACCAGCACCGCCATGCCGCGATCCGTCGCCAGCGGCAGCAGCCGGTCGCCGGCGCCGCGGTTGCCGACGGCATAGTCCACCTGGATGAAATCGATCCGCTCGCGGCGCATGATGGCTTCCATCTCGGCGTACTGGCTGTCGCTGGAACTGGTGATGCCGATGTGGCCGATGCGGCCGGCGGCCTGCTGTTCGCGCAGCAGCGGCAGCAGCGAGTTCGCCCCGCGCAGGTTGTGCAACTGGACCAGGTCGAGGCGGCGGGTGCCCCGCGCGGCGAAGGAGGCTTCGAGGCGCTGGCGGCCCTCAGCGAGGCCGTCGCGGTCCACCTTGGTGGCGAGAAACAGCTTCTCGCGCAGGCCGGTCTCGCCGAGGATGGCGCCGATGGCGCGCTCCGAATCGCCGTAGGACGGCGCGGTGTCGACCACCTTGCCGCCGAGGCGGGAGAAGGTGGCCAGCGTGTCCCTCAGCCGCGCATTCCAGGCCGCGTCGCCGCTGCCGAAGCGGTTGGTGCCAATGCCGACGATGGGCAGCCGGACTCCGGTGGCGGGCACCGCTCGCGTCAGCAATGGCGCCTGCGCCCGTGCCGCGCGCGGCGCCAATGTGGCACAGGCGGCGGCAGCAGCGGCAAGGCCGGCCTTGATGACTTCGCGGCGCGAGGCGGATACGGTCATGATTCGCTCCCCTCAGCGCCGATCAGCGCACCAGGCCCAGGGCCTGGCGCAACTCGCGCGCCGCCATGGCGCGGCCGAACACCGCCGTGCCGACATCGAAGTCCTTCGCTCGCGCCAGGCCGCCGACTGCCACCGGGTCGAAGCCGGCATCGCGCACCAGTTGCTCGGCCACTTTCAAGGCCCCTGCGTCGTCCGCGGCCAGCGGCACGCCGATGCGCTCGCCGCTGCGGTGCGCCTCGCCCTGCACGGCGGTGTGCGGCACGCAAGTGAAGGCGCGGACCAGGCGCACGCCGGGCAGGAATTCGGCCGAGGCAACGCCGGTGCCTTTGGCGCGCGCCGCGTCGGCCATGGCGCCATCGCGATTCGGAAACGGATTGCCGGTTTCGAGCACCACCTTGCCGCGCATCTGCGCCGCGTAGTCGCGCCCGACCTGCGGCAGCGCGCCATAGGGCACGGAAATCAGCAGCACCTCGCCGAATGTCGCCGCCTCCTCGGGCGTGCCGACGGACACCTGCGGACCGAGGCGCACGGCGAGCGGCTTCAACTGCTCGGGGTGACGCGAGGAGATCATCAGCGCATGGCCGGCCTTCGCCCAATGTTCGGCCAGCGCACCGCCGATGCGGCCGGTGCCGATGATGCCGATCTTCAGGCTCGCCGCCTCGGCGCGGGCGCCGCGCGGCAGCGCCGACAAGGCCGTGGCGCCCAGGGCAGCGACCAATAGCGCGCGGCGACGGGAACCGTGGGCGGTTTGCGGCATGGCATTCTCCTCGGCAATCGCCGTCCTCGTGACGGCTTTGCGAAACAGTGTAGCGCCAGTCGGCTTGGCGGGACACTCGCTGAGACGTTGCAAGGGCCGCCAATCGAGGCATACCATGTCGGGTCCGCAATTGACGAAGGAGGCAACTCATGGTGCAAGACACGGAACAAACAGCAACGGCGCCAGCGCCGGCAGAGGAGACTTCCGACCCGGCGCAGCCCGTGGTCCTGCTGGTCGCGACGCGCAAGGGCGCCTGGCTCTATCACGGCGATGCGGCACGCTTCAGCTGGCGTGTCGACGGCCCGCATTTTCTCGGCCACGTTATCAGCCATCTGCAACTCGACCCGCGCGACGGCCGCACGCTGCTCGCCGCCGCCAAGACAGGCCATCTCGGGCCGCCCATCTTCCGCTCCACCGATCTCGGCCGCAGCTGGAAGGAAGCCGCCAAACCGCCCGCCTTCGCCGCCGCGAAGCCCGGCGAACAAGGCCGCACGGTCGATCACAGCTTCTGGCTGACACCCGGCAACGCCGCCGAGCCCGGCGTCTGGTATGCCGGCACCTCGCCGCAGGGCCTGTTCCGCTCCGAGGACGGCGGCGTCAGCTGGGCACCCTTCTCCTGCATCAACGATGACCCGCAATTCCGCAAATGGATGGGTACCGTGCAGGACGGCACGCCCGACGGCCCCAAGCTGCATTCGATCATCGTCGATCCGCGCGACGCCAGGCACCTCTACATCGCCATGTCGGGCGGCGGCGTGCATGAATCGACCGACGGCGGCAAGAGCTTCCGGCCGCTGATCGACGGCCTCGACGTGGTCGAGGGCTTCGACCGCAGCGATGCGACCTTCCACGACCCGCACTGCGTGCGCATGGCGCCGGGTCGTCCCGACCGCCTCTACCAACAGAACCACTGCGGCATCTACCGCCTCGACCGGCCATCCACCACCTGGCAGCGCATCGGCCGCAACATTCCGGCGGAGGTCGGCGACATCGGCTTTCCACTGGTGCTGCACCCGCGCGACGCCAATGTCGCCTGGGTCTTCCCGATGGACGGCAGCATGGTCTGGCCGCGCACCAGCCCCGGCGGCAAGCCGGCGGTGTATGCGACCCACGACGCCGGCGAAACCTGGCATCGCCTTGACGCCGGGCTTCCGCCGGGAGAGGCGTGGTGGACGGTCAAGCGCCAGGCCATGACGGCGGACGCGCAGAACCCGGTCGGCCTCTACTTCGGTACCACCAGCGGCGAACTTTGGGGCAGCGCCGACGAAGGCCGGACCTGGCATTGCATCGCGCGCCACCTGCCGGAAATCTACGCGGTCGAGGCGGCCGAACTCGCCGCCTGAGCGTCGCACCGATGAAGGTGCTTATCCCCAGCGCGCTGCGCTCCTACACCGAAAGCGGCTGGGCCGAGGCCAGCGGAACTACGCTGGCCGACGTGCTGGCCGATCTCGACCGGCTCTACCCCGGCATGCGCTTCCGCATGATCGACGAGCAGAACAAAATCCGCCGGCACATACGCTTCTTCGTCGGCGGCGTGCAGGTGCGCGACCTGGCGCAGGTGCTCGACCCGAACGCCGAACTGATCATCGTCCAGGCGCTGAGCGGCGGGTGACGGCCGGTCGGCCGCAAAGCTGTCGATCGACGGCAATATCCTCGCCTGCAAAGCCCACTGGATACCAATGACGCTATCGTTGTTGAATATCGTGGTCGACTACCTTATCTTGTGACCTCGTGTTGTCTCCTTGATGGATCATCCTTGCCACCCTTGGAAGATCCCTGCGATTCAGCGCATGTGTCGGAGACGGCCACCGAATCCACGCATCACACTCGATCGTTCGTTCGGCAATGTCCAGTGAACGCCGGTTCCGCCTGAACGAGGGAAGTTAATGATGGTCAGACATACAAGATGAGTTTCACCTTTGACAATAGCTTTGCCCGCGAACTGCCTGGCTTCTATGTGAAGTGGCAGCCGGAGCAGGTCCCCGAGCCACGGCTGCTGTACTTGAACCATGGGCTGGCGGAAGAACTCCGCCTGGATCCGCGACAGCATGATGCGGCGACGTTTGCCGCGATGCTGTCAGGCAACCGCTTTCCGGAGGGAGCGGAGCCCATTGCCCAAGTCTATGCCGGCCATCAGTTTGGCCACTTTTCTCCGCAGCTCGGCGATGGCCGGGCGCTGCTGCTTGGCGAGGTGATCGACCGTCACGGCCAGCGGCGCGATATTGCCTTCAAGGGGTCGGGACCGACGCCTATCGCGCGCGGCGGAGACGGCAAGGCTGCCGTCGGCCCGATGTTGCGCGAGGTGTTGATCGGCGAAGCGATGCATGCCTTGGGTATTCCCACGACACGCGCACTGGCGGTCGTCACCACCGGGGAATCGGTTCATCGCGAGAAAATATTGCCTGGCGCGACACTGACTCGAGTCGCCGTCAGCCATATCCGTGTCGGCAGCTTCGAGTACCATGCGGCGCGTGGCGACCGCGAACGCGTGCGACAACTGGCCGATTACGCCATTGCACGACACGACCCCGGATTGACGGGAACGAAAGGGTGCTATCTGGACTTCCTGTGCGCCGTCATGGAACGCCAGGCGGCCCTGGTGGCGCAGTGGATGGGCGTGGGTTTCATCCACGGCGTAATGAACACCGACAACATGAGCATTGCCGGGGAAACCATCGACTATGGCCCCTGCGCCTTCATGGAAGCCTACGATCCCGAGACGGTGTTCAGTTCGATCGACAAGCTGGGCCGCTATGCCTACCAACACCAGCCGGGCATTGCGCTATGGAACCTGGCGCGGCTGGCCGAGTCCCTGCTGCCCTTGCTGGCGGACGACGCGGAGGAAGCCGTAGCGCTGGCTACCGACGTCATAGCGGGCTTTCACGGCAGCTATCGACGCCATTGGCTGGGCGTGTTGCGGACGAAGATGGGGCTCAACGGGCGGGTAGGCAGCGATGATGACGACATTGCCCTGGCGGAGGAATGGCTGGCGCTGCTGCAGAATGGCAATGCCGATTTCACCCTGGCATGGAGGTATCTGGCGCATGCAGCGGACGGGAATCCGGCTCCTTTGCGCAGCCTCTTCGCCGATCATCGAGCCCTTGATGCCTGGTTGCCGAAATGGCAGGCCCGGTGCGCCGCCGAAGATGCCTGCACCACAACCGATGAGTCACGCAGCGCCGCAACGGCACGCGCGCAATCAATGCGCAGGGTAAATCCCTGGCTCATACCGCGTAACCACTGCGTCGAGGAGGCGCTGTCCGCGGCATCGGATGAAAATGACCTGGGGCCGTTTGAGCAATTGCTGGCCGCGCTCGGCACGCCTTATGACGAAAATGTCGAGTTCGCCCGCTACGCGCCACCCGCTCCGGCATCATTTACGGCAGCTTATTGCACCTTCTGCGGAACCTGAGTCAGAAGAAACCGAGCGGCTCTGGTGGGTCGGGCTGCTCGCTTCCTCAAGCGCTGACAGGAGCCGACACCATTGAATGGGCTGCCAAACGTTTCAACTCCGGCAGGCAGGAGCCGCTGTTGCTGCCGCATTTGCGCTTTTCGATGAGCGCGGCGAGATCGAGTCCGGCGGCGAGGTCGGCGCGGATTTCGTTTTCCGAAACGTCGAAGCAGTTGCAGACGATGCGGCCGCGTGCGGGGCCGGCGGCGGGCGGGGTTGCCAGCGGGGCGAACAGCCACTTGCGCAGCTCGGCGGTGCTGCCACCGCGGGCGACGAGGTCGAGCAGCCAGTCGGTGGCCAGGGTTTCCTTGCACAGCAGCGCGCCGGCGAGGCGATCGTCCTCGATCAGGGCGCGCTTGGCGATGCCGCGCCGGGCGTCGTTGAAGGCGAGCATCTGCGGCGAGTCGAGGCCCATCGCGGCGGCGAGTTCGGCCAGCAGTTCCGGCGTCGGCACGGGGCTGTCGGCGCCGCCCCAGGCGCGCAGCACGACGACCGTGGATTCGCGCCCGGCCAAGGTCAGCGTGGCGTAGTCGAAGCGCGCGAGCCAGGGTTGCAGGGCGGCGTGCAGGCCGCCTGCATCGTCGCGGCGCATCGCGACGAGTTGCCAGCCGGTCGCGAATTTTTCGACCTGAACCGCCGCATGCTTGAGCTCGGGCTGGCGCGAGACCGGGTCGTTGGCCGGCAGGGTCAGGGCATTGACGCCGCGGCCGGACATGAAGCGCCCACCCCAGTGCATCGGCATATAGGTCTGCGCCGGGCGCAGCGTGTTCGACGCCGTCGCGCGCAGCAGCAGCGCGCCGCGCTTGCCCTTGAGCCGCACCAGGTCGCCTTCATTGATGCCGCGCCGCTCCATGTCACGCGGATGCATTTCGATCGCCGGTTCCGGCGCGTGGGCAGCGAGCCGCGGCACCACGCCGGTGCGGCTCATGCCATGCCACTGGTCGCGCAGCCGCCCGGTGTTGAGGTGCAGCGGATGGCGCGCGTCGGTGGCCTCGGCGGTCGGCCGATGCTGCACCGCCTTGAAGCGGGCGCGGCCGCTGGCGGTCGGATAGATGCCGTCGGCGTAGAGGCGCGGCGTGCCGATCGTGGCACCGGCGCGCAGCGGCCATTGCTGCGGGCCGGACTGCTCCAGCAGGGCATAGGACAGGCCGCCGATGTCGAGGTCGCGGCCGAGGGTGGTGCTGCGGTGTTCGTTGAATACGTCTTCCGCCGTGTCATACGGAAACAGCGTAGTGCCGTCCTGCCGGCGCCGACTTTCGATCTTTGCTTCGAGCCGTCGCGCGAAATCGACGACGATCTTCCAGTCGGCCCGCACTTCGCCCGGTACGGGCACCGCCGCGCGTACACGTGAAATCCGGCGCTCGGAATTGGTCACCGTGCCTTCCTTCTCGCCCCAGCCGGCGGCCGGCAGCAGCAGGTCGGCGTGGGCCGCGGTGTCGGTGTCGGCGCTGACTTCCTGCAGCACCACAAAGGGGCATTTCGCCAGCGCCTCATGCACGCGGTTGAGGTCGGGCAGCGACTGCGCCGGATTGGTGCAGGCGATCCACAGCGCCTTGATCTCGCCGCGATGCACGGCCTCGAACAGCTCGACCGCGGCCAACCCGGGGGTCGCCGGCACGTCGGCGACGCCCCACAGGCGGGCGACTTCGGCACGATGCTCGGGGTTGGCCATGTCGCGATGTGCCGGCAGCAGGTTGGCCAGGCCACCGACTTCGCGCCCGCCCATGGCATTGGGCTGGCCGGTCAGGGAAAACGGGCCGCTGCCGGGCTTGCCGATCTTGCCGGTGGCGAGGTGCAGGTGGATGATGGCGGCATTGTTGTCGGTGCCGTGGCTGGACTGGTTGAGTCCCTGGCAATAGAAGGACAGCGCCGCCGGCGCCTGGCCGAACCAGCGCGCGGCAGTGACGATGTCCTCCGCTTTCACCCCGCAGATGTCGGCGGCCATGGCCGGCGTGTAGTCGCGCACGATGGCCTTCAGCACGTCGAAGCCTTCGGTGTGTTCGCGGATGTACTCGGCGTCGACGAGGTCTTCCCAGAGCAGCACATGCAGCATCGCGTTGTAGAGCGCGATGTCGGTGCCGGGCAGGATCGCCAGGTGCAGGTCGGCGGCCTCGGCCGTGTCGGTGCGGCGCGGATCGACCACGATCAGCTTCATGTCGGGCCGATTTTTCGACCGATTCGCGCGCGCATCCTCGATGCGGCGGAACAGCACGGGATGCGCCCAGGCCGTGTTGGAACCGGCGATCAACAGGCAGTCGGCGTGGTCGACGTCCTCGTAGGAACAGGGCGGCGCATCGGCGCCCAGCGTGGCCTTGTAGCCGGCCACGGCGGAGCTCATGCACAGGCGCGAATTGGTGTCGACGTTGTTGGTGCCGATCAGGCCCTTGGCCAGTTTGTTGAAGACGTAGTAGTCCTCGGTCAGCAACTGGCCGCTTATGTAGAAGGCGACGCTGTCGGGGCCGTGCTCGCGGATGGCCGCGGCGAACTTTTCCGCCGCGTGGTCGAGCGCGGCGTCCCAGCTCACCTTCGCACGCGGCGCGGCCTTGTCGTGACGCAGCTGCGGATGCGCCAGGCGCTGCGCCATGAGCGGCGGCGTCATGGTCAGGTGCAGCGTGCCGCCCTTGGTGCACAGCCGGCCGAAGTTCGCCGGATGCTCCGGATCGCCGCGCACGCCGGTGATCTGCGTCGCATCGTGCTCGATGATGACACCACAGCCCACTCCACAGTAAGGGCAGGTCGAGCGGGTTTCCATAAGAGTCGGCGCTGGCGAAACGGCGATTAATTCAGTTGAAGCCAGACAGTACCATCCTCGGCCTTGACTTCGAAGCGCCGCGTGCAACCCTTGTCGGGCGCCACGGCTTCACCGTCCTTGAGCCCGATCTTGAAGCCGTGCAGCGGACAGGTCACGGTATCGCCGTGCACGATGCCTTGCGACAGCGGCCCGCCCTTGTGCGGGCACTTGTCGTGGAGGCCGAACACCGAGTCGTCCGCGGTGCGGAAGATCGCGATGTCGCCCTGCGAGGAGGCGACCACGCGGCTGCCCTGCGGCGCGATCTCGTCGAGGGCGCAGACCCGAATCCACCCGCTCATGACGCCACCCCGGCCGTCGCCTCTTCGAGCTTGATGATTTGGTACTCGCGGCGCACTGCCGGCTTCTCGACCGCCGCCTGCCATGGATCCTCGTAGTCCTGCAGGGCGAACAGCAGGCGCTCGTGCAGTTCCTTGCGCTTCACGGGATCGTCCACCACGGCGGCCTTGACATGGTCGAGGCCGACGCGGGCGACGTAATGACAGGTGCGTTCGAGGTAGAAACCCTCTTCGCGGTAGAGCTGGAGGAAGGCGCCGGAGTATTCCATGACCTCCTCGTCCGACTTCACCTTGCAGAGGAATTGCGCGACCTCGGTCTTGATCCCGCCGTTGCCGGCGACGTAAAGCTCGTAGCCGGAATCGACGCCGATCACGCCGATGTCCTTGATGCCGGCTTCGGCGCAGTTGCGCGGGCAGCCGGAAACGGCGAGCTTGACCTTGTGCGGGCTCCACATGCCGAACAGCATGCGCTCCAGCTTGACGCCCATGGCCATCGAACGCTGGGTGCCGAAGCGGCAGTGTTCGGCGCCGACGCAGGTCTTCACGGTGCGGATGCTCTTGCCGTAGGCGTGGCCGGAGACCATGCCGGCCGCGCCCAGATCGGCCCAGACCTTCGGCAGGTCTTCCTTCTTGATGCCGAGCAGGTCGATGCGCGCGCCACCGGTCATTTTCACGGTCGGCACTTCGTATTTCTCCGCCACCTCGGCAATCGTGCGCAGCTCGGCCGGCGTCGTCAGGCCGCCCCACATGCGCGGCACCACGGAGTAGGTGCCGTCCGTCTGGATGTTGGCATGCGCCCGCTCGTTGATGAAGCGCGACTGCGGATCGTCCTTCGCCTCGCCCGGCCAGGTCGAGATCAGGTAGTAGTTGAGCGCCGGGCGGCACGAGGCGCAGCCGGATGGCGTCTTCCATTCCATGTAGCGCATCAGTTCGGGAATGGTCAGCAGGTGCTGTTCGCGGATGGTCTGGCGCACCACGCCGTGCGAATGGTCGGTGCAGCCGCACATGGGTTTGTTCTTGGATTCCGAGGGCGTGTAGGCGCCGCCCACGGTCGAAGCCAGGATCTGCTCGACGAGGCCGGTGCAGGAGCCGCAGGAGCTCGATGCCTTGGTGTGCTTGCGCACGTCCTCCAGCGTGAACAAGCCCTGGCTCTTGATCGCCTTGACGATGTCGCCCTTGCAGACGCCGTTGCAGCCGCAGACCTGGGCATCGTCGGGCATCGCCGCAGCGTGGGTCTTGCCGGCATGGCCGACGTCGCCGACGTGGTTCTGGCCGAACATCAGGTGGTCGCGGATTTCGTGGATGTTCTGCGCGTCCTTGACCAGCTGGAAATACCAGGCGCCATCGGCGGTGTCGCCGTAGAGCACGGCGCCGACCAGGGTGTCGTTCTTCACCACCAGCTTCTTGTACACGCCGCCGGAAGGATCGTTCAGCACGATCTCGTCGGTGCCCTCGCCGCCCATGAAGTTGCCGGCGGAGAAGAGGTCGATGCCGGTGACCTTGAGCTTGGTCGACAGCACGGAACCCGAATAGCGCGCGATGCCGAAATTCGCCAGGTGGTTGGCGCAGACCTTGGCCTGCTCGAACAGCGGTGCCACCAGGCCGTAGGCGATGCCGCGGTGCGCGACGCATTCGCCGACGGCGTAGATGCGCGGGTCGTAGGTCTGCATCGTGTCGTTCACCACGATGCCGCGGTTGCAGTAGATCTTCGCCGACTCGGCGAGCGCCGTGTTGGGGCGGATGCCGGCGGCCATCACGACGAGGTCGGCAGGGATTTCGAGGCCGTCCTTGAAGCGCAGGGCACAGACCCTGCCCGACTCGCCGCGGATCAGCGCCTCGGTCTGCTTCTCCAGCAGGAACTTGAGGCCGCGCGCCTCCAATGAGGTCTTCAGCATGTCGGCCGCGGACTTGTCGAGCTGGCGCTCCATCAACCAGGGCATCAGGTGCACCACGGTGACGTCCATGCCGCGCAGCTTGAGGCCGTTGGCCGCTTCGAGGCCGAGCAGGCCGCCGCCGATCACCACGGCGTGCTTGTGCGTGGCGGCGGTGGCGATCATCTCGTCGGTGTCCTTGATGTCGCGATAGCTGATCACGCCAGGCAGATCGCGGCCCGGGATGGGCAGGATGAAGGGCATCGAACCCGTGGCCAGCAGCAGGCGGTCGTACTCCTCCTCGGTGCCGTCGTCGGCGATGACTTTGCGCGCGGTGCGGTCGATCTTCGTCACGGTCTTGCCGACATGCAGGCGCACGCCGTTGTCAGCATACCAGCCGAGCGGATTGAGGATGATGTCTTTGATGGTCATCTCGCCCGCCAGCACCGGCGAGAGCAGGATGCGGTTGTAGTTGGGATGCGGCTCGGCGCCGAAGACCGTGATGTCGTAAAGGTCGGGGGCGAGCTTCAACAACTCCTCGACGGCGCGGATGCCGGCCATGCCATTGCCGACGACTACCAGTTTCTGCTTCTTCATCTCTGATCCTTTGCGAAGTTCGATGGACTTCACATCCCTTTCAGCAAGGTGTGTGCCACCGCCCAAATGGCGCGATTCGGGACGAAACCCTGCCTTGCCTTGGTGCGCATGCACCAGATCGACCCATGCGCGTGTTGCGCCGCACCATGTGTGTGCATTGCTTTAGGTTTGAAACGCCGCCACCGGCCGCTGCCGGCTCCCCGCGAAGGCCCGCATAGTCATCAATTGCGCGAATTCACGGCGTCGTGGCACAGGCATTGCAATGCCTATTGCCATTCAATCTTGCGGGAGCACCACCATGTTCAACAGCGCCTTCCTCAAAGCCGGCCACACGCCGACGCTGCTGGCCGCCTTCCTCTACTTCGACCTCGCCTTCATGGTCTGGGTCATCCTCGGTCCGCTCGGAGTGCAGATCGCCGCTGACCTCAATCTTACGCATGCGCAGAAGGGCCTCATGGTCGCCACGCCGGTGCTGGCCGGTGCGCTGCTGCGCCTGGTGATGGGCGTGCTGGTCGACCACCTGAAGCCGAAAATGGCCGGCGCCATCGGCCAGGTCATCGTCATCGCCGCGCTGTTTTTCGCCTGGCGCTTCGGCATCCACAGCTACGAGCAGACGCTGATCCTCGGCCTTTTCCTCGGCGTCGCCGGCGCTTCCTTCGCCGCCGCATTGCCGCTGGCCTCGCGCTGGTATCCGGCCGAGCACCAGGGCACCGCGATGGGCATCGCCGGCGCGGGCAACTCGGGCACCGCGCTGGCGGCGCTGAGCGCCCCCAGCCTGGCCGTGGCTTTCGGCTGGACCAATGTCTTCGGCCTGGCACTGATCCCGCTGATCCTCGTCTTCGTCCTCTATCTGGTGCTGGCCAAGGATGCGCCGGAATGCCCGGCACCGAAATCGCTGGCCGAATATTTCGCGGTGCTGAAAGACAAGGACGCCTGGTGGTTCATGTTCTTCTACTCGGTGACCTTCGGCGGCTTCGTCGGCCTCGCCTCCTCGCTGACCATCTACTTCAACACCCAGTACGGGCTGGATGCCAAGACCGCCGGCTTCTTCACCGCCGCCTGCGTCTTTGCCGGCTCGCTGGTGCGGCCGATCGGCGGCAACGTCGCCGACCGCATCGGCGGCGTCAAGTCGCTCTCCGTGATGTACATGGGCGCCGCGCTGTTCCTCGCCATCGTCAGCTTCGGCCTGCCCAGCGCCTGGGCTGCCCTGGCCGGTTTCGTCGCCGCCATGCTGTGCCTCGGCATGGGCAACGGCGCGGTGTTCCAGTTGGTGCCGCAGCGCTTCCGCAAGGAAATCGGCGTCATGACCGGCCTGGTCGGCATGGCCGGCGGCATCGGCGGCTTCTACCTCGCCTCCAGCATGGGCTATTCGAAGCAGCTGACCGGCAGCTACCAGATCGGCTTTCTGATCTTCGCCGCGCTCGCGGTGCTGGCGCTGGTCGGCCTCACCGGCGTCAAGCCCCGCTGGCGCACGACCTGGGGCGCGTCGCATCTGACGGCGGCAAAAATTTAGAGGATTTCGGAACTTCGCGAGCAAATGCCGACGCGGCCCAAAGGCCGGGCCGCAGCGCCCGCATCCCTGCCTTTTCCGCGGAATTTCGGTATATCCTGACGGCCATCGCCAAAACCTGGGAGCGGCCGCCATGGAATGGAAAAGCGAATATTCTCTGGGCATTCCAAAAGTCGACGAAGAGCATGCAAAATTCCTGCGTCTGATTTCAAACCTCGAGTCGGCGATCGAATTGAACGTCGGGCCGCAGATAGTCCTGGTCGCTCTTGCGCAACTCAAGCGCTTTGCGAAAGATCACTTCGAAGCCGAAGAAGTGGTCATGCGTGTCCATGGCTACAAACAAATGGCGGAGCACGTGGAGGCACACCGCAATTTCATCAAGCAGATGGACGAGATCGAACAGCGCACTCTCAACAATCTCCAAGGAAGAGAACCCATGCTCGATTACCTTCGCGTCTGGTTTACCGAGCACCTGTTCGGGGCCGACCGGGAGTTTGCGGAAAGCATGCTCGAGGCAAGGCAGGGATAGGCAGCCCGACAGGCCGGATTCACCTGAGCCAAGACGCGCTGGAGCACCACCTGTGGCGCGCCGCGCCTGACGGCGGCGAAAATTCGAGAGCGGACAGGCAGATATACCATTGGATTCTCCGCGAATGAAAGCCTCCGCCCTCCGCGTCGACCTCGGTCACGCCTCGCTCGCCGGCGCGCGCCCGCGCAACGAGGACTATTGCGCCGGCGTCACGCCGGAAGGCGCCGAACTGGAGAACAAGGGCGTCCTGGTCGCCGTGGCGGATGGCGTCGGCGGCCATGCCAACGGTCGCGAGGCCTCGGAATACTGCGTGCGCAGCCTGCTCGCGGACTACTACGCGACGCCCGACACATGGAGCGTGCCGCAGGCGCTGGACAAGATCATCGTCGCCCTCAACCGCTGGCTTTACGCTCACAGCCGGCGCGCGCGCGACACGGCAGGCATGGCCACCACGCTGTCGGCGCTGGTGCTGCGCGGCAGGCGCTACGTGATTGCCCATGTCGGCGACACGCGCATTTATCGACTGCGGGCCGGCGAGCTGCACCGCCTGACCAGCGACCATGTCTGGGAACATCCCGAACTGAAAAGCGTGCTGTCGCGCGCGGTCGGGCTCGATGCCGGGCTCACCGTCGATTACGCCGATGGCGAACTGGCGGCGGACGACGTCTTCCTGCTCGCCAGCGACGGTGTCTGGGGCACGCTGGGCGAGGCGCGCCTGGCGAAGATGCTGGCGACGACGGGCAGCGCCGATGCGATCGCGGCCGCCATCGCCAATTCCGCGACGGGTGCCGGCGCCGAGGACAATGCCACCGCGCTGGTGGTGCGCGTGCTCGAACTGCCGGCCGATGGCCTGCGCGATACGCTGGCGCGGGTCAAGGCCCTGCCCTTGCCGCCACGACTGAAGCCGGGGCAGGTAATCGACGGTCTGCAAGTCACCGAGCTGCTGCACGAATCGCGAGTCACCCTGCTGTATCGCG
>VEPA01000061.1 GCA_012026675.1 Betaproteobacteria bacterium | reverse complement strand
AAGCAGGTCGACTTCTTCGGCGCCGGCGCCGCCTTTTACGCGTCCTGCCAGAAGGCCGCCATCGAACCGAACGACGCTGCCGACCTGAGCCGGCTGCGCGGCCTCGGTTCCACCGGTTCGCCCCTGTCGCCCGAAAATTACCGCTGGCTGCTCGACCATGTGCGCAGCGACCTCTGGATCAACCCCATCTCCGGCGGCACCGACCTCGTAAGCGCCTTTGTCGGCGGCGTGCCGACACTGCCGCTGTATCTCGGCGAAATGCAGTGCCGTTGCCTTGGGGCCAAAATCGAGGCCTTCAACGAAGCGGGACAGCCGCTCATCGACGAAGTCGGTGAACTGGTGTGCAGCGCGCCGATGCCTTCCATGCCGCTCTATTTCTGGAACGACAAGGACAACCTGCGCTACATCGACAGTTACTTCGACATGTATCCCGGCATCTGGCGCCACGGTGACTGGGTGCGCATCACGCCGCGCGGCGGCGCCGTCATTTACGGCCGCTCCGACGCGACGATCAACCGCTATGGCATCCGCATGGGCACCAGCGAACTTTATCGCGCCGTCGAGGACCTGCCGGAAGTGCTCGACAGCATGGTGGTCGACCTCGAATTCCTCGGCAAGGAATCCTATATGCCGCTCTTCGTCGTCCTGCGTCCCGGTGAGGAACTCACCCCGCAATTGACCGCAACGATCCGCGAGCGCATCAAAGTCGCCCTGTCGGCCCGCCATGTGCCGAACGACATCTTCCAGGTACCGGCCATCCCGCGCACCCTGACCGGGAAGAAGCTGGAACTGCCGATCAAGAAGCTGCTGCTCGGCCAGCCGCTGGAGAAAATCGTCAACCCGGACACCATGGCCAATCCCGAAAGCCTCGCCTGGTATGGCGAATTCGCCGCCAGGCGCCAGCAGCAAGGTGCCTGAGGCGGCACCTGATTTGTAACTATTGACCATTTGAAAAAGGAGAATCGCTTGCCCGCATCGGTGCCGGACACCGGGTGGGTAAGAAATACCAGACCATGAAAGACACCACGATCACAGTCAAGCCCCTGACACGCAGCATCGGCGCCGAGTTGCATGGCGTCTCGATTGCGGAGGCCTCGCGCGACGATGCACTGTTCGCCGAGATCAAAACCTTGTTGCTCAAGCACAAGGTGCTGTTTCTGGAAAATCAGGACTGCACCCGCGCCGAGCACGTGGGATTCGCCCGGCGTTTCGGGGACCTGGAAGACCATCCTATCGTCGGCAGCGATCCGGAAAATCCGGGACTGGTCCGGATTTACAAGGGTCCGGACACGCGCAAGGAGCAGTACGAAAATGCCTACCACTGCGACACCACCTGGCGCGAGTGCCCGCAGATGGGGGCGGTGCTGCGCTGCACCGAAGCGCCCGAGGTCGGGGGCGACATGATCTGGGTGAATATGGTCGATGCCTACAACAATCTGCCGGACGACATCAAGGCGCAGATTGCCGACCTGCGCGCGCGGCACAGCATTGAAGCCAGTTTTGGCGCGGCGATGCCGATCGAAAAACGTCTGGCACTCAAGGAGCAGTACCCTGACCCGGAACATCCTGTCGTGCGCACCCACCCGGAGACGGGCGACAAGGTTCTGTTCGTCAACGCCTTTACCACACACTTCACCAACTACCACACGCCGGCACGGGTGCGCTTCGGCCAGGACGCCAACCCCGGAGCCGGCCTGTTGCTGCACTACCTCATCAGCCAGGCCTATGTTCCGGAATATCAGGTGCGCCGGCCCCTGAAGACCAACACCGTTGCGATCTGGGACAACCGTTGCACACAGCATTACGCCGTGCAGGACTATTGGCCGGACGTGCGCAGGCTGGAACGCGCCGGAATCATCGGCGATCGCCCCTGCTGAATCGAGACTTAGCGGTGGCCGTGGCCGGCGTGCCGGCTATGGCCATCCCCAACCAGGATTGTTGCGGCCCCCTCGACAAGGGTGGGGGAAAAAGGCCGTGTTCCCCCTAGTATTCGACGATCAAATGTCGAGCACCACCAAGTGGTGAACGATCAATACGCGACGAGACGAGACCGGGTTCCGGCAGCCTTTCTGCAACAGGCAAGCAAAGCCCGCCACGTCTGCCCACGATTCGAACAATCACACCAGGAAATCAAAATGAGCGACTACCGCGCACCCACCAAGGACATCAGCTTCGTCATCAACGAACTGGCCGACCTGAATGCGATCAGCCAGTTGCCCGGCTTCGAGGAAGCGACGACCGATCTGGCGGAAGCCATCCTCGACGAATGCGCCCGCTTCGCCGGCGAAGTCATTGCGCCGCTCAACCGCGTCGGCGATACCGAAGGCTGCAAGCTGGGTCCGGATGGCGTGGTCACAGCCACCGGCTGGACGGCTGCCTACAAGGCATTCTGCGAAGCCGGCTGGAACGGCATGACGTTCCCCGCCGACTTTGGCGGCCAGGCGCTGCCGAATGTGCTGGGCACTGCCGTCAAGGAAATGATGGCATCGGCCAACCTGTCTTTCTCGCTGTGCTCGATGCTGACCGGCGGCGCCATCGAAGCGCTGCGGACCTGCGCCAGCGAGGAACTCAAGGCCACCTATCTGGAGAAGATGGTGACCGGCGAATGGACCGGCACGATGAACCTGACCGAGCCGCAGGCCGGTTCCGACCTTGCCCTGATCCGCTCGCGCGCCGAGCCGCAACCCGACGGCAGCTACCGCATCTTTGGCCAGAAAATCTTCATCACCTACGGCGACCACGACATGACCGACAACATCGTGCATCTGGTCCTCGCCCGCCTGCCGGACGCCCCCCCGGGCGTCAAGGGCATCTCGCTTTTCCTCGTGCCGAAGTTTCTCGTCAATGCCGACGGCTCGCTGGGCGAACGCAACGACGCCCACTGCGTCTCGATCGAACACAAGCTCGGCATCCACGCCAGCCCGACCTGCGTGCTGGCCTTTGGCGACAACGGCGGCGCCGTCGGCTACCTGCTCGGCGAGGAGAACCACGGCCTCCGCTACATGTTCGTCATGATGAACGAAGCGCGCCTCGGCGTCGGCCTGCAGGGTCTCGCGCTCGGCGAGCGCTCCTACCAGCAGGCGCTGGCGTTTGCGCGCGAGCGCAAGCAGGGCCGCGATGCCGTCACCGGCGAAGCGCTGGTGACCATCGACCGCCACCCGGACATCCGCCGCATGCTGATGACCATGAAGTCGCGCGTCGAAGCCGGGCGCGCGGTGGCGTACATCACCTCCGCCCTGCTCGACCGCGCCCATGCCTCGGCCGATGCCGCCGAGAAGGAACGCAACCTTTTCCTCGCCGAATTCCTGATCCCCATCGTCAAGGGCGGCAGCACCGAAATGAGCATCGATGTCACATCGCTGGGCGTCCAGATCCACGGCGGCATGGGCTTCATCGAGGAAACCGGCGCCGCCCAGCACTGGCGCGACTCGCGCATCACCACTATCTACGAAGGCACCACCGGCATCCAGGCCAACGACCTGATTTTCCGCAAGCTGATGCGCGACCAGGGTGCGACGGCCAGGCTCTTCTTCGACGAGATCGCCGGCACCGTGCGGCAACTCAAGGGCGCGAACCGAGCAGAGCTGCAGGCCATCGGCCGGAGGCTCGAGAGCGCGCTGCAGGCCTGGGTCGAGGCCACCGAGTGGGTCATCGCCAATACCAGGACCGGCGTCTCGGGCGTGCTGGCCGGCGCCGTTGCCTACCTCGACCTCGCCGTCGCCGTCTGCGGCGGCTGGCAGATGGGCCGCGCCGCGCTGATCGCCGCCGGTCATCTCGACAAGCAGGAAGGCGACCAGGTCTTCTACCGCGGCAAGATCGCCACCGCCTTCTTCTACGCCGACCAGCTGCTGCCCCTTGCCGCCGCCCACGCGGAAACCGTCAAGGCCGGCGATGCCGCCCTGGCGACCATGCCCGACGAAGCCTTCTGAGCCTTTTCCAAACCAGACTCCCAGGGAGAACAAGATGCGCGAATCCATGGAATTCGATGTCGTGATCGTCGGCGGCGGTCCGGCCGGACTTTCCGCTGCGATCCGCCTCAAGCAGCTCAATGCCGAACTGGGTGTCTGCCTGATCGAGAAGGGCTCCGAGATCGGTGCCCACATCCTGTCCGGCGCCGTCATGGATCCGCGCGCCCTGAACGAACTGATCCCCGACTGGCAGGAACAGGGCGCACCGCTGGACACCGCTGTCACCCGCGACCGCTTT
>VEPA01000110.1 GCA_012026675.1 Betaproteobacteria bacterium | reverse complement strand
TCCTCGCAGACATTGATGTGGTCGTCCATCGAGCCGCCGATGTCGAGGAAGAGCAGCACCTTGACCTTGTTGTGGCGCTCCGGGCGCATCTTGATGTCGAGCCAGCCGGCGTTCCTCGCCGTGCCGGTGATGGTGCCGTCGAGGTCGAGCTCGTCTTCGGCGCCTTCGCGGGCGAAGCGGCGCAGGCGCCTGAGCGCGATCTTGATGTTGCGCGTGCCGAGTTCGACGGTGTCGTCGAGGTTGCGGTATTCGCGGTTTTCCCAGACCTTGATCGCGGTGCGGTTGCCGGCGGACTCGCCGCCGATGCGTATGCCTTCGGGGTGGTAGCCGCCGTGACCGAAGGGCGAGGAGCCGCCGGTGCCGATCCACTTGCTGCCGCCGGCATGGCGCTCCTTCTGCTCGGCCAGGCGTTTCTTGAATTCCTCCATCAGCTTGTCCCAGCCGAGCTTTTCCAGCTTGGCCTTTTCCTCGGGCGTCAGATGCTTCTTCATCAGCATCTTCAGCCATTCTTCGGGGATGTCGGCTTCGAGGCCGGGTAGCTTCGTCACGCCTTTGAAGTATTCGCCGAAGGCCTGGTCGAACTTGTCATAGTGCGTCTCGTCCTTGACCAGGCAGGTGCGGGCGAGGAAGTAGAAGTCGTCGATCGAATTGCCCGCGACGTGCTCCTTCAGCGCTTCCAGCAGCGTGAGGAACTCGCGCGTCGACACCGGCAGTTTCTTCGCCTTGAGGTGGAGGAAGAAGTCGATCAGCATGGAAAGTCGGCGCTGGCGAGACGGCGAATTACTGGCGCATCACCGATTGTGACGCGCCATGTACACCAAACGTTCGAACAGGTGAACGTCCTGCTCGTTCTTCAGCAGCGCTCCGGCCAGCGGCGGCACCACGGCCTTCTTGTCCTTCGAATGCAGTGCCTCGGGCGGGATGTCCTCGGCGACCAAGAGCTTCAGCCAGTCAAGGAGCTCCGAGGTCGAGGGCTTCTTCTTCATGCCCGGCACGTCGCGCAGTTCGAAGAAGACTTCCATGGCCTCGCGCAGCAGGTCCTTTTTCAGGTTGGGGAAATGCACGTCGACGATGCGCCCCATGGTTTCCTTGTCCGGAAACTTGATGTAGTGGAAGAAGCAGCGACGCAGAAAGGCGTCGGGCAGTTCCTTTTCGTTGTTCGAGGTGATGATCACGATCGGGCGCACGGCGGCGCGCACGGTCTGCCGCGTCTCGTAGACATGGAACTCCATGCGGTCGAGTTCGCGCAGCAGGTCGTTGGGGAATTCGATGTCAGCCTTGTCGACTTCATCGATCAGGATCACGGAGGGCTTGCCCTGTTCGCAGGCCTGCCACAGCACGCCCTTGACGATGTAATTGCTGATGTCCTTGACCTTTTCGTCGCCGAGCTGCGAATCGCGCAGGCGCGACACGGCGTCGTATTCGTAGAGGCCCTGCTGCGCCTTGGTGGTGGATTTGATGTGCCACTGCAGGAGCGGCACGCCGAGGGCGCCGGCGACTTCCTCGGCCAGCATGGTTTTGCCGGTGCCGGGCTCGCCCTTGATCAGGAGCGGGCGCTGCAGGGTGATGGCGGCATTAACTGCGAGCATCAGATCGGGCGTGGCGACGTAGGTGTTGGTTCCTTCAAAGCGCATGATGTGTTCTTTCTATGTTGATGCCGAAGATTATCGCAAAGTGGGCGTGTTACGCCGTGTCGCCAGCGCCGACTCTCAGCCGGCCTTGCGTCGCACGCAGTCGATGTAGGCCTCGCCGTCGGGCGGCAGCTTGCTGCGCTGGGCGCGCCAGAGCATTTCGCCGAGGCATTCGAGGACGTCGTGCAGTGCTTCGTGGCGGTCGCCGCGGCGGCTTTGCAGCAGGGTGAACGCGGCGCGGATGCCGGGCGGCTGGTCGATCGAAAGCTGCTCCTCGATCGCCAGATGCATGGACAGATGGAGGAAGGGATTGGTCTCGCCCTGTTCCGGCGTCCATTCGCGGGTCAGCGCATCCTCGGCTTCAAGCAGGGCGTGATACTCGGGATGCAGGGCGACGAGGTCGGCCGCCAGGGTATCCATCGGCGTCCCCGGCAGCTTGTTGCGGCGCTTGGCCCAGGCATCGATGAGGAACTGACGGGCCTGGTCACGGGAAGGGTTAAACATTTTTCTCCTTGAAGGCACACAGGTCGAAGACACCGCAATGCACGCAATCGGGCGCGCGTGCCTTGCAGGTGTAACGCCCGTGGAGGATCAGCCAGTGATGGGCATGCAGGCGGAATTCGGCGGGAACCACCTTGAGCAGTTTCTGTTCGACCGCGTCGACCGTTTTGCCCGGCGCAAGGCCCGTGCGGTTGCCGACGCGGAAGATGTGGGTGTCGACCGCGATGGTCGGCTCCTTGAAGGCGATGTTGAGCACTACGTTGGCGGTCTTGCGTCCGACGCCGGGCAGGGCTTCGAGCGCGGCGCGGTCGTGCGGCACTTCGCCGCCGTAGCGTTCGAGCAGCAGGCGCGCGAGGGCGGCGACATTCTTCGCCTTGGTGCGGTAGAGGCCAATGGTCTGGATGTAGTCGATTAGTCCCTCTTCGCCCAGCGCGGCGATGGCCTGCGGCGTTGGGTGATCGCGAAACAGGGCGCGCGTGGCGCGATTGACGCCCTTGTCGGTGGCCTGGGCCGACAACACTACAGCGACCAGCAGTTGAAACGGCGTGGCGTATTCGAGCTCGCCTTTCGGTTCAGGATTCGCCGCCGCAAGGCGTGCGAAGAACTCGCGAACCTTTTTCGGGCTCATGCCGCGGCGTGGGTTGCGGCCGGGGGCTGGTCGTGCAAACGATGTTCGCGTACGCGCTGGTTGGCGCGCGCGTCCAGCCAGTTGCGCCCGGCGATCAGCAGGCCGAGGACAAAGATGGCGCCGGGCGGCAGGATCGCGACGAGGAAGCCGGGATAGCTCTCGGGGAGCACCTGGATGCCGGACAGAGTCGGGAAGATCATTTCGATGCCGGAGAACAGGGTGCCTTGGCCTATGAGTTCGCGCACCGCGCCCAACAGGGCAATAACCCAGACGAAGCCGATGCCCATCATCAGGCCGTCCATCGTCGCCGCACGCAGGCCATTTTTGGCCGCGAAGGCTTCGACACGGGCCAGCACGATGCAGTTGGTGACGATCAGCGGAATGAAGATGCCCAGCACCAGATACAGGTCGTGCAGGAAGGCGTTGAAGGCCAGGTCGACCACGGTCACCAGCGCCGCGATGATCAGGATGAACACCGGGATGCGGATTTCATAGGGAATCAGGGCGCGCAGCGCCGATATCGCGAAGTTGGACAGCATCATGACGAGGATGGTCGCCAGGCCGAGGCTTGCGGCATTGACCAGGTTGGTGCTCACCGCCAGTAGCGGACAGAGGCCCAGCAGCTGGGCGAGGATGCTGTTCTGCTTCCACAGGCCGTTCCAGGCGATTTCCTTGTAGGCGCTCATTGCTTCTTCTCCTCGTATCGCCCATTGGCCGGCAGGGCGAAAAGCTTGTCGCGATTTTCCATCGTCCATGCCAGCGCGCGGCCACTGGCATTGGTGACGGCGCGGGCGGAAATGGTGGCGCCGCTCATCTGGTCGAAGCGCCCACCATCCTTCTTCACGCGCCACTTGTCGTGCGGCACGCTGTCGAAACCCAGGGCATTGAACTGGGTGATCCAGGGTCGTGACTTGTTGCGATCCTTCTTCGGGTCGATGTAGTCGCCCAGCCCCGGCGTTTCCTTGTGTGCGGTGACACGCACGGCCAGCAGCCTGCCGTCGGCGGCGACGGCAAGGATCAGGCTGATGCGGCCGGAATAACCATCGCGCGCGGCCGCTTCGAGCACCAGGGCGCTTGGCGTACCGTTCCTGCGTGCGCGCCAGAGGCGGGTCTCCTCGTCGAGTCCGAGCGCGGCTTGTGGCGCCAGGGTGATGGCGTCGGCCATCAGGGCGTTGTCGTACTCCGAACGCGGCAGCACCTCGCCGATCAG
>VEPA01000042.1 GCA_012026675.1 Betaproteobacteria bacterium | reverse complement strand
CAGCACCTGGATGATCATGTCCAGCGGCGCCAGCGGCGGCCCCTTGTAGAGCAAGGCCACGATCACCACCGATATCACTTGCCACAACGTGCCGGCGAAAATCGACAGCAAGCCGAAGCCAATCATGCACGAGGGATTGCGTTTCCAGGCCAATATGGAATCGCCCAGCGAAACCGGCTCGTCGGCGAGATAACGGCGCGACAGTTCGTAGAGCCCGGCGGCGAGCATCGGCGCCACCAGCAGGAAACCGGTGATGGCAGCGGCGAAAAGATAGGGCAGGTTGGCCGTGACGCCAAGAATCACGGCGCCGGTTACGGCGACAGCGATACCGTAAAACAGGCTTGCCCCCGGCTGGCGTCGCAGATCCCGCCAGCCGCGCCCAAGCCAGCTCAGGGGCGCGCCAATAGCAACCCGCCGCACCCCGGGAAGAATCCGGCAGGACTCGGTGCAATGCTGTGGGGCGACGGATACGGGGTCGTTCATCGGACGTAAACCAGTGGTGCCCGCGTCAGATCGCGTGCGGGCCTGCGAGGCGGGTCAGCGCCTCGAGATAGTTGGCAGTCGTTTTGTCGATGATCTCCTGCGGCAGCTTCGGCCCTGGCGCCGTTTTGCCCCAGTCCAGGGTTTCCAGGTAGTCGCGGACGAACTGCTTGTCGAAGCTGGGCGGGCTGATGCCGACCTTGTAGCGATCCGCCGGCCAGAAGCGCGAGGAATCCGGCGTCAACACTTCGTCGATCAGATACAGGCGACCTTCCTCGTCCTGGCCGAACTCGAATTTGGTGTCGGCGATGATGATGCCTCGCACGCGGGCAAAAGCCGCGGCCTCGCGGTACAGCCTGAGCGTGATCTCTCTGACGGTCTTCGCCAGATTGGCGCCAAGCATCTTCTCGACCTTGGCGTAGTCGATGTTTTCGTCGTGGGCGCCCATCTCGGCCTTGGTTGCCGGGGTAAATATCGCCTCTGGCAATTGCTGGGCCATTTGCAGGCCGGGGGGAAGCGCAATGCCGCATACAGCGCCTGTGGCCTGATAGTCCTTCCAGCCCGATCCGATCAGGTAGCCGCGCGCCACAGCCTCGATCGGCAGCGGCTTGAGTCGCTTCACCACCAGCGCCCGGGCGCGTACCTGGGCTTTTTCCTCCTCACCCGTCACTACAGCCTCGGGATCGATGCCGGTCAGCTGATTGGGTATCACGTGGGCCAGCTTGCCGAACCAGAAATTGGCCACGGCCGTGAGCACGGCACCCTTGCCCGGAATCGGGTCGGGCAGGATCACATCGAATGCCGACAACCGATCCGTCGTGACGATCAGCAGTTTGTCTTCGCCCACGGCGTAAATATCGCGCACCTTGCCGCGGCCAAGCAGCGGCAAGCTCTTGATGGTGGATTCGAAGACGACAGGGGTGGAAATGGGCATGGGTCTGTTGAAAAATGAGGACTTATTCGCGAACGTAGGCCTTGGTCTTTTCGGCATCTTCGCGATACGGGTAGCGCACGTGACCATAGCGGATCGCCAGCACGGCAAGGGTCAGCAGGAGAATCGCCGCGGAAACGCCCAGCATGCGCAATTCGCTCATGTCCTTGACATCGAGTATCAGATAGCGTGCCAGCGCCACCATTCCGATATACATCGGAAAGCGTACCTGGATCTGGCCCGATTTGAGGTATTGACCGATCATCGCCAGCACCTCGAGGTAGAGAAACATCAGCAGCAGGTCGGCCAGCGCCACCCGGTGCGAACTGATCATCACCATGGTTTCCTGATACATGGCAACCGTGGTGGCGAACGCAATGACCAGCAGGCCAGCGTACTCGACCAGGTCGAGGCCGCTGCTAAAGAGCTTGCGCAGGCGATCGAAAGTATGGGACTTGATATCCATGGGAGACCGGATGAAAAAGGCCGCCGGAAGTCTCCGGCGGCCCGAAACTTTACTCCAAAACAGTTTCTAGTTGACGATTGCGTTGAGTTCGCCCTTCTTATAGCGCTCGGCCATCTTTTCCATCGAAATCGGCTTGATCTTGGCGGCCTGTCCGGCGCAACCAAAGGCCGTGTAGCGCGCCACGCAAATCTCCTTCATCGCCTTGCGGGCAACGGCGAGATACTTGCGCGGATCGAAGTCCTTGGGGTTCTCGGCCAGGTACTTGCGAATCGCGCCGGTGGAGGCCATGCGCAAGTCGGTATCGATGTTGATCTTGCGTACGCCGTGCTTGATGCCCTCGACGATTTCCTCGACCGGAACGCCGTAGGTCTCGCCCATGGTGCCGCCGTACTGGTTGATGATTTTCAGCCAGTCCTGCGGGACGGAAGAAGAGCCATGCATCACCAGATGGGTATTCGGGATGCGGGCATGGATTTCCTTGATGCGATCGATGCGCAGCACGGCACCCGTGGGTGGCCGGGTGAATTTGTAGGCGCCGTGCGAGGTACCGATGGCAATCGCCAGCGCGTCTACTCCCGTGGCCTTGACGAAATCGGCGGCCTCGTTGGGATCGGTCAGCAGCTGGTCATGCGACAGTGCCCCTTCGGCTCCATGACCGTCTTCCTTCTCGCCCATGCCGGTCTCCAGCGAACCCAGGCAACCCAGTTCGCCTTCGACCGAAACGCCGATGGCGTGCGCGATGTCTACCACGTGCTTGCTGACGCGGGTGTTGTATTCGAAGCTGGCCGGGGTCTTGGCATCCTCCATCAGCGAGCCGTCCATCATCACGCTGGAGAAGCCCGAGCGCATCGACTGGATGCAGATTGACGGGCTGGCCCCATGGTCCTGGTGCATCACGATCGGAATATCGGGGTGGGTCTCGATCGCGGCCTCGATCAGGTGGCGCAAGTACGGTTCGCCGGCATACTTGCGGGCACCCGCCGAGCCCTGCATGATGACCGGGCTGTTGGTCTCCTGCGCGGCTTCCATGATGGCCTGGATCTGTTCCAGATTGTTGACGTTGAAGGCCGGCAGGCCGTAGCCGTTCTCGGCGGCATGATCGAGCAGTTGACGCATGGATACTAGGGGCATGGCATTCTCCTGAGAGTTGATTCAATGTGACTGGTGTGACGCCTCATTGGTTCGAGCGGTGCTCGCCCACCTTGACGATTTTCATTGTATTGGTGCCACCGGGCTTGCCGATGGGCTCGCCGATGGTCAGCACGATCAGGTCGCCGACCTCAACTGCGCCCGCCGCAATCAGGGCCTCCTCGGCATCGAGCAGCACCTGGTCGCGATCATGGCCGCTTTGCCGCACCATGACGGGAAACACGCCCTTGAAGATACTGACCTTGTAGCGGGTCCGCACTTCCTGGGTCAGGGCGTAGATCGGGATCCCCGTGTTGAGGCGCGACATCCACAGCGCCGTGGAACCGGACTCGGTCAGTGCGGCGATTGCCTTGACTTTCAGATGATGCGCGGCGAACAGCGCCGCCATAGCGATCGACTGGTCGATCCGGGTGAACACGCGATGGAGGAAATGGGTGTCGAGCGGAAAGTCGGATGACTTTTCGGCCTCGACGCAAATGCGCGACATCGCTTCTACCGTCTGCACCGGATAGTCGCCGGTCGCCGTTTCCGCCGAGAGCATGACCGCGTCGGTCCCGTCGAGCACCGCGTTGGCGACGTCCGAAACTTCCGCGCGCGTCGGCACCGGACTGTGGATCATGGATTCCATCATCTGCGTCGCAGTGATCGCGAACTTGTTGAACTCGCGTGCGGTGCGGATGATGCGCTTCTGCAACGCGGGCACCGCCGCGTCGCCGACCTCGACCGCGAGGTCGCCGCGCGCGACCATGACGCCGTCGGTGGCTTCGAGGATGTTGTCCAGGTTTTCGATCGCCTCGCCACGCTCGATCTTGGCCACCAGCAGCGCATTCGAGCCGGCGGCCTGCAACAACGCGCGTGCCAGGCGCATGTCGTCGCCCGACTTGGGAAAGGACACGGCGACATAGTCGATGCCGAGGCTCGCCGCGGTGCGGATGTCCTCCATGTCCTTGGCGGTCAGCGCGGGCGCCGTGAGCCCGCCGCCCTGCTTGTTGATGCCCTTGTTATTCGACAGTTCACCGTCGTGGCGGTTGCGGCAAAGAATCTCCGTGCCGTCGACCTGCAGGACGTCGAACACGGTACGGCCGTCATCGAGCAGAAGCACGTCGCCGGCCCGCACATCCTTGACCAGGTCCGGATAGTCGAGGCCGACCCGCCCCGCGTTACCCAGGGTACAGGCCGCATCGAGGATGAATTCCTGGTCGGCCTTGATGGTGACCGGCCCCGCCGCGAACTTGCCGATGCGTATCTTGGGGCCCTGCAAATCCGCCATGACGCCCACCGTGCGTCCGAGGTCATGCGCCGCGGTGCGAAGCGCATCGACACGCTGGCGATGGTCGTCCACCGTGCCATGTGAAAAGTTGATGCGGACCACATCCACCCCGGCAGCCACGAGCGCCCGCATGCGTTCGGGACTGCTCGACGCCGGCCCCAGCGTGGCCACGATCTTGGTCGAGCGCTGGAGCAAAACGGTCATCCAGCCGCCCGCTGCTCGAGCATCTCCACTGCCGGCAATTTCTTGCCCTCGAGAAACTCCAGGAAGGCTCCGCCCGCAGTCGAAATGTAGGAGACCTTGTCGTAGATGTCGTACTTCTGGATCGCCGCGATGGTATCGCCGCCGCCCGCCAGGGTGAAGGCCTTGGTCTCGGCGATGGCCATGGCGATGGCCTTGGTGCCTGCACCGAACTGGTCGAATTCGAAGACGCCGACGGGGCCGTTCCACACCACCGTGCCGGCCTTCATGATGATGTCGACCAGTTCCTGCGCCGACTTCGGGCCGATGTCGAAAATCATGTCGTCATCGGCCACCGCGCCGGCATCCTTCGCCACCGCCGGCTCGGCGGCATCGAACTTCTTGCCGCAGACCACGTCAGTGGCAATGGGGATGGTGGCGCCGCGCGCCGTCATCTTCTTCATCAACGCCTGGGCCGTGGGCACCAGTTCATCCTCGCACAGCGACTAGCCGATGTTCCTGCCGGAGGCCTTGAGGAAGGTGTTGGCGATGCCGCCGCCGACCACCATCTGGTCGACCTTTTCCGACAAGGCTTCGAGCACGGTGAGCTTGGTCGACACCTTGGAGCCGCCGACGATGGCCACCATCGGCCGCGCCGGAGTCGCCAGCGCCCTGGTCAGCGCTTCGAGTTCCTCGGCCACCAGCAGGCCGGCACAAGCCGCGGGTGCGTACTGCGCCACGCCGTAGGTCGAAGCCTCGGCACGATGGGCCGTGCCGAAGGCATCCATGACGAAGAGGTCGCACAGCGCGGCATACTTTCGCGCCGTGGCTTCGACGTTCTTTTTTTCGCCCTTGTTGAAACGACAGTTTTCCAGCAGCACGACTTCGCCCGCGGCGACTTCGAAACCGCCATCGACCCAGTCGCGGAGCACGCGCACCGGTTTGCCGAGCTTGGCCGTCATCACGTCAGCGACCGGCTTGAGCGAGTTTTCATCCGCGTATACGCCCTCTTCGGGGCGCCCCAGATGCGAGGTCACCATGACCCTGGCGCCGGCCTTGAGGCAGTGCTCGATGGTCGGCATGGAGGCGGTGATGCGGGCGTCCGAAGTCACCTTGCCATCCTTGACCGGCACGTTGAGGTCGGCGCGAATGAAGACCCGCTTACCAGCAAGGTCGAAATCAGTAAGACGCTTGAACGTCATGGCGAATCTCCCTGGCGCTTACTTGGCGACGTGCTCGACAAAACGCAGCATGTTGCAGGTGTAGCCGTACTCGTTGTCGTACCAGGCCACCACCTTGACGAAGGTCGAGTCCAGCGCGATGCCGGCATCGGCGTCGAAGGTCGAAGGCAGCGAACTGCCACGGAAATCAGTGGCGACCACTTTCTCTTCCGTGTAGCCCAGCACCCCCTTCATCGAACCTTCCGACGCGGCCTTCATCGCCGCGCAGATGTCCTTGTAGGAGGCTTCCTTGGTCAGTTCGACCGTTAGGTCGACCACCGACACATCAGAGGTCGGAACGCGGAAGGACATCCCGGTCAGCTTCTTGTTGAGTTCCGGAATCACCACACCGACAGCCTTGGCGGCGCCCGTCGAGGACGGGATGATGTTTTCCAGGATGCCGCGGCCGCCGCGCCAGTCCTTGTTGGACGGGCCATCGACGGTCTTCTGCGTCGCCGTGGCGGCATGCACCGTGGTCATCAGGCCGCGCTTGATGCCCCAGGTGTCGTGCAGCACCTTGGCCACTGGAGCCAGGCAGTTGGGGGGGCAGGACGCGGCGGAAACGAGCTTCTCACCGGCGTAGGGCTTGTGATTCACGCCATAGACGAACATCGGCGTGTCGTCCTTCGACGGCGCCGACATGATGACCTTCTTCGCGCCGGCCGCCTCGTGCTTCTCCGCGGACGTCTTGTCGAGGAAGAGGCCGGTGGATTCGATGACGATGTCCGCGCCGACTTCGTTCCACCTGAGCTCTGCCGGATCCTTG
>VEPA01000127.1 GCA_012026675.1 Betaproteobacteria bacterium | reverse complement strand
TCTGTCTTCTCCCAGGCAAGGTCGAAATCGCTGCGCCCGAAGTGGCCGTAGGCCGCGGTCTGGCGGTAGATCGGCCGCGCCAGGTCGAGCATGGCGATGCTGCCGGAGGGCGTCAGGCGGAACACCTTCCTCACCGCGGCTTCCAATGCGTCATGGGGCACGCTGCCGGTGCCTTGGGTGTCGATCATCACTGATACCGGTTCGGCGACGCCGATGGCATAGGCGATCTGCACCAGGCAGCGCCGGGCGAGGCCGGCGGCGACGATGTTCTTCGCTATGTAGCGCGCCATGTAGGTGGCTGAGCGATCGACCTTGCTCGGATCCTTGCCGGAGAAGGCGCCGCCGCCATGCGGCGCCGCGCCGCCGTAGGTATCGACGATGATCTTGCGTCCGGTCAGCCCCGTGTCGCCGTTCGGTCCGCCGATTTCGAAAGGTCCGGCGGGATTGACGAAGATGCGGAAGTTCGCAGTGCGCATTTTCGCGGGAACCAGCGGATCGATGATCTCGCGCGTGACTTCCCGCGTCACCCAGACCGGGTCCAGGTCGCGTGCGATCTGGGTCGAGATCACCACGTCGGCGACGCCGGTTACCTTGTGGCCTTCGTAATGCACGGTGACCTGGCTCTTGGCATCGGGGCGCAGCCAGGGCAGGGCGCCGGATTTGCGCAGCTCGGCCTGGCGCCGCACCAGCCGGTGCGCCAGCCAGATGGGATAGGGCATCAGGTCCGGCGTTTCGTCGCAGGCGTAGCCGAACATCAGGCCCTGGTCGCCGGCGCCGAGCTGGCCATCGGCATGCACCACGCCCTTGTTGATCTGGATCGACTGGTGGTTGAAGCGGACCTGGACCTCGCAGTGCTCCGGGTCGATTCCCGTTTCGGCATCGGTGTAGCCTGCATCGTGCAATACTTTGCGCGCGATGCCTTCCGCGCGATCGCGGACCGTTTCGAACAGTGTCTCGTCGGAAGTGCGGAATTCGCCGGCGATGACGACCAGGTTGTCGGCAACCAGGGTTTCGCAGGCCACCTTGGCGGTCGCTTCGCGCGCCAGGAAGGCGTCGAGGATCGCGTCCGAGATCTGGTCGGCGAGCTTGTCCGGATGGCCTTCGGACACCGACTCGGAAGTGAACAAGTAGGTGCGGACCATCAGAACAGGATTACCTGGCGCACGGCTTCGCCCGAGTCGAGGCGGTCGAAGCCCTCGTTGATCTGGTCCAGCGTCAGGCGGTGGGTGATCAGCTTGTCGACGGGCAGGCGGCCGGCCTTGAACAGCGCGATGTAGTGCGGGATGTCGCGCGCCGGCACGGCCGAGCCGAGATAGCTGCCCTTCAGCGTGCGTTCCTCGGCGACGAGATTCACCGCCGGCACATTGAAGGTGTGCGAGGGCGGCGGCAGGCTGCAGGTCACCGTGGTGCCGCCGCGCCGGGTCATCCTGTAGGCGGCATCGAGCGCCTTGACCGAACTCGCGGCTTCGATTGCGATGTCCACACCGCCGTTGGTGGCGGCCTTGACCTGTGCCACGAGGTCGGGATCGGAGGCCGAGAAGGCGCGCGTCGCGCCCAGCGCCAGAGCGGTTTCGAGCTTGGCCGGCAGACTGTCGATGGCGATCACTTCGCGCGCGCCGGCAGCCAGGGCGCCGAGCACGGCAGAGAGGCCGACGCCGCCCAAGCCCACAACGGCGACGGTCTGTCCGAGTCGGATTTGCGCCGAATTGATCGCCGCGCCGACGCCGGTCAGCACCGCACAGCCGAACACCGCGGCCACGTCCTGCGGCAGTTCGGGATCGACCTTGACCAGCGAGCCGCGGTTGCATACCGCATACTCGGCGAAGCAGGAAACACCGACCTGGTGGTTGAGCGGCGAACCGTCGGCGCGCGTGAGATGACGATGGCCGCCGACCATGGTGCCCGCGGTATTGGCCACCGCGCCGGGCTCGCACAGGGCCTGGCGTCCTTCGAGGCAGGGCAGGCAGTGGCCGCAGCTGGGAACGAAAACCAGGGCCACACTGTCGCCGCGCCTGAGATCCGTGACCCCCGACCCGGTTTCCTCGACGATGCCGGCGGCCTCGTGGCCGAGCGCCATCGGCATCGGCCGCGGCCGGTCGCCATTGACGATCGACAGGTCTGAATGACAAAGGCCGGCCGCCGTGATCTTCACCAGCACCTCGTTGGGACCGGGGCCGGCAAGGTTCACGGTCTCGATCGCGATCGGCCGGGTTTGCGCGTAGGGGCGCGGTTGTTCCATCTGGCTGAGGACGGCGGCACGGATTTGCATGAGGTTTTCTGCCTTGCTCGGGTTAATCGGCAGCAGTGTAGCGGATTAGATTTGGCGGCATGTCCGCTTCCCGCGATTCTCTTGCCGCACTGCTCGCCAGTTCGACCCTGGTGCTCGGTGGCTGCGGCCTGTTGCCCTATGGCGTGCAGTCGCCGGCACCCGTTGCGTCGAGAGTTCCCGGCGGGACGTCTGGCGCAGGGGGCCAGGGCCCCGCCTCAGGAGGTGTGACGAATAGCCACGACAAGGCCAGCGACGTCGTCCTGTTTGCGCTGGGGCTGATCGAAACCGACTACCGTTTCGGTGGCAAGAACCCCGAAGCAGGGCTTGATTGCAGCGGCATGGTCAGTTACGTTTTTGAGAAATCCGCCGACATGCGACTGGCCGGTTCTGCGGCCGACCTGGCGCAAAAAGGCAAGCCGGTGGACGCGGCAAAGCTGCGTCCCGGCGACCTGGTTTTCTTCAATACCCGCAACAGGCCCTACTCGCACGTCGGCATCTACATCGGCGACGATCGCTTCGTGCATGCCCCAAGCAGCCGCGGCAAGGTGCGTACCGAAAGCCTGAAGCAGGGCTGGTATGCGGCGCGCTTCGAGGAAGGTCGCAGCTATTTCGATTGACGCCAGTCCGTAGTAAGGTTCCAGGCGCGCCGGACCCTGCTACTATCGAAAATCCGTAAATAAAATACGGTATTGTGGGTATTCCGGCCAGATGATTCCGAGGGTAGCTTACGTGCTGTCTGCCTGCGTGGTCCTTTGTTGATGTCCCGCGAGCAACGCGTGCTACTCCACCCCCGTGCATAGCGGGGTTTCAAAATCCGGCCAGAGCAATCTCGCCGGGTTTTTTTTCGCCAGGCAGGCCAAATACAGGCAGTTCGTTCCAAAAAAGTAATCAGTTGTCGGGCTTGCAGCCTTCCGCGCAGCAGCGCCCAGGCTGGCGGTTGATGGAAATACGGCGCCGCGCGTCGGCGAGCATGCCGCGATCGAGCAGGTTCTCGACCAGCTCGACGCGATCGGCGATGGGGTAACGGCGGAAGATCTCCTTCTTCATCGCCGCCGGCGAGCCGCCGCCATGCAGGCTGATCACCGAGTACCAGCCGCTCTGGTAGGAGGCTGTCAGATCCTCGATGAAGCGCGCCACGGCGATGCGCTTTTCGTAGGGCACGTCCGAGCGGGCCGTCAGCACTTCCGACAGGCGCCCCGCGGTCGCCGGATTGTGGTCCTCGTCCGGTCCCGGCAGCGTGACGATGAGCCCGCCCGAGACTTCATGCGCGAGACGCTGCATGTCGTAGATCTGGGTCGCCAGCAGGAGCTTGCCGATGTTGGCGAACACCGCATCGGGCATGGCGATGCCTGTCGCCTCCTGCGTCGCATACACCGAAGCTGCGACGCCGCAGGCATAGAAGCCCTCGACGATCTAGATCAGGTCGGTCATCGCCTCGCGCAGGCCGTGCGCCCGATCTGTGTCGAGGCCGTTGGCTTCGGTCATCAGCGTGCCGGCGCCGATCAGCAGGTCGCCGTAACCGGCGCGCGCGGCGATGCAGGTGTGGCGGTGGTGCGTGGCGTAGGCATAGGTCAGCGTCGCGCTGTGCCGCCATTCGCCGGCGAGGAACACCCGCTCCCAGGGCACGAAGACCTTGTCGAACAAACAGACCGCGGTGCTCTGGCCGAAGCGGTTCGAGAACAGCGCCGCGGCCTCACCCGGCCGGCCGGCCGGGCGTGCCACCAGAGTCAGGCCTTCGACGTCGATCGGCACCGCGCAGCAGACGGCAAAGTCGGCATCGGCCGCGGTCATGGCGCGGCCGGGCATTACCAGCAACTCGTGCATGTAGGGCGCGCCGGTGACGATGGCCTTGGTGCCGGAGATCACGATGCCGTCGGCGCGGCGTTCGACGATGTGCACATAGGTGTCGGGATTGTCCTGCGCGTGCGGCCGCTTCGAGCGGTCGCCCTTGGCGTCGGTCATGGCGATGCCGACGGCCAGATCGGCGTCGCGGATGTGCTGGTACCAGGCCTGCGCCCTTTGCAGATACTCGCCGCCGTGTTCGGCGTCGATCTCCGCCGCGGCCTGGAGGATACCGGCCATCGCATCGCCGCCCAGGTAGCGCTGCGCACAGCCCGTGTAGCGGCAGATCAGGCGGACGGCTTCGAGCTTCTGCAGCAATTCGTCGGTGTTTTGCGGCACGTGCAGCATGCGGTTGTAGTCCCTCCCGCTGCCGTCCGCGGCGGCGACCCGCATCAGCGTTGACGTGTCCTCGCGCAGGGCAAAGTCGTAGGAAAGCGCTACGGCATTGACGCCGGGCAACAGCGTCGGATCGTCGGCAACCGACGCTACGGTGCGACCGTCGACGAAGACGCGTGGCGTGAGGCGACGCAGGGATTCGCGGTAGTCGGTGGCGGACATCAGCATGGCGGTCTCCGGGGCAGGGCGCGGGCGCCGCACGGCGGCCGCAAGCCGACGCCGATACTACCAGCCGCAGCGGGCGGCAATCTCTGCGCCCGCCGCCTTCTGCTGCTAAAGTGACCGCCACCATGCACGCAAAACTACACGCCCTTTCGCCCGAACTGGAAAGCTTCGCCAGCGAGCCCTACTATCAGGTCATCGGCAACGAGTTCGAACTGTTCTCCGCCGCTGCCCGCAAGAAGCTGCCGGTCCTGCTCAAGGGGCCGACCGGTTGCGGCAAGACACGCTTCGTCGAATACATGGCCTGGAAACTCGGCCGGCCGCTGGTGACCGTGGCCTGCCACGACGATCTGACCAGCGCCGACCTGGTCGGCCGCTACCTGCTGGCGGGCGAGGAAACCGTCTGGCTCGACGGGCCGCTGACCGCTGCCGTGCGCGCCGGCGCCATCTGTTACCTCGACGAGGTGGTCGAGGCGCGCAAGGACACCACGGTGGTGATCCATCCCCTGACCGATACCCGGCGCGTGCTGCCGGTCGAGAAGCGCGGCGAGCTGGTGCGCGCGCCCGACGACTTCCTGCTCGTCGTGTCCTACAACCCGGGTTACCAGCGCGTGCTCAAGGAACTCAAGCAGAGCACGCGCCAGCGCTTCGTCGCACTCGATTTCGATTACCCGCCGCCGGCTTTGGAGGCCGCCATCGTCGCCCGCGAAACCGGCATCGAACTGGCAACTGCCGAGCAGCTGGTGAAGGTCGCCGGCCTCACCCGCAACCTAAAAGGGCAGGGTCTGGACGAAGGCGCCAGCACGCGGCTGCTGGTCCATGCCGGGCACCTGATCGCCGCCGGCGTGGCACCACGCGATGCCTGCCAGGCGGCGATCGGCCGCGCCCTGAGCGATGATGCCGATTCTGTTGCCTCCGTCGACGACCTGATCCGTGCCGTCTTCTGAAGATGCCCGCCTGAACGGTGGGGAGCTGGGTGAGCGGCTCGACTCGATTTTCAGCTTCGACGTTTCGTCCGGACGCAGCTACGAGGAACTGATCGCGGCGATCGTCCCGCTGCCGCGCAGCGAACAGGACTTCGCGCTGCACTGGGCAGCGGTTGCCGCGCGTACCCACCTCGAAATCGCCTACCTCGTCGTGCTGCTGGCGCCGCAGGCCTTGCGTCGGCTGAACGTGCGCCAGACGGAAGCCTGGGTGGTGGCGGCACTCGAAGGATTCGACCGCAGCGGCTTGCGCGCCGCCGTGGTCCGCCTGCGCGATATCGAGGGCTTCGCCCGCGGTGCGCGCGGGCATGTCGTCACCCTGGAATCGATCGATGCCCGGTTGGTACGTTTTCTCCAGGGCCTGTCAGGCCGTAGCCTGCGCGTGGCGGCCGCCGCCACGGCGTGGACGGATACTGAAACCGTGTTCCTGCCAGAGGCCATAGACGTCGGCGGCCACGCGGCGGGGGCTGAACGCTACAAGGCCATGGCGGCGTTGCTGTGGGCCCAGGCGCGTTATGGCACTTTCAATGTCGATCTCGATGCGGCGCTGGCGGCTTTTCCCGACCCTGCAATCGCCCTGGCGTGGCTGACGCGGCTGGAAGCCATCCGCCTGACGGCGCGGTTGGGGCGCGACTTGCCCGGTTTGCGCGGGGAACTCGCGGCTTTGCTGCAGGGTCTGCCGCCGGAACTCGACTCAGCACGTACCGCTCTCGCCATGGCCGGGGCCACGGTCAGCGACAGCCTGGCCTGGCTGCAGGCACGACCCGAACTGCTCGGTGGCGCGCCGCCGGCCGATCCGTGGCTGGGCGAACTGCGCCCGCAGGAGGCACGGCGGCTGCGCGGCGCACGCATCGTGCAACAGGCGGAGGTGCTGCGCCTGTCCGTCGCCGAACTGCTGTCGACACTGCAGGAAGAGCACGAGGCGCCCGATGTGGCATTGGACGTCGACGCCGAACGGCTCGACGTGCGCATCACCGTCGATGGACAGGAACTCGGTTTGCCGCCCGAAGGGTTCGCGGCGGCGCAATCCCTGATTCAGGACCTCGGCGAAATTCCGCCCGAATTGCTGGTCGCTGCCGGCCCCGCGGACTGGAATCCGGCCGACAAGTCAGGCGGCGGTGCCATGAAAAATGCCGGCACCATGGAGACGCGCGCCGATCTTCTCCTCGACGAATGGGATTATCGGCGCCACGCCTACCGCCGCGGCTGGTGCCATGTCTATCTGCAGACGGTCGGCGGCGAGAATACCGGCTACGTGCCCGAGGTCCGCGCCCGCCATGCGCCGCTGGTGCGCCAGCTGCGGCGGCGCTTCGAAGCCATGCGCGGAGAGGATCGGCCCCTGCGCCGCCAGGCCGATGGACCCGAAGTGGATATCGACGCGCTGGTCGAAGCGATTGCCGATCGCCGCGGCGGCGCCGAGCCCGGCACGCGCCTGTTCTGCCGCCGTCAGCGCGACGAACGCTCGCTGGCGGCCGCCTTCCTGGTCGACATGAGCGGCAGCACGGAAGGCTGGATCAACGATGCCGAGCGCGAGGCGCTGGTCATGCTCTGCGAGGCGCTGGAAATGCTCGACGACCGCTACGCCATCTGGGGCTTTTCCGGCTGGACGCGGACGCGCTGCGACATCTACCGCATCAAGGAATTCGACGATCCGTACGGTCCGCAGGTGCAGGCGCGCATTGCCGCGATCAGGCCGCGCGACTACACGCGCATGGGGCCGCCGATCCGCTACCTGCCCCGGCAGCTGCTCGCCGAACCGGTCAAACACCGTTTGCTGGTCAGCCTGTCCGACGGTCGCCCCGATGATTTCGGCGACGACTACCGCAGCCAATACGGCATCGAGGACACCCGCCAGGCCCTGCTCGAGGCGCGCCAGGCGGGAGTGCGCTCGTTTTGCGTGACGCTCGACAGGGGCGGCGCCGACTACCTCAAGTACATGTACGGACCTGCGGCTTTTGCTGTGCTGGACGACGTCAGGAAACTGCCGCTGAAGATCGCCGACATCTACCGCAAGCTGACATTTTAGCCGGCTGAACGAAAGCGGGCCCCAAGAAGCGATGATCGAGCCGGGATTTTGCCGCTAGCCAATATCAGCGACCTTGGCATTGCCGGATTGGCATCTATACTTTGATTGTTATTGGCGTGTGATCGGGCTTTGCAATCACCGACGAGGAGGGATCATGAGTTTCTTTACCGCGGTTGTGCTGGTGGCCATGCTTGCCACTTTCATTGCGCTGCTATCCGGGATTTCATCCATGGTTGCCGATCGCCAGGTCGCGCATGCGGATAGCGTCCACTGGATGCTTAGGCGCGTCGAGTTTCAGGCTGCTGCGATCCTGCTGCTGCTGATCGCTGTCTATCTGGCTGCCTGACGGGGTGGGTTTGGCTGTTTGGGGTACACGGATTTCCGTTTGCGACGGGTTGCGCTGTGCCCCGTTTTCTATACCGCGTGGGGATCGATTTTCCGGCCCCAAGCGGCGAATAAAGGGTCCGAATAATTTCGTGCGCCGAGGTGTTTGTCGTCTTTGGGCCGCATCACCCCGCGTAGGGTTTCGCTCTGCAGCTCGCCAAAGCCGGCTTGCGACAGTAGGCTGAGCGTCAGGCCCAAACGCTCGAAAGGATGCAGTTCGCTCCAGACGTGGATTGCCTTGGCAGGAAACCAGCGGTCGGAAAAGCTCACGGCAAAAACGCCGCCGGGCCGCAGTACGCGCCGCACTTCGGCGATGACCTCGAACGGTCGGATCAGATATTCGATCGATGCCGTATTCACCACGCAATCGAAGCTGCCGTCGGGCCAGGGCAGTTGGGGATTGACATTCAGGTCCTGCACGACACGCGCCGTCAATCGCGGATTTGCCGCCAGTTCTTCGGCGTTCATGCCGAGTCCGGAGACCTGCAGATCCGTGGGGGCCTCGGGCAGGTGACTCTCACAGCTCGACATCATGTCGAGCACGCGCATTCCGGGCTGCAGCAGCCGGGCGTGAAAGTCGGCGACAGCGATACGGCAATTCGCGTCGAGATGCTGGGTCAGGCGCGGCGCGGCATAAAAGCCCGCGTCGCTGCTCTCATCCTGACGCTGAAACGCGCCGGCCGGGAAATAGGCGGCGGCCGGGTCCGGCGGAGGGCATTGCATGCCCGGCCCGGTGAAGAGTTCGACGAGGCGGACTCCGGGCGCTGCCGGATAAGGCGACCGGCGCAGGCTCACGCGCGCAGGCGAAGCGGCCAGCGGGTGATTCGGGTCGAGGCGCACGCGGGAGGTTTCCGGATCGATAGCCAGCAGCCGCACCGGGCGCAGGTCGCGGGCGCTGCCGAGCAGGTTGCCGAAAGCCAGGCGCGGATAGAAGCGCCCCGCCACCAGCGCCACGCGCGGACGGAAGTCACCCAGCTTCAGTTCAAGCCAGGCTTGCCCGGACGGCTGGCACCAGGGAGTTCCATCGACAGTGGTTACGGCGGTTCGGCACAGGGCGTCGCCCGCCGCCAGCCAGCGCCCGTCGGCTTGCAGCGCAGACGGGCCGACCACCAGCCGGTCGACATGTGCGGCCAGCGGGCTGCGCCATTCGAGGCGCGCTTCCAGCGCCGTGCCGGATCCGGTCTGCATCGCCCTGCCGTCGCCTCAGGCACGGCCCATGCGCTGCAGGCCACGCATCAGCGCGCCCAGCAGCGGCAGCTTGGCGTAGAGCTCTTCGGCGGCGTCCCAGTAGTCGCGGTGCCGCACGACCTTGCCGGCGACGTCGAAGCGCAGGTGGCTGGCGCCGCGCACGCAGATCGCCTGCGGCCGCCATCCGCGGGTGCGGAAGTGAAAATCCCACAGCAGCATGACGTCTCCTTCGTCGCCTTCGCCGCTGAAGCGGCTGCCGACGACGAAACGCGGCGCATCGACCTGGGCGAACATGTGGCGAAAGATGTGGGTGATGGCCTCGGTGCCGCGCACCTCGTAGAACGGATCCTTGAACTCGGCGTCGGCGGCGTAGAACAGCGGGATGCGGTCGAGTGTCTCCGGGCTCAGGTGCTCGAACCAGTCGATGAGGGCTTGCGGGTCGTTCATGGCGGTCACAACCGGGTGAAGCGCCGCACCAGCGCGAAGTAAATACCGTAGGGCAGCAGGCGCAGCAGTTTGAGCCAGAGCGTGAAGCGGCGCGGAAAGTGGATTTCGAAACCGCCGCGGCCGAAGCCGGCGATGATTTCCTCGGCAGCCTGCTGCGGGCTGATCAGCGCCGGCATTTCGAAATCGTTTGCCGCGGTCATCGGCGTCGCGACGAAGCCCGGGTTGATGAGGTAGACCGACAGGCCGCGCGGCGCCAGGTCGAGGTACAGGGTTTCGGCGAAATTGATCAGCGCCGCCTTGGTCGGGCCGTAAGCCGCCGCCTTGGGCAGGCCGCGATAGCCGGCGACGCTGGAGACGAAGGCCAGCGCGCCGCTGCCCTGCTTCAGCAGTTGCGGTATCAGCCGTGCCGCGGCGGCCATCGGCGCGCGCAGGTTGATGGCCAGCAGCCGGTCGATGTCATCGGCATCGAGCTGCCAGGCGCGCATCGGCGCATAGGCGCCGGCGCAAAACACCACCAGGTCGATGCCGCCCCAGACCTTGAACAGCGAGTCGGAGGCCGCGGCGAAGGCGGTGTCGTCGTTGAAGTCGAAGGCCAGCACCCGCGCATCCTTGCGGCCGTCAGCCAGGGCGTGCAAGGCGTCGGCCCGCCGCGCCGAAACGGCGGCAAGCGCGCCGCGCTGCAACAGCGCAGCCGCCAGCGCCGCGCCGATGCCCGACGAGGCGCCGATGATCCAGACGCGCTGCCCCGCCCAGTCGCGGATCGGCGTGTTCATGGCGTCCTGCGCTTGAGCGAGAGCGTGACTTCGCCCAGTTTGAAGCCGTACTTGCTCATCAGCGAACGGTTGAGCATGACCTGGTCGTCGACGAGAAACATCCAGTCGTCGAAATCGACGTTGATGGTCTTGCCGTCGACGTTGAGCGCCAGCACGTAGCGCCAGCGCAGGGCGTTGCCCGCCGTCTCGCCCAGCGCCTCGCCGACGACGTCGCCGGCGGTGCCGATGAAGCGTCCGTTGCCGCTGTCGCGCAGGGTCCACACGCGGCGCGGCGGATTGCCGCCCTGCTCACCATCGGACCAGGTGAAGCGCTCGTCGAGCGTACCCGTGTCGCCCTCCCACTTGGCGTCGATGACGACGTGGAAACGCTTGATCACCTTGCCCGAGCGATCCTGGAACATGCCCCAGCCCTCCACCGTGCCGGAGAAGAATTTGCGCAGGTCGAGTTGCGGCTTTTCGGCGCGGTACTGCTCGACGTCGATCCCGGCGCAGCCGCCGAGGACGAGTACCGTGAGCGGGGCGGCGGCTAGCCAGCGAATGAATCGGATCATGTTGGCTTCCCTTCGAATTGATGCCGCCAGCGCCACAGCAGCAGCAAGGAGATGACTTTGATCGCGGCCGGCAGCAGGGCGTAGATGGCCGCCAGCGCCAGCAGCCCTTGCGGCGCCGCCGTGTCGCCGGCGCCGACTTTGTAGCCGCCCAACGCGACCAGCGGCAGGGCGATGCCGGCGGCCAGCGCGAGGTTGAACTTGGTGACGAAATTCCAGCCGCCGAAATAAGCGCCGGCCCCCGCCGCCGCGCGTCCGGCACGGCGGCCCGCAGTTCGCAAGTCGGCCAGCAGGTCGGCCAACAGCGCCGGCGGCAGCGCCAGTTCGGCGCCGAGCGCGGCGCCGCTGGCGGCGCAGATCAGGCCGAAGGCGATGCCGGCGCCGGCGTCGAGCAGGAAGGCCCAGACGAAGCTGCCGATCGCCAGCACCATGCTCGCCATCCAGGCGCGCACCTTGCCGTGGCGCCGCGCTAGCGCAACCCAGCCCGGCAGGGCGAGTCCGCCGCAGACGAAATAGATGACGAGGAACAGTCCCTGCCATTCCTGCAATTGCAGCACGTCGGCGATGAAGAACAGCACCAGCGTGGCGGGAATCGCCGAGGCGATGCCGCCCACGGCCAGCACGAGCAGCAGGCGGCCAAAGCGCGGGTCGTCGAACACGGCGGAGAGCGGCAGGCGCGACGCCGTGTCGCCTGCCGGCACGGCCGCCGGCGGTGCGCCGGCGAAGGTGGCCAGCGCGGCCACGGCCAGGATCGGCACGAAGAGCCAGCCCAGATACCGCAGCGCGGTTGCGGCGTCGCTGGCCAGCAGCGATGGCAGGGCCGCGGCCACCACCACGCCGCCCAGCGCGAAGATTTCGCGCGCGGCGGTGACGCGTACCCGCTCGTGCGGGTTTTCGCCGATCTCGGCGCCCCAGGCATGGTAGTTGATGGCGGCCAGGCTGAAGCCGATGAAGGTCAGCGCCAGGGTCAGCACCAGCCACGCGAGGCTACCGGTGCCACCCACTCCGCCATTCGCGGGCGGCGCCAGCAGCGCCGCAAGGCCGAGGCCGAGCTGCGGCAGGGCGATCGCAATCAGCCGGCGCCGGTTGCCGAGGCGGTCACTCCACTGCCCGAGCAGCGGGTCGATCAGCGCATCGGCGAAGCGCGTCAGCAGCAGCACGGCGCCGACCAGGGCCAGCGGCAGGCCGACGCTGTCGGCATACAGTTGCGGCACATGCACGTAGAGCGGCAGGGCGGCGAAGGCCAGCGGATAGCCGAGCGCGCCGTAGGCCAGCATCTGCCGCGTCGGCAGGCTTGCGGCACGCATCAGCCGAGGCCGAGCAGGCGCGCGCGCAGGGCCGGTTCGCGGGTGCGCGGGTCGAGCCAGATGGCGAAGAAGGCGCGGGCGAATTCGACGTCGTCGATGCGCCCCGTGAGCCGGCCCTGATGGTAGAACTCGGCGCCGCGCTGCGGCAGGTGCAGGCCATGAATCACCTCGTCCGTGCGCACATCCGGGAACACCCGCTCCAGCTCGACTTTCCAGCGCGCCAGGCGCTCATTGTCGGCGCTGCCCAGGCGCTGCATTTCCTCGATGCTGGCCTGCACCAGGCGCGCCGAGGGAATGTCGCGCGCATAGCGCAGTTCCAGCGCATAGGGCTGGCCCGCCTGCCAGCGTCCGTCGGGCGCCCAGAGGCTGGCCTGATACAGGCGCAAGCCGAACCAGCGCATTTCGCCCTGGCCCTGAATGCGCCACTCGGGTGGCAACACCGCCGCGGCGCCGCCGGCAAGCAGCAGCAGGGCGAGGCCCGCGATCCAGCGGCGCAGGGCGGATTTCATGCGCGGGGCTTTTCCAGCAGGAAGTGATAGACGTCGGTGGCGCCGGAGCGGAAGCCAGCCTCGCAGTAAGCGAGGTAGAAGCGCCAGAGGCGGCGGAAGCGCTCGTCGAAACCCAGCGCGGCGATCTGCGGCCAGGTCGCCTCGAATTCCCGGTGCCAGTGCGCCAGGGTGCACGCGTAGTCAATGCCGAAGGCATGGCGATCGAGCACCGCAAAGTCGGCGCCGGTGGCACGGCGTTCGAAGACCTGCGGCGAGGGCAGCATGCCGCCGGGGAAGATGTGGCGCTGGATGAAGTCGGTGCCGCGCCGGTAGGCGTTGAAGCGCTCGTTGGCGATGGTGATGGTCTGCACCGCGGCGCGCCCACCCGGTTTCAGGCAGGCGCGCAGTTGCGCGAAGTAGCTCGGCCAGAAACGCTCGCCGACCGCCTCGAACATTTCGATGGAGACAATGTGGTCGTACTGGCCGCGGATGTCGCGGTAGTCGGTCAGGGAAAAGCTTGCGAGGTCGGCGAAGCCCTTTTGTTGCGCCCGCGCCTGCGACCATGCCAGTTGCGAAGGCGACAGCGTGATGCCATGCACCTTGCAGCCGAACTCGGTGGCGGCGATTTCGGCCAGCCCGCCCCAGCCGCAGCCGACTTCGAGGATGCTGTCGCCCGGTTTTGGGTCGAGCTGCTCCAGCAGGCGCAGGTACTTCTGGCGTTGCGCCTGTTGCAGCGACTGTTGCGGATCGGCGCCGAACAGCGCCGCCGAATAGCTCATCGACGGATCGAGCCAGAGTTTGTAGAAATCGTTGCCCAGATCGTAGTGGGCGAGGATGTTGCGCTTCGAGCCGGCGCGGGTGTTGCTGCGCAGCAGGTGGCGCAGGCGATGGCCGAGGACCGGCAGCCAGCTGCCGTGCACCGCGCGCGCCAGTTGGCCGCGGTTCTCGGCGAGCAGGGTCAGCAACTCGGCGGGCTGCTCGCTGTGCCAGTCGCCATCGATCCAGCTTTCGCCGAAGCCGATGTCGCCTTCGGCCAGCACGCGGCGGAACACGCGTTCGTCATTGACCTGCAGCGTGGCGCGCTCCGCGCCGTGGCCGAGCATGATGTTCTGGCCGTCGGGCAGGACGAGGCGCAGGCTGCCGCCCTCGATGGTCTGCAGCAGCTTGATCGCGGTGCGCGTGGCAGGTGCCAGCGTCGACGGCAAGGCCGCAGGGCGTTGCCGCGACAGGGGGAGGGAATTCGAAACCAGGGTGTTCATCGGGTGGTCTCCTGCAGGGGAGGTTGCGGACGGGAATGAAAGACGGCGCGCTTCCACCACAGCTGCACGGCCTGCCAGTGGATGCGCCAGACGACGGCGAGGGTCAGCAGCGGCTGGCGCAGCAGCGCATTGCGCAAGGGTGTGGCGGCCAGCGGCTGCGGCCGGCCTTCGAGCGCGGTGGCCAGCACGCGTTCGCCATCGAGCCAGTAGTCGAGTTCGACGCGGCGGCGCTGGTCGCTGAGGTCAAAGCGGAAGCGGTATTCGCCGGCCACCGGGAAGAACGGCGAGACGTGGAAGATCTTGCGCGCCGTCAGCGTGTCGGCGGCCGTGATCGGGCGCTGGTCGGCATGCGCGATGAGGTAGTTGTGGCGGTCGCCGAAGGTGTTGCGCACTTCGGCCAGTACGGCGCGCAGGGCGCCGCTGCGGTCGTGGCAGAACCAGAAGCTGACGGGATTGAAGACGAAGCCGAACATGCGCGGGAAGGTCTGCAGCACCACTTCGCCGTCGGCCGCGCTGATGCCTTCGGTGGCCAGCAGCTGGCGTATCCAGGGCAGCAGCGGCGAGCCGTCGCGCGCGCCGTGGTCGCGGAAGCGCAGGCTGAGCGGACGCGCCCGCTCGATGCCGAACCAGCGGTTGCCGGCGTCCTGCACTTGCGACAGCGGCAGCGCGAGGAAGAACAGCGGATAGACGAAGCGGTGCGCGGTCGGGCTTTGCCTGGCGGCAAAGCGCGCGTGCATCACCGTGCCGGTGCACAACTCGGGTGTCATGCGGCGCTTTCGATCCGTTCCGTCGCATGCTGCCAGGGCGCGCTGCAGCCGAGGCGGTTGGCCACTGCCAGCGCCGACGCCAGCCCGTCCTCATGGAAGCCGTAGCCGCCCCAGGCGCCGCAGAACCACAGGCGCTCGACGCCCTGTATGGCATCCAGCTGTGCCTGGGCGCCGATTGAGGCCTGGTCGAACAGCGGATGATCGTAGTCCCAGTCGCCGATCACCTGCGCCGGGTCAGGCTCGACATGCGGATTGAGCGAGACGATGACCGGTGTGTCGACCGGCAGCGGCTGCAGGTGGTTGATCAGGTAGGAAACGCTGACCGGCTGTTGGCCGCCGCTGTGGGCGCCGGCCATGTAGTTCCACGCCGACCAGACGCGTTCGTCGCGCGGCAGCAGGCTGGCGTCGGTATGCAGCACGGCGCGGTTGGGCTGGTAGCGGATGGCGCCGAGGATGCGGCGCGCTGCCTTGTTTGCCGCCGTGCCAAGCAGGGCCAGAGCCTGGTCGCTGTGGCAGGCCAGCACGACTTCGTCGAAGCGTTCGCAGTCGCCGCCGGGCAGACCCAGCCAGACGCCGTCGGCATCGCGCAGCACGGATTTCACCGGCGTCGCCAGGCGCACGTCGGCGAGTTCCGCGACGATTCGATTTACATATTCGCGGCCGCCGCCCTTGACCGTCTGCCACTGCGGCCGGGCGAAGACCTGCAGCAGGCCGTGGTTGCGGGCGAAGCGGACGAAGGTGGTGAGCGGGTAGTCGAGCATCGCCTGCGTCGGGCAGGACCAGATCGCCGCTGCCATCGGCAGCAGGTACCAGTCGCGGAATTCGGCGCTGTAGCCTTGCTGCGCGAGGTAGTCGCCCAGCGTGACCTCGGGCAGCGCGCCGGCGGTCTCGCGGTTGAAGCGCAGGGTGTCCTGCAACATGCGCCAGAAGCCGGGTCGCGCCAGGTTGCGCTTCTGCGCGAATAGCGTGGCCAGGCTGGAGCCGGCCCATTCGAGGTCGGGTTCCGCCATGCTGACGGCGAAGGACATGTCGCTGGCGACCGTGTCGACCTTCAGCTCGCGGAACAGCGCCGTCAGGTTCGGATAGGTGCGATGGTTGAAGACCAGGAAGCCGGTGTCCACCGGGAAGCGCGCGCCGGCCACCTCGACATCCACGGTGTGGGTATGGCCGCCAATGTAGTCGCCGGCTTCGAACAGCGTGACTTCATGCTGTTGCTTCAGCAGCCATGCCGCGGACAGGCCGGAGATGCCGGCGCCGATGACGGCGATCTTCATTTTGTGTTCCTCCTTGTAGCGTTGCGGACAGCCGCCCGCTCGGGCAGGTGTGCGGCGGCGCGCAGCAGCAGGGCGGTGAGGACGAGGCCGAGCAGGAGATCAAACATTGCGACCCTCGATCAACGCGTACGCGGAATGGTTGTGGATGGACTCGAAGTTCTCCGAGGCCACCGACCAGGCGCCGATGCGGGTCTCGTCCTGCAGGCGCAGGGCGATGTCGCGCACCAGGTCCTCGACGAACTTGGGGTTGTCGTAGGCGCGCTCGGTGACCCATTTTTCATCGGGGCGCTTGAGCAGGCCGAACACCTCGCAGGAAGCCTGTTCTTCGGCAATGCGCACCAGTTCTTCCAGCGTCATGTCGGCGCGCAGCTGGACGCGCAGGCTCAGGTGCGAACGCTGGTTGTGCGCGCCGTATGCCGAGATTTCCTTGGAACAGGGGCACAGGCTGGTCACCGGCACGGTAACGGCCAGGGCCATTTCGACCGCGCCGCCGGGCACGGCCCAGACGTCGATGCCGGCATCGATGTCGAGCAGGCTGGCGACGCCGGAAACCGGCGCCGCCTTGCGGATGAAGTAGGGAAAGCGCAGTTCGATGCGGCCGGAGTTGGCCTGCAGGTGCACCAGCATTTCGGCGAACATCTGGCGCAGGTCGCGCAAGCTGAGCGCGGGCCGCTCGCGTTCGAGCATTTCGACGAAGCGCGACATGTGCGTGCCCTTGGCTTCGGGCGGCAGGCCGACGGTCATCGCCATCGTCGCCACCGTGGCATGGGCTTCGCCGGCGGCATCGACTAGGGCCAGCGGATAGCGCAGGCCCTTGACGCCGACCTGCTGGATCGCCAGTTGGCGGTGGTCGGGAGTGGACTGGATGTCGGGCATGAAAAAGCGTTCGGGTGCGTTCACGGCGTTCTCCTGGGAGGGGTTTGCAACGGAATTGGCGGGGCTCAGGGTTTTTCGGCCAGGCGGCGCTCGATCTGCGCGATCAGGCTGCGGCTGTCGGGCGCGGGCAGGGTGTTGAAGCTCTCGACCGTCTTGCCGCTGCGGTCGATCAAGTACTTGTGGAAATTCCATTTCGGCGCCGTCCCGCTCTTGGCGATCAGCTGCTTGTAGAAGGCGTGGGTTTTCGGCGCGGCAATGTCGGTCTTGGCCATCATGGGAAACTTGATGCCGTAGGTCGTGCGGCAGAAATCGGCGATCTCCTTGTTGCTGCCGGGTTCCTGATCGCCAAAATCGTTGGACGGAAAGCCGATCACCACCAGGCCCCGTTCCTTGTATTTGTCGTAGACAGCTTCAAGACCCTCATACTGGCCGGTGAAGCCGCAGAAGCTCGCCGTGTTCACCACCAGTATGACCTTGCCCTGATACTGGCAAAGCGACTGCGGGGCACTGTCCTGCAAGCGCTGCAAGCTGTGGTCGAGCAGCGGCGGGCAGGTTGCGGCGGTCGCCGGCAGCGTCGCAAAAAGGCCGGCGGCAATCGTCAGCATGGTGAGCATACGTTTGAAGTGCATAGTTTGTCCTGGACAAATGATGAAGTTCGACGTAAGATACGGGTTGAAATTCTTCTTGTCAACCGATTTGTCTTGGACATAACATAGATTCATGGACGACACTCAAGCTGCAGCCACTCCCGCCCAAGCCGGAGGAGTTGGCATCGCCGCCGTAGAGCGCGATACAGGATTGGGCAAGGACACGCTGCGCGTCTGGGAGCGTCGCTACGGCTTTCCGCAACCCTTGCGCGATGCTTTCGGCGAACGGGTATATCCCGTCGAACAGGTCGAGCACCTGCGCCTGGTCAAGCGCCTGATGGATCAGGGCCAGCGTCCGGGCGCGCTGCTGCTCCAGTCGATCGCGGAACTGAACGAACGCCTTGCCGCCGGTCCGGCAAAAGTCGGCGCTGACGACACGGCGGACTGGATCGTGCCGATGCTCAAGTCACGGGACATCGACCCCCTGCGCGCCGAACTGGCCCAGCGCCTGGCGCGCGACGGTCTTGAGCGCTTCGTCATCGAAACCGTGCCCGCGCTCAACCGGCGCATCGGCGACGGCTGGATGGCCGGGGAAATCGCGATTTTCGAAGAGCACCTGTATACCGAGCTGCTGCAGAACCAGTTGCGCTCTTCGATACACGCACTGGGAGGCCGCGGCACCCGGCCGCAGATCCTGCTGACCACCGTGAAGGACGAAGAGCACATACTCGGCCTGCTGATGGTCGAGGCGCTGCTTGCCGCCAACGGCGCCTTTGCCCTGTCGCTCGGCGCGCAAACCCCGATCGCGGACATCGTCGGCGCGTCGCGTGCGATCAACACGGATATCGTTGCGCTCTCGTTTTCCGGCGCCTACCCCTGGCGCAAGTCGCGCGACGCCCTGATCGAACTGCGCGCCGCGCTGCCCGAGCGCACCGAGCTCTGGGCTGGCGGTGCCGGCCTCGCCGGACGCGGACGCGGCATCGCCGGCGTGCGCATCATCGGCGCGCTGCACGACATTGCGCCGACCCTGGCCGAATGGCATGCCTCGCATCCGGAGCGCAGCAGGTACTGATGCGGACGCAGGCCCTTCTGAGGAAGTAGTTGACTGTTTTAATCAAGTTAAGTAAATTACGCGCGTCCCAAGGGGGAGTAGCTCTCCGCCGCGGCGTCGTCAATACGGAAATCCCGGTAACAGTTGGATTTCCCGGCGCCCCGGGTGCTTGCCGCAAGGCAGGCATGAGCAAGACCTTTGCCGCGATGGCGGAGGTTCCCTTGTCACCCACACGGTCCTTCGTCCTCACTGGATAAAGGGCCGTTGCGTTTGCAGCTTGCAGGTTGCGAAGTTACGGCAAACAGGGTCTGGCAAGGAGAGCATGGAATGGAAACAATCGGCACGTGGTGGATGTGGGCGGGATTCCTCGCCATCGTCCTGGTGATGCTGGCAATCGATCTGTTCGCGGTCGGCGGCGGCAAGCAGCACAAGGTGTCGTTCAGGGAGGCCGCCACCTGGTCGGTGATCTGGGTCTCCGTGTCCTTCATGTTCGCCGCGGCCCTGTGGTGGCACCTCGACGGCAGCATCGGTCGCGAGGTGGCCAACCAGAAGTCGCTTGAGTTCGTTACCGGCTACCTCATCGAAAAATCGCTGGCGATCGACAACGTCTTCGTCTGGCTGATGCTGTTCTCGTTCTTCGGCATACCGCTGGAGTTGCAGAAGCGCGTGTTGGTGCTGGGCGTGCTCGGCGCCATCCTCATGCGCGCGGTGCTGATCTTCGCCGGCGCCTGGCTGATCACCCAGTTCCACTGGATCCTGTACATCTTCGGCGCCTTCCTGCTGGTCACCGGCATCAAGATGTGGTGGTTCGCCGAGGAAAAACCCGACATGGCGAACAACCCGCTGATTCGCTGGTTGCGCGGCCACATAAAGATCAGCGACGAACTCCACGGCGAAAAATTCTTCGTCTGGCAGGACGGCGTGCGTTACGCGACGCCCTTGTTCGTCGCGCTGATCCTGGTCGAGATCTCTGCCCTGATCTTCGCCGTCGACTCGATTCCGGCCATCTTCGCCATCACCGCCGATCCCTTCATCGTGCTGACCTCCAACGTCTTCGCCATTCTCGGCCTGCGCGCGATGTACTTCCTGCTGGCCGACATGGCCGACCGCTTCTCGCTGCTGAAATACGGCCTGGCGGCGGTGCTGGTGTTCATCGGCGTCAAGATGCTGCTGATCGACCTCTACAAGATTCCCATCGGCTTCTCGCTGGCCGTGGTCACCACCTTCATCGGCATCTCGATCGGGATGTCGCTGCGCAAGGAAAGGCTCGAACGCGCGGCGACTCGCACCGACTCGTGAGGGGCTGACATGGAAACCACCACGGACACTTCTACAACGCTGCGCCAGCGCCTGGGCGACTGGCTGGAGACGCCGACGGTCCGAAACGGGCTGATTGCGCTGATCCTGCTTAATGCCGTGATCCTCGGCCTGGAAACCAGCACGCGCTTGATGGAACAATGGGGCGCCTGGCTGAGCGCCGCCGACCGCGCGATCCTGGCCGTTTTCGTCGTCGAGATCGCGTTGCGGCTGTTTGTCCATCGCCTGGCCTTTTTCCGCGATCCGTGGAACGTCTTCGATTTCGCCGTGGTGGCCATCGCTCTCGTTCCGGCCTCCGGTCCCCTGGCCGGGCTGCGCGCCCTGCGCAGCTTGCGGGTACTGCGCCTGATCACGCTGGTGCCGAGCATGAAGCGGGTGGTCGGTGGCCTGCTCGCGGCCTTGCCCGGCCTGGGCTCGGTGGTGGCGATCATCTGCATCATCTTCTATGTCGCCGCCGTAATCTCCACGGAATTATTTGCCGCAGAATTTCCCGCACTGTTCGGCGACCTCGGCCGCAGCGCCTTCACGCTGTTCCAGGTGATGACGCTCGAAGGCTGGGCGATGGAGGTGGTGCGCCCCGTGATGGCCGTCTATCCCCTGTCCTGGATATTCTTCCTGACCTTCATTCTGGCGTCGACCTTCACCTTGCTCAACCTGTTCATCGCCGTGATCGTGAATGCGATCCATCAGGAGGGAAACGACGAGCGCCGCGATGCGACCGCTGCGGAACTCGTCCGTTTGAGCGATGAAATCGCCGCCTTGCGCCGACCTGCTGCCGGTCTTCCGTGCGCGGCCCGCGCTGCTCAGCGTGTTCGGCTGGAACATGCTGCACGTGCTGGCACGCTCGCCCCGGCACTGGGATCTGCTTTTTCCGTATCTCGCCTGGGGGCTGAAC
>VEPA01000018.1 GCA_012026675.1 Betaproteobacteria bacterium | reverse complement strand
TGCAGGCCGAGGCGCACGCTGGCAAGCCGATCACCTTCCAGCGTGGATTCCCAGCCGCTGACCGCGACATCCACCGGCCGCACCTCGACGCCATGGCGGCGCGCGTCCTGCACCAGTTGTGCGGCGGAATAGAAGCCCATCGGCTGCGAGTTGAGCAGGCCGAGCAGGAAGGCCGCCGGCTCGTGGCATTTGAGCCAGGCCGAGGCATAGGCCAGCAGCGCGAAACTCGCCGCATGCGATTCGGGAAAGCCGTAGTCGCCGAAGCCCTGAATCTGGCAGTAAAGCGCTTCGGCGAAATCGTCGGCATAGCCGCGCTCGCGCATGCCGGCCAGCAAGCGCTCGCGGAAGGGCTCCAGCCCGCCCTTCCTTTTCCACGCCGCCATGGCGCGCCGCAACTGGTCCGCCTCGCCGGGCGTGAAGCCGGCGGCGACGATGGCGATCTGCATCGCCTGCTCCTGGAAGATCGGTATGCCCAGCGTGCGTTCGAGCACACTGCGCACCGCTGCGCCGGGATAGTCCACCGGCTCCAGCCCCTGCCGCCGCCGCAGATAGGGATGGACCATGTTGCCCTGGATCGGCCCCGGCCTCACCAGCGCCACTTCGATCACGAGGTCGTAGAAGCAGGCAGGCTTCAGGCGCGGCAGCATGGCCATCTGCGCACGCGACTCGATCTGGAACACGCCGACGGTATCCGCGCGCGAAATCATTTCGTAGGTGGCGGCGTCCTCGGCCGGCACATCGGCCAGGGCGAAGGGCTTGCCATGCCGCTGCGCCACGGCAGCAAGCATGCGGCGGATCGCCGAGAGCATGCCCAGGGCGAGGACGTCGACCTTCATCAGGCCCAGCGCGTCGATGTCGTCCTTGTCCCACTGGATCACGGTCCGTTCCGCCATGGCGGCGTTTTCCACCGGCACCAGGCGATCGAGCCGGCCGCGACTGATGACGAAGCCGCCGACATGCTGCGAGAGGTGGCGCGGAAAGCCGATCAGCATTCGCGCGATCGCCAGCCAGCGCTGCACGGCGGGATCGTCAGGGGCGAGACCGGCCTCAAGACAGCGTTGCGGCAGCTCCTCGCGCCGGTCCCACCAGGCCAGGTTGCCGGCCAGACGGTCGATCGCCGGCAGCGGAAAACCCAGTGCGCGCCCGGCGTCGCGCAGCGCGCTGCGAGTGCGGTAGCTGATCACGGTGGCCGCCAGTGCGGCGCGCTCGCGGCCGTACTTGGCATAGATGTACTGGATCACTTCCTCGCGCCGCTGGTGCTCGAAATCGACGTCGATGTCCGGCGGCTCCTTGCGCTCCTTCGAGACGAAACGCTCGAACAGCATGCTTGCCCGCGCCGGATCGACTTCGGTGATGCCGAGTGCGTAGCAGACCGCCGAATTGGCCGCCGAGCCGCGCCCCTGGCAGAGTATCCCCTTCACTCGCGCCCAGGCGACGATGTCGTGCACGGTGAGGAAGTACGGCGCGTAGCTCATCTCGGCGATCAGTCGCAATTCGTGTTCGACTTGCGCCAGCACCTTGTCCGCCACGCCGGCCGGATAGCGTTGCGCCAGACCGGCTTCGGTCAGCCGCCGCAGCCAGGAATCCGGCGTCTGGCCGGCCGGCACGACTTCCTCGGGATATTCGTAGCGCAGCTCGTCGAAGGAAAGCGTGCAGCGTGCGGCGATCTTCAAAGTCTCGGCCAGCAATTCGGGCGGGTAGAGGCGCGCCAGCGCCAGGCGCGAGCGCAGGTGACGCTCGCCGTTGGCGAACAGCGCATGCCCCGTCGCGGCGACGGTGGTGTTCAGGCGCAGCGCGGTCAGCGCATCCTGCAAGGGCCGCCGCGAGCGCGCATGCAGGTGCACATCGCCGGCCGCGACCAGCGGCAGCTGAGTGGCCGCCGCCAGTTCGCGCAGGCGCGCCAGGCGCTCGGCATCGTCGGGGCGCAGATGGCGCTCATAGGCGATCCAGGCGCGGCCGGCGAAGTGCTCGGCGAGCCAGCGCGCCGGGGACTCCTCGATCGCCGTGCCGCCAGCGCCGCCTATTGGCGGTGCCCACAGCGCCAGGCAATCCGGCACGCCGCCGCCGGCCCAGCCGGCCAGGTCCGCGCGAGACAGGCAGTAGCTGCCCTTTGCCGCGCGGCGGCGGCCGAGGGGCACCAGCGCCGAGAGGTTGCCGTAGCCGGCGCGGTTCCTCGCCAGCAGCACCAGCTTCATGCCACAGGCCAGTTGCAGCTCGGTGCCGTGAATCAGTTGCAGCGGCGTGCCGCGCGCCGCCAGGTGGGCGCGCACGCTGCCGGCGAAGCTGCATTCGTCGCTGATCGCCAGCGCCGCATAGCCCAGCCGCACGGCCCGCGCCACCAGTTCCTCGGCGTGCGAAGCACCGCGCAGGAAACTGAAGTTGGAAAGGCAATGGAGTTCGGCATAGGCCGGCAGAGAGGACATGGCTAAGACGATGACTGTATTTTTGTACAGCATACAGCAACAACGGCCCCGGGATACAAGGACCCCTGCCGCTACCCCGCTGCCCATGCGATTGCCATGCTTGCGTGAGCGCAAGGGACGCGGCACACTCTGACCGATGACTCAAATCAGCCCGATGTCCCAGACGCGACAACCTCGTCGCGTCAAGGTGCGCTTCATGGCCCCGCTCGCCGTCGTGCTCGCCATCATCATGGGCGTGTTTGCAGCGGCCGCCTTGTGGGTCGAAGCGGACATTCGCGACCAGGACATCGCCGAGCGCACGGCGGCCGTGGAAAAGTTGTTTCTGCAGAAGCTGGACAAGGACACCAACCTGATGATCGCGACGATGCGCACGATGATGACCAATCCGTCCATCGAGCGAGCCTTCCACCAGCTTGACCGCCCGACCCTGGCGCGGCAGCTGGGCCCCCTGTTCGCCAGCCTGCGCGACAAGCACCACATCACCCACCTGTATTTCACCGGCCCGGACCTGATCAACCTCTATCGTTTCCACAGCCCCGACGAGTTCGGCGACGAGATCGACCGACTGACGACGATCAAGGCAAGGGACAACCAGGATGCGGTACATGGCCTGGAACTGGGAGCGCTGGGAACCCTCACGCTGCGGCTGGTGATGCCCTGGCGCAGCGACAGCCGCGTCATCGGCTACCTCGAGATCGGCGAAGAGATCGAGCACCTGATCAGCGAAATCAGCGAAGGCCTGGCGGTAGACATGCTGGTGCTGGTCGACAAGCGTCTGGTATCGCTACAGCAATGGCAGCGCGGCCAAGCCCTGATGAAGCGCGAGGGAAACTGGGAACGCTTCGCCAGCCAGGTGACGCTGGCGCAGACCACGGACCGGCTGCCCGCGGCCCTTGACGACCTCACGCTGCAGCGCCTGCTTGCCGGACGCACCGCGGAAATCGACGATCGCGGGCGCTCGCTGCACCTGGCCGCGGTCCCGCTCAGAGACGCAGGCCAGCGCCATATCGGCGACCTGGTGGTGATTCGCGACATCACGACGCTGAAATCCACCTTCAACTGGTCCATAGTCGCCGTCACGACGATCAGCCTGCTGTCGGCCATCGGCGTGCTCGGAGTGTTCTACCTTGCACTCGACCGCGTCGAACGCGACTACCGGCGCCAGCACGACCTCGAACACCAGTTGCTGCGCTACAACGCCGAGTACGGACGCATCCTGCAACTCGAAAAACTGTCGGCGCTGGGCACCATGGTCGGCAGCATCGCCCACCAGCTGAACAATCCGCTGGTCGGTGTGGTCAACCTGGCCCAGCTGGCCGAACGCGGGGTCGACGATCCGGTGCGCACGCGCGAGCTCCTGGGCGAAATCCGCAGCGCCGGCGAAGACTGCCGCACCTTTGTCAAACGCATGCTGGCGTTTTCCAAGGTTTCCTGCTTCGAAAGCAAGCCGACGCCGATGGCGGCACTGATCGAGGACACGGTGCTACTGTTTCGCCAGACCGAGAATAAACAGTTGCCGGTCGAGCTGGAGTTGCCGGACGAACCGGTGGTGCTGACGATCGATCCGATCCTGCTGCGCCATGCCCTGTTCAACCTGCTGGTCAATGCCGCGCAAGCCACGACCGACGGTGGCGCCATCGTCATCAGCCTGGCCCGCGAAGACGACGCGGCACGGAACGTGCCGGGCTGGTCGCTGGCGGTGCGCGATCATGGCCGCGGCATGCCGCCCGAAGTCCTGGAAAAGATCTTCGTGCCCTTCTACACCACGCATAGCGACGGCACCGGCCTCGGCCTGCCTGTCGTCCAGCACGTCGCGCTGCTGCACGACGGGCAGGTCAATGTCAGCAGCGAGCCGGGGCGTGGCACGCGAATTGCGATCTGGTTGCCTGATTCATTGCCAAGCTCCTTGCCCAATACCCCGCCAAGTTCATTGCACGACTCACCTGACCATAAACACGACGCTGCCTGAGATGCTGCCAAAAATCCTCGTGGTCGACGATGATCGCCACACCCGCATCCTCTTCGAACGCCTCCTGGCGAAGACAGCGCAGGTGAGCCTGGCCGCTGATGGCGCCGAGGCACGCCGCTTGTTTGCGGCCGAGGATTTCAACCTGGTGCTGATGGACCAGCGCCTGCCCAGCGACAATGGCATCGACCTGCTGCGCGAGTTTCGTGCGCGCCGGCCGCATCTGGTGGGCATCCTGATGACAGGCTTCGCCGACGTACGGGATGCCGTGGCGGCGGTGCGCGAAGGCGTATTCGATTATCAGACCAAGCCTTTCGAAGACCTCGAAGCGCTGGAGGCGGTGATTGGCAAGGCGCTGGAACTCGACCGTGCCTATCGCGAAATCCATGGCCTGCGCGCCCGCCTGTCCGGCGAAACAGGCGTGTCGGAGCTGATCGGCCAGTCACTTGCGATGGAAAGGGTACTCGGGCAACTGCGCCAGGTCGCCGGCCTCGATACCACGGTCCTGCTCGAAGGCGAGAGCGGCACGGGCAAGTAACTTGCAGCCAGGATGATCCATGGCCTGAGTCCGCGCGCCGATAGGCCCTTTCTCGAAGTCAATTGCGGCGGACTGGCCGAATCCTTGCTCGAAAGCCTGCTGTTTGGCCATGAAAAAGGCGCCTTCACAGGCGCCGGCCACGCCAATGCCGGGTACTTCGAAAAAGCCGACGGCGGCAACCTGTTCCTCGACGAGATTGCCGACATGAGCGCCAAGCTGCAGAGCAGCCTGCTGCGCGTGCTGCAGGACCACAGCTTCACCCGCATCGGCAGCACCCAGCCGCGTCAGGCCGATTTTCGCCTGATCTGCGCCACCAACCGGCCGTTGCTGGGGGAAGTCAAGGCCGGGCGGTTTCGCGAGGACCTGTATTACCGCATCGCTGTGGTCACGGCGACCATGCCGCCGCTGCGCGAGCGCAGCGGCGACATCGTGCCGCTGGCCACGCATTTTCTGGACTTCTACAGCGCAAAATTCGGCAAGACTTGCGGGCCGCTGACGCCTGCGGCGCTGCAGGCGCTGGAAGCCCGCCGCTGGGAGGGCAACGTGCGTCAGCTCCAGCATTGCATAGAGCGCGCCGTGGCGCTGCACACCGGCGGCCCGATCGATACCCTGCATCTGTTTCCGGACGGCGCGCCTGTCGCCAGCGCCCCGAATGCCGCCGCTCCTGGAGCGATCACGACGCTGAGCTATCAGGACGCCAGGAGCAATTTCGAGCGCGACTATTTTCGGCAGCTGCTCGCCGCCGCCGGAGGCAATGTGTCGGAAGCGGCACGCCTGAGCGGAATACCGCGACAGAATCTCTACGTACGAATGAAACGCTGGGGGATTGTCACAGATCAGTGACAGCTGTCATTTTTTAATGACAGCCTGGGCAGCAATTGCGGCGCGCTCACGCAGGCGGTTCCGCTGAAATAAAAGAAAAACAATTGGAATGAATATTGCGTATTCGCATATCGAGTAGCAACGAAATTCTTGCATAAAGGGGATCAACATGAAAAAAACCTTAGCTGGGGGCCTGCTGGCGCTAGCTTCCGCCTTACTGATCTACGGCTGCACCGGAGGCGTCAAAACCTACCCGAATACCTCGTTCAAGGGCGTGGTCGAGGACGGTAGCAAGGAGACTTTCCTCAAGGTTCCCAATGCCACCGTCTGGCTGATCCCCTCCAACGATATAGCGACGATGGGCAAGACCCCGATCGAAGTCAAGAAGGACTCGTTGAACGACGAACCGCTGGAAGACAGCCTTGCCGCCAACCGCGGACGCTACCTGAATGCCAAGACCGACGATAAGGGCGAATTCAGCTTCGCCAATGTCCCCGGCGGCAAATACTTCGTGTATGTGGAACCGGCCACCAGCAAGTACCTGCCGGGCGGCGACAAGTCGCGCAAGGCGCTGGGCACCGACGAACTGGGCGCCGCGCCGATGCTGATCAAGATTTCCGGCAACGTCCCGCCCGATGCCAAATACATCGGCAGTACCGCCTGCATCGAGTGCCACGAAGACCAGAAGAACGTCACCAAGACCCTGCACCGGCTCGGCATGACCGTCATCGGCAAGCCAAGCAAGTTGCAGGACCATTCGCGGTTCCCGGAATTCAACAAGGGCCTGGACAAGCTCATGGCCGGCACCAAGTTCTGGTTCTATGGTTTCGACAAGGGCCGCGGCTTCGACAAGTACCAGATTGCCACCAAGGCCCCGGCCGATGCGGCGGCAGCCAGCTTCACGGCGACCTTTTACAAGGACACCGACGGCAAGCTCAAGCTGCGTACCGAAAATCTGCGGGACAGCGCGGACAAGCCCCGCACCTACACGGTCGACATGACTTACGGCGGCGGCCTCTACAAGCAGCGCTACCTGGTGCGCGTCGGCGCCAACCTGTTCCCCTTCGTGCAGTTCAACCAGAACGGTGATGACAGTTTTGCCGACCGCACCCGCAAGCCCTGGCGCGATTACCACGCCGACTGGTTCTACAACGAGGAAACCAGGAAACTGATCGATCCGCCGCAGGGCAAGTCCTTCGACAAGGAATGCGCGTCCTGCCACTACGCCGGCTACACCCTGACCAAGAACGCCAAGGGCGACTACATCGCCGGTTCCGTCAATGATCGCAACGGCGAACTGGACATCGACGGCAACGGCAAGCCCAACGAGCTCAACCTGGGTTGCGAAACCTGCCACGGCCCCGGTTCGGTGCATGACAAGGCGAAAGAGATCGACATGCCGGCCACCATCGTCAGCCCCAACAAGCTGTCAGCGGAACGCGCCGACGTGCTGTGCGGGCAGTGCCACAGCCGGCCTCAGGGCTTCCTGAAGAACGACCAGCCGGTCAACAAGGACAACCAGATGATGTTGCCCGGCACCTCGCGCAACCGCTTCCTCACGGAATACACCACCCGGGCCGACGGCGCCGACGCCGACTTCTGGGCGGATGGACTGCATTCCAAGAGCCACCACCAGCCCTACTCGGACCTGATCAAGGCCAAGAAGTATCGCAACGGAACACGGCTGGTGGCCTGCTCCGACTGCCACGATACGCATGGCAACGGCAAGTCCGTCCATCAGCTGAAGCATGATCCGAAGACGGCAGAGGTGTGCACGGCCTGCCACGAGAACCGCAAGGACATGAAGGAACACCTTGCCGACAAGTCGAAGTGCACCGTCGATGCAAGCAAGATCAGTTGCTCCGACTGCCACAATGCCAAGACCGCGCAGACTGGCGCCGGCTTCGGCAAGGGTCTGATCGGCAAGGACGGCAAGAACTACTGGGTCAATGACATCAGCTCGCACGTCTACGATGTTCCGCGCAAGGACAACAAGGGCGTCAAGGGTGTCGAGTCGGGCAAGGCGATGCCGATTCCCTATACCAACGCCTGCGGCGCGGCCTGTCACGACACGAAGAATCTGTAGTCGGAACAGAAATCCCGCCGCACCGAACCGCCGGCATGTCCGGCGGTTTTTTTGAGTGGACGACCGATGCGATACCCAGCACAATTTCAGTCATGAAGACCAACACCAGCATCGCCTTCTTCGACCGGCAGTTCCAGCAGCAGGCGAGCGATCAGGACTTCCGGCTCAATCCCTTCGAGTTGACCGCCCTACCGTATCTCACGGGGCGCGTGCTCGACTTCGGCTGCGGGCTGGGCAACCTCGCCATGGCCGCCGCCGCGCAAGGCTGTTCGGTGCTGGCGCTGGATGCCAGTCCGTCCGCAATCGGCCACCTGCGACAGCGTGCGGCGGCGGCCCGCCTGCCGCTCGAAGCCATCGAAGCAGACCTGCGCGACTACGCGATCGTCGGGGATTTCGACTGCGTCGTCTCCATCGGGCTGCTGATGTTCTTCGACTGCCCGACGGCGCTGCGTATGCTGACGATGTTGCAGGACAGCGTGCGTCCGGGCGGCATCGCCGTGATCAATACGCTGATCGAAGGCACCACCTGGCTCGACATGTTCGGAACCGCAAATTGCTGCCTGCTGGCGCGCAACGAACTGGCCGCCCGCTTTGCCGCTTGGGATGTCCTGCACTCCGAATTCCGCGATTTCGATGCACTGGGGCCAACCCGGCCGACCATCAAGTCCTTCGCCACGCTGATCGCCCGCAAGCCCCCGGCGCCGTAGCGCCGGCGCCGACTCCTGCAAATCAAGCCGGGATCAGTGCCGATGCCCGTGATGGCTGTCCGGGAAGTGCGGATGCTCGTGGCGTAGCGGCGCATGCGCATGCGGATGTGCGTGGGGCTCCGCACCGTTCCAGACGAAATCGTGGTCATGCTGGTGGTGCACATCATGCACATGCATGTGGGCATGCTTCAAGGCCGGGTGCTCATGCACATGCTGGTGGTGCTCGCTGAGATGCAGCCAGATGCCGAAGGCCATCAGCGCCGCGGCAATCAGCAGCGGCAGCGTCACGGCTTCGCCGAGGACGATCGCGACAGCCGCGCCGAAGAACGGCGCCACCGAAAAATAGGCGCCGGTGCGCGCGGTGCCCAGATGGCGCAGGCCAACGACAAACAGCGCGAGGCTGACGCCGTAAGCGAGGAAGCCGACCGCCATGGCCACGGCCAGGTTTGGCGCGGACGGCAGGCTCGCGCCCAGTGCGAAAGCCAGCATCAGGTTGACTGTACCGGCAGTCAGGCCCTTGATCGCGGCGATCCACGTCGCATCTGTCAGCGACAGCTTGCGCGTCAGGTTGTTATCGACGGCCCAGGCCAGGCAGGCTCCCATTACGGCCAGCGTCGGCGCCAATCCGGCGAAGTGAGTCTCGCTCGGCCAGCTCAGGACCAGGGCGCCGGCGACGATGGCGGCCATGCCCAGCGCAATCCGTGCATCCACGTTTTCCTTGAAGACGAACCAGGCCAGTAATGCGGTAAACACCCCTTCGGCGTTCAGCAGCAGTGAGGCATCGGAGGCCGGCATGGCGGCCAGGCCCAGCATCAGCAAGACCGGCGCCAGCACACCGCCGGCGAGGATGGCGCCCGCCATCCAGGGCGCTTCGCCCTGCGCCAGGTGTACGCGCGGAGCACGACGCAGGCGGCGATAGAGCAACAGGCCGATACCCGAGCCGAGATAAAGCAGGCCGGCCAGTAGCCAGGGACCGACATCCTTCAGCAGCAGTTTGGCCAGGGGCGTTCCGGCGCCGAACAGCAGCGCCGCGGCAAGTGCTGCCGACACGCCGGTCTGTTGCAGAGCCCTGATCCATTTCATTTCAGCCACCTGTCCATGAGCGCATTCTCCACCTTCCTGTCCTCATTGGCTGAGGATCTCTGCTGCCGATCGCGGTGAAATCATTTGATACAAAGCGTTGCTCTTGCCGGGTCAACAGAATGCCTTCAGGCGCGTTATTTGGTTTGTACGGCTCCATAGCCGATTCGCTGGAGAAACAAATAATGAAAACCACCACATCAATCCTGTTCGCAGGCTCGCTTTTGCTCGCCTTGGGCGGTCTGGCCCCGGCACAGGCTGCGGTAGACGAAGCGGCGGCCCAGGCGCTGGCCAAGAAGAACGACTGCTTCAAGTGCCACGCCGTCGACAAGACCAAGAAGGGTCCGTCCTACAAGAAGATCGCCGCCAAGTACCAGGAAAAGAAACTTGGCGAGCAGGAAGCTATCAAACAGATGACCGAAGGCAAGAAGGTCAAGCTCGAAGACGGCACCGAAGAAGATCACAAGATCATCGAGACCAAGGACCCGAAAGCCTTGAGCAATCTGGCGCAGTGGATACTGTCGCGCTGAGGACTCGCTAAGCTGAATCTGGTCGGCACCTCGGGGTGCAATGCCGCGAGGTGCCGACCAGCATTTCTTGGTGTGCTGGCGAATCGAGTTCCTCGCTTCATTCGTCTAGATTGAGTGCATGCCGGCAAGCGCCCGGTGCGCCGAAGTGGCTGCCACTCAAAGCATTGAGAACGAAATGAGCGGTCTGCTTGTCGCCGCCCTGGCACTCGGAACCATCGCCGTCTCACTCTCATTGACGGCCAGTGCCGTAATTGACGACTCGGCCGCCCATTCGCTGGCCAAGACGAATGACTGCTTCAAATGCCATGCCATCGACAAGACCAAGAAGGGCCCCTCCTACAAGAAGATCGCCGCCAAGTACAAGGGCAAGCCGGACGGCGAAGAGAAGGCAATCAGGAACATGACCTGCGGCAACAAGGTCAAGCTCGAGGACGGTACCGAGGAAGATCACAAGATCATCGACACCAAGGATCCGAATGAGCTGAAGAACCTGGCGCAGTGGATTCTTTCACGCTGAAGCCGGCGCTCAAGCAAACACTCCGTGCAGGAACCAGCCGCCGGGCGGGCATGCATATGTACGTCGCCGGCGGCGCGCAGCGGCGGATGCATCGCCGCCGCCACTCACACGGCTTGATTCAGTGAAACGCCTTCACCCCGATTGGCGCCCAGATTCAACTTATGCTCCGTACCCCCGGCCATCACACCCGCACCGTGGCTGCGAGCCGCATCCCCGCCCGGCTTGGCCGGAGTCCAGTTGTCGCGAATGGCAAGAATCTCCGGCAATATGCTATTGAATTTCTCGACCACGCCAGGATCAAAGTGTGTCCCGGCACTCTGGGTCAGCGTCTCGATCACGCGATCGAGAGGCCAGCCTTCCTTGTAGGAACGCGTCATGCTCAAGGCGTCGAAAACGTCGGCGATCGCGACGATGCGCGCCATCTCCGGGATCGCTTCGCCGGCCAGACCGTTGGGGTAGCCGCTGCCGTCCCATCTTTCATGGTGATGAAGCGCGATGGTGGCGGCCATTTGGAGGATCGGCGCCGTGCTCTCGAACAATATCCTGTGCCCGATGATCGTATGTCTCTGCATCACCGCCCGCTCTTCTGCGTCAAGCTTGCCCGGCTTGTTCAGGATTGCATCCGGAATGCCGAGCTTGCCGATGTCATGAAGCGGCGCAGCCAGCTTGAGCTGTTTGCAGGCTTCTGCATTCCAGCCACAGGCGCCCGCCAGCGCCGAGCTGTAACCCGCCATTCGCCAGATGTGGGCACCGGTATCGGCATCCTTGAACTCGCTGGCTACGCCCAGCATGAAAATGGCATCGTGGTAGCTCTTCTCGAGCTGGCTCGCCGTCACCAGGGACAGATGGGTGCGCACCCGCGCCCGCACTATCGGCGGGGATACGGGCTTGATGATGTAATCCACACCGCCTGCCGCGAACCCGGCGGTTTCGTCGCCTATTTCGGCAAGATCGGTAACGAATATCACCGGTATGTTTTCGGTTGTCGAATCCGCCTTGAGCCTGCGACATGCGGTGTACCCATCCATGTCGGGCATCTGGATGTCCATCAGGATCAGGGCCGGCCGATGTTTTGCCACCGCCAACAACGCCTCCTTGCCATTCCGGGCGAACACCAACTGGTACTCGGGAGACAGGATCAGGCGCAACAGCGCCAGATTGCCCGGTTCGTCGTCGACAACAAGAATGGGGCCGATCATGGAGTCATGCCTCCAGGGCAATCCCGAGAGACTCGGCTAGCTGCCGTGCCGCCGCTTCAGCTCCGCGGAAGTCGAAGTCATCCAACCGTACCCGGACCGGCTGCAGCCGAACGGCTGGCAAGACAGTCGACAAGTCGCCCAGCACCGGCTCGGCGTAATCCGGGTTGTCCGAATCCAGGGCATGAAGCAGGCAGGCCAGCAGTGGGGCGACCTCTGCCGCACAGGTCGGGGAGACATTCGGCGCGGGATCGGGGTCCGCCGCAGGCGCGGGAGCGTAGAGGGCGATCGAGCGAAGAGTCGTCGCCAACGCATCCCGCAATTGATCCAGTTCGCCGGTGATATCGTCACCGGCCTTCAGTGCCTGATCGAGCGTACCGGCATGGCGGGTCACCTCGGTCAGGGCCAGATTGGCGGACACCCCCTTCATCCGGTGTGCCAGCGCCGCCGCTTCAGTTCTCTCCTGGGGGTCTCCGGTATTTTTTGCGCGGGTCAGCACTTCCATGCTGCCGGCGTAGTCGCTGGCGAATTTACGCAGAAATTTGCGATAAGTCTCGGCGTTTCGCCAGATGCTCACTCCCTGGCCGATATCCAGACCCGGCAGTGGCGCCGCCGGAAATTGCGCCTCCAAAGCAGCATCGACCGGAAGCACAGGCAGCACAGCGGCGGAGTCATCGAACAACCCCGTCGGGGTATTCCCCAGCCATTTCAGCACGGTCCTGTAGAGCACCTCCGGATCAATCGGTTTCGGAACGAAGTCGACCATTCCGGCTTCGAGACATGCCCAGCGATCCTCATCGAAGGCATTGGCGGTCATGGCCAGAACTGGTACGCCTTCTCGTCCGGGAAACGCCCGAATGCGGCGCGTCGCGTCCAAGCCGTCCATAACCGGCATCTGTACGTCCATCAGTATTAGCGCGTAGTCCTGTGCGCGAACCTTTTCCACTGCCTGCAGGCCGTTTTCGGCGATTTCAATGACCAGGCCGGCTTCTTCAAGCAGCATGGCAGCCACTTCGCGATTGATGGCGACATCGTCGGCCAGAAGTATCCGCTTGCCCGCATGGAGGCGCAGACGCATTTCGGTGTTCCGCGGATATGTGTCTGAAAATGCGGGCTTCGTGGCCTGTCCGTATTCCAGGCGGGCTGTAAACCAGAACGTCGAACCTTGTCCCGGAACACTCACCACCCCGGCATCGCCTCCCATCATCCTGGCCAGCCGCTGGGTAATCGCAAGGCCCAGTCCCGTTCCACCGTACTTTCGGGTCGTGGAAATATCGGCCTGTTCGAATGCCTGGAACAGATTCTTCTGCTTTTCAGGAGGAATCCCGATACCCGTATCCTCGACTTCGAAACGCACCAGAACCCCGGAATCGCTTTCCTCGAGCAGGCAAGCACGAATGGCAATCGAGCCGGTATCGGTAAATTTGACGGCATTCCCGACAAAATTGAGCAGGGCCTGCCTCAACCGGGTCGGGTCCCCCTTCAACCAGAGTGCGACCGCTTCGGAATTCACGCGTACGTCGAGACCTTTGGCCAACGCCTGGTTGGCGATCAGAGACTGCACATCATCGAGAAGGGTTCCCAAATGGAAGTCCGTCTGCTCAAGTGCCAGGCGGCCTGCCTCGATCTTGGAAATATCGAGAATATCGTTGATGATCGATAACAGATGCGCGGCGGCACCTGCTATCTTGACCAGATGGATGTCCTGCTCCGGCGTGGTTTTTCCGCGGCGCAGAAGGTGAGTCAAGCCGACAATTGCATTCATCGGCGTGCGGATTTCGTGACTCATGTTCGCCAGAAAAGCGGTCTTGGCACGATTCGCGGTTTCGGCAATCTCGCGTGCCTCCGCCAGTTGCGCGGTTCGGCTCGCGACCAGATCCTCCAGGTGATAACGGTGGCGATCGAGTTCTTCTCCCAGCCTCTTTTTCTCCGTGATGTCTTCCTTGACCGCGACGTAATGCGTAATGCGTCCGTCGGCCTGGCGGATAGGACTGACCCTCGCATATTCGATGTAGGCGGTGCCATCCTTGCGCTTGTTGTAGAACTCCCCGTTCCATGACTTGCCCTGGGAAATCGCCGACCACATCTCGGTAAAACTCGCCGCAGGCGTCCTGCCGCTCTTCAGAATGCGCGGATTTTGACCTATGGCTTCTTCGCGACTAAACCCGGTTACTTGTACAAACGCCTCGTTGACATACTCCATGCGCCCTTTCAGATCTGTGATCGCCACGCTGACCGGGCTTTGCTCCACGGCCATTGACAGTTTGAGGATCTGCTCTTCGGCTTCCTTCCGCTCGGTAATGTCCATGACATAGATTAGGATGCAGGAGGTGTGGTCCAGATCGGTGATCTCGGCTGAAATGCTCACCATCCGTGGCTCGCCCCGCTTGGTCATCCACACCGACTCATGGTCGATCAGCCTGCTTTCACGGCGCAACTCTTCGACCCACGGTTCGCGCGCCACGCGCTCAGACCAGAGTCCGATCTCGCCCGAAGTGCGCCCCTTCAGATCGACATTGGTCCAGCCGAAATCGCGCTCAAAGTTCTCGTTGACCTGTATGAAGCGTCCCTCGTCGGCCGTGACGATCGCGGCCGCAATCGGGCTGGAATTGAATACGGTCGAAAATCTCCGCAGCGACTGGTGCAACTCGTCCTCCGCCTGTTTTCGCTCGCTAATGTCTCTTGCATAGGCGCTGAATACGTGTTTCCCGTTGCGTACCATTGTCGAGATCGTCAGTTCCATCGGAAACTCCGATCCATCCTGGCGCAAGCCCGGAACTTCGACGCGCTTGCCGATCAGCGTCGGACTACCGGTTGCGAGGAACCGCGCAATACCTTTTCGATGAGCTTCCCTGTGCACGGGGGGAACGATCAGATCTGCAAGAATGCTTCCCAGCGCCTGCTTCTTGGAATGGCCAAAGATCTGTTCGGCACGCGCATTCCAGCTGATGATCGTGTCATCCTGATCAATACTGATCACCGCATCCAGCGCCGAGTCAATCAGCATTTGTGCGCGCGCCTGACTCTCCTTGACCGAATCATCCAGGCGACTGAGTTCAAGTTCCGCCCTTGCCTGGTTCGCCTGCTGAGCCATGTCCTGCGCGCGCTTCTGCTGCCGCCAGAGCAGCAGAAGCGCAGCGGATAATGCGAGTACGGCAATGAAGGCGATGGAAACTATCCACAATACGAGCGTTTGGAGCGGAGCGAACACTTCATCCCGATCAAGCTTGGCGACGATGTGCCAGTCCGTTCCGGCAACCGGACGATAGGCGCTAAGTACGGCGACGTTGCGGTAGTCGATTCCGGCCACGATGCCCGGTGCATCCCGGCGAACCGCCGTGGCCGCAGGCAGTCCGGGGGTGGTGATCGACGACGCGAGCGTCAGTGCAGTGTTCTTGCGGTGTCGCAGATCATTAAGAAATACGATGGCATCGCCTTGCCGGCGCACCAGCAGAATTTCGCCGCTGGGACTGGCGGTGGGCCAGGTCTGTATCAGCGGATACAGGAAGGTATCGGCGTTGATGCGCAACAACAGCATCGCCGATGGGCCGTGGCGGTCACCCGATCGGACGCCGACTGGCACCAACCAGTCGATATGTGCGTGTCCGCCGGCATCGAGGTAGATCGGACTGCGGCGCAGGCGAGTGGGTCTCTCTCCTGTCGGGTCGAAGGCTTCTGGGGTGGCTCCAACATCCTGACCCGAGGACATCAACAGTTTGCCGTCCGCGCCAATTGCCATGACGCCGGCGTAACTATGCACCGTGCGCAGCCGATCCAAAGTGTTCCTGACCCTGTCCTGGCTCCGCGGGTCGGTCTTGCCCCTCTGCAGTCCATCGATCTGTTCGGCAAGTACCGTGTCGGTCATCAGCATCTCGCCTGTATTCGCGCGCTCGATCAGCCAGTTCTCGATCTGGCTGGCTTTCAGCTCTGCGATCGCTTCCAGGTTGGCATAAGTCTCACGCTCGATCTGGGGGCTGTAGAGGCTGATCACCATAAAGCCGAACAGCGGAACAATACACGTCAGCGCCGTAAGAAACAGGATCGGCGGAAGGCGCGCCAGTCGTGTCGCCAAACGGCCGCAGGCCGCGTACGCTGAGCTTAATCCAGGTCTTCCGCTATTCGACATTATCTTGGCCCTGACCATATGAGCCGCTGGGTCCAGTTAGACGATCACTAACGTGCAGCAAACCAATGCCGGGGCCACAGACCTGTTGCGCTGAGGAAGATTTGCGACGCCCGCCCAGCGGCATTTGTCCAACTGACTCTCCAATGGCTTGCGATATTTCATTGCACCTTGCCGTCGGCGACCGACCACGGCGGCAAAGCAAGCGACCCACCAACTGAAAACACCATTTCCACCATTTCAAGGATATTATAACTTTTCGGTGATCAGAAGCAAGCGTTCAAGTAATTCGCGAGTAATAGGCTTTTCCATTGGAATTTAATCCCTTGCGCTCGCAACGAATTGGACTTGACAATCATTTTCGTTTCGACCATATTTACCATATTAGCCGTTTCATGGCATGCGGCGATTCGTGGATCAGCACCATGACAACAGTGATCGCATCAAACATGGGGAACAGGATGGGTACAAAGCAAACCTACCGCGTCGCGATGTTGGGCTTGCCCGAGGTGGAACAACGCGTCCTGAAGAGCGTTGCCCGAATCAGTGCCGGTCGTCCCCGCAGCTACGAATTCGTCGACCTGAACAGCGAACCGCATAGTGACATCGTGGTCATCGACGGCGACAGCCCGCAGGCACTTCAGTCCTGGCGCAATACACGGCACGACGAAGAGGCGGTTTTTTTCGTCAGCACGGAGGTCGAGGGACAGAAATGCCTGAAGCGGCCGATCATGGGCGCCCGGCTGCTCGCCCTGCTTGACGAGATAACCGTCTCGCGACAGCACGAGGTAGCGGAACCGGCCACGAGCCATCCACCCTTGGCAACCGTGGCCGCGCCGCCGCCGCTCGTTTCGAACGACACCGGCCTGGCGCTGGTGGTGGATGACAGTCCGACGGTGCGCAAGCATATCGAACTGGGTCTCGCCCCATTCGGTCTGAAAGTGCACTTCGCGGAAACCGGGGAAGAGGCACTGAGTCAGCTTTCCGTAACCCGCTTCGACATTGTGTTCCTCGACGTTGTGCTGCCGGGCATAGACGGCTACACGGTATGCAAGAGCATCAAGAAGGACAGGCGGATGAAGGCGACACCCGAGATCATGCTTACCGGAAAGTCGTCCACCTTCGACCGCATCAAGGGATCTCTGGCAGGCTGCGACACCTACCTCACCAAACCGGTGGAGTACCAGGTGTTCCAGGACGTGGTCAAAAAATATATCGGGGCCAGCATAGGAATCATGTCGGCCTAGCAGGGCAGGCAGAGGCGGGAGTCCGGAACGGTCCGGGCTTCCGGTTTGGCGGGACAGTGCAGCAACTATTGGAGAGCACCATGAGCAAGAAAGTACTCGTAACAGATGATTCGCCGGTGGATCAGGCCAGCATCAAGAACATTCTGACCGAAGCCGGATTCATGGTCGTCACCGCCTCGAACGGGACCGAAGCAATCGCCAAGGCCAAGAGCGACAAACCGGCCATCATTTTCCTCGATGTGGTGATGCCGGGCATGGACGGTTACGAAACCTGCCGCACCTTGCAGGCGGATCCCGAGACCAAGGAAATTCCTGTCATCTTCGTCACCAGCAAGGGCCAGAAGGCCGACAAGGTCTGGGGCCAGATGCAGGGAGCCAAGGGTCATGTGCAGATGCCCGCCACCGCCGACGAAATCATCGACCAGATCAAGGCGCTGGGCTAGGCGCGAACGCGACAGGGACCACGCGATGCCAGAGATCTCCGGCAACCCGGCCGATTCCGTCCGGCAGGCAATCCTTCCGCCGAGCGAGGCGCTGAACCGCTTTGATCCGCCGGAGGGATTTGCCCCGGTGGCAACCGGGGTCGCAACAAAACATATCCGCTATGGCTTTCGCGCAGCAGGGCTGTCGTTCCTGATCCGCGAACGAATGACCAGCGAGGTCGTGCCGCTGATGCCCTTCGCGGCGATACCCAACGGGCCGGGCTGGCTTCTAGGGATGATCAACCTGCACGGCAACCTGGTGCCCGTCTGCGACCTCAGGCGCCTGCTCGGCACCGGCGACGCGGAAGAATCGGACAGACCGATGATTCTTGTTCTCGACAAAGGTGAAAACGCCGCCGGTTTTGTCATCGACGGCTATCCGTGTGCGGTAACCGGCTTGCAGCCATCGAACCCGGTGCCGGGCCTTCCGGATCTGCTGGCAGGAAATGTGCTGAACACGCTCGCCACCAATGCGGAAGTCTGGCTGGAATTCGACAACGGGGGTTTTCTCGATGAGGCAAACCAATAACAGGAAAAACCCCATGACTCACCCGAAGCGACCCCGCTTCACTTGCGGCTGAACCAACAGAAAGCTCCGACTTCCTCACACATTTGCTGAAAGGCTAGATTATGAAGCTCAATTTGTCGGCGTTCTCCGGGCTCAAACTGCCCCGGAAATTCATGTTTCTCGGCGTAATCGCGCTTGTCATGGTGGCCGTTCCGTTTTACCAGTTCTTTCAGGCAACCCAGGATCGCGTTGTACTGGCCGAAAAGGAACTGGCGGGTTTCCAGCCGACCAAGAACGTACTCAACCTGGTCAAACTGACCCAGGAACATCGGGGCATGACGGGCGGCTCATTGGGCGGCAACCAGCAAATGACCGAACAACTGCCCGCCAAGAAAGCGGCCGTCGAAAGCGCCCTCGCCGCGCTGGACGCGGATATCAAAACCGTTGCCGACCCGCGCATTCAGGAAAAATGGGGAAAGGCAAGACAGGGCTGGACAAAACTGGCGACCGACCTGTCCAACAAGGCGCTCGCCGCGCCAGCCAGCTTCGCCGCCCACACCAAGCAGATTGCTGACTATCTGTCGGTACTTGACCTGCTGTCCGACCATTTCGGGCTGTCATTTGACCCCAAGCCGGAAAACAGCTTTTTGATCAAGGCCGCCTACGGTTCGATTGCGCAACTGAATGAATCGTTTGGCCAGTTGCGCGCCCTGGGAACCAATCACCTGGCCGAGGCGGCGCGCGCCCGTGCCGCCGGCAAGCCTGTCGATGAGAGCATGCCGATTTCCGAACGGATCCGGGTCGCGTCCGTTATCGCCTCGGCCCGCGGCGCGTCGGACTCCGGTCTTGAGAACCTGAACAAGGCGCTGGCCCTCAACCCTGCCTTGCAGGCATCTCTTCAGGCGCCGATGGCCAGTGCCGAGGCTGCCGCTAAACGCACCATGGAACTGGCGCGCAAGGAGGTGGCTGAATCGCAGACTCTCGCCATGGAATCCGCCGAGTACTTCGCCGCGGTTACGCAGGGCATGGCCGAGCAGTTCAAGCTTTCCGATGTGGCCGTGGCCGCACTTGGCGACGAGTTGCAGGTCACCGCCAAGGCGCTTCGCCTGAAGCAGATTACGATCTCGGCCATTATTCTCATGCTCATCGTGGCTGGTATCGTGCTGGCACTGCTGGTGGTGCGGACCATTACCAATCCGATGGCCCACTTGCAGGGCGTTATGGAAAAGCTGCGTCAGGGCGATACAGCGGTGCGCGCGAAGCTCGACAGCCCGAATGAAATCGGCGACCTGGCGCGCCAGTTCGACCAGATGGTGGATGAACGGGAAGCCGTCGCCGCGCAGATCCGGAAGGAGAACGACCAGCTCAATGAGTCGGTGCTGAACCTGTTGCAGGGCGTGGCCAAACTGTCGCAGAGAGACCTGACGACCAAGGTACCGGTTGCCGAAGACGTCACCGGCGCCGTCGCCGATGCCCTTAACATGTTGTCCCGCGAGACGGCGAAGGTCTTGCAGCAGGTCACCGATATTTCCGCCGACGTGACCGGCGCGTCGATGAAGGTCAAGCAGCAGTCGGACACCGTGCGGGCGACGGCCGAAGTCGAACGCCAGCAGGTGATCAGGACGACCGAAGACCTCCAGGTGGCGGCGACCGGCATGGCACGCATCGAGCAGCTGGCACAGGCGGCCAATGCGCTTGCCGACAACGCGACCCGGACCACGCAAGCGGCGCTGAACACGGTGAGCGCGACGGTGGGCGGCATCAACAGCACACGCGATACCATTCGCGAAACGGAAAAGCGCATCAAGCGCCTGGGCGAGCGTTCCCAGGAAATTTCCGGCGTGGTCGGCATCATCAACACCATCGCGGAACGTACCCACATCCTGGCGCTGAACGCCTCCATGCACGCCGCATCGGCAGGCGAGGCGGGTCGCGGCTTTGCGGTGGTTGCCGAGGAAGTGCAGCGGCTGGCGGAAAGTTCCCGCCAGGCCACGGCGCAGATCGCCACCCTGGTCAACAACATCCAGGTCGAAACGGCGGATACCGTGACCACCATGAATTCCGCCATCAGCCAGGTTGTTGACGGCTCCAAGCTGGCGGAGCAGGCCGGTGAGCAGATGAAGCTCACCCAGGCCACGACAGCCGACCTGGTGGCCTCGGTCAGACAGATCGCCTCCAGTTCTCAGGAGCAGGCGCAGATTTCCAGCGGCCTGCTGACGCGGGCGACCGACATTCGCAAGAGCACGGAGCAAACCAGCCAGGAACTCACCGAGCAGGCGGGACAGACGGAGAACCTGGTGGAGTACGCTCGTGCGCTGCTCTCCTCCGTGCGCGTATTCAAGCTTGCCTGATGCCACGGCATACCCGGGGACGCTCGCCGGGCGTGCCCGCCCTGTTCGCAACACCAACGAATCCCCGATGGGGGCATCATGGACCAAACTATTGCCCGGACTGAGAATTCCGCCCCGCCCGGAATGTTCGCCTCGACACTGGAAGACACGGTGGCATCCGCCGTCGAGCGGATCTGGTCGATGCTGGCCAACACGGACGCAATCTTCTCTGACCCGGAAACGGCGGCCAGCGTACTGAACCAATACCGGCAGGCAATCCGGGAAATCGCCGATGCCGCCGCAATCGAAAACGAAGAGGGCTTGCGGGACCTGTGCCAACGCCTGGCCGCACACCTGGATGCGGTAATTCGCAACCAGAGAGGCTTGAACCTGGCCACGCACGCGCTGCTGGTGCAGTGGCCGGATCTAATTGTCAACTACATGGCCGGTCCGGACGATCCTGCCGCCGCCGCGGCCCTGCTCCTGCATCTGCAGGATCTGGCATGGCCTTCGTCCCTGCCCGCGGATGAGGCAAAGGCGCTGGACCTGCTCCTGCAATGTCGCACGACTTCCGTGGCGACCCTGCCAAGCACCGGCGACGACGGCACACGAACGGCCGGCCCGCAGGAGGATGACGGGTCCATTGCAGCGGCATTTGCATTCGCGCAGCCGGCGGATCAGCCCGATGCCGGCACGACCCTGCAGGATCAGGGCCAGGAAGGCAGCCCTGCGGCCGACACGGTGTACCCGACTGAAGCATTGATGGACCAAGTGTCCGCAATTTTCGCTCTCGCCGAGCAGGAAGACCTGCCGGGCTTGCAGGAAGCCTGCATGCGGGTCATGCAGAACGCAGCCCTGTTTGAGGAAGCCGGAAACCGGCACGGAACGGCGGCCTGCGCCATGCTTGAACAGTTTTCCCCGCTCGCCCGCAGTTACCTTGCGGCGCGCGACGATCCCGTAACCGTCCTTCAGTTGACGGACTACCTGAGCGACACAGCATGGCCGGAGCCGCTCACGCCGGACGAGGCGGAAAACCTGCAATTGATCCTGCTCTCGGATCCGGAAGACAGCGGGACCCCCTCCCCTACCGCACCAGCATCCGACGACGAATCCGCCACGACCGGGACCCAGGCCGCGGGATCAATCATGGCGGATACGGATCCCGCCGCCGAGCCCCCGATCGACGAACAGCAGCAGGTCGTCAATGAAGAGCTGATCGAAATGCTTGCCTGCGAACTCGGCAACATGCGACCGGACCTCGAACAGATGCTGCCGGCAACCGCGGCATCAGGCACGGGGGCCGCCGAGGCGGTCGAGGCCTATGCCGAACAGATACAGCGTCTCGGCATGGCGGCCGGAGCCGTCGGCCTTCCGGCGCTGGCCGGATTCCTCGAGTCGCTTCATGGCCGCATCGCCGCCTGCGGGGCGAACGGTTTCACCCCCCGGCAGCGCGCAGCGCTCGAACTGTTTCCCGATTCCATCCTGGCCTATCTCGCGGCGCCCGGCGACGCCGGCGCCGGCGAAGGCCTGCTCGACCTTTTACGCGGCGAGATCTGGCCGCAGCCGCCGGCGGCGGCCCGTCTCGAATCACTGCTGCGCGCATTGGCGATGGTGGAGATCACCCGCGGCGCGATGGGCGCCGAATCGCGCCAGACCGAAGCGCTGCCGGAAAACGTCTCGCTGGCGCTGCCCGACGATCTAAGCCAAGAACTGCTGGATGGCCTGCTGCAGGAAATGCCGATCCAGACCGGGGATTTTTCGGCAGCCATCCAGCGCATCGCGACGGGTCGCGGCACGCTGCAGGACGTCGATGCGGCGAAGCGCGCCGCGCACACCCTGAAGGGGGCGGCCAATACCGTCGGCATCAAGGGCATCGCCAACCTGACGCACCACGTTGAAGACATCTTGGTGGCGCTGTCGAAGTACCAGACCCTGCCGGGCCGCAAGCTGGCCACGATGCTGACCAATGCCGGCGATTGCCTCGAGGCGATGGGCGAAGCGGTCATGGGCACCGGCCCCGAGCCCGACTACGCCCTCGGCGTGCTGCAGGAGGTGCTGAACTGGGCCAACCGCATCGACCGCGAGGGCATTCCCGACGACGATGCCTCGTCCGCGTCCGGCGAAGACGCTGCACCGGAAGCCGGGGTCGCTTCCGGAGCCGCGTCTGAACCCGCAGCCCAAGCCGCATCCGACGTGCCGGCTCAACAAGCCACCGAAGCCCTGATCCGGGTCCCTGCCGGGCTTGTCGACGAACTGTTGCGACTGGTGGGAGAGACCATCATCTCGACCGGCCAGGTTCGCGAACGGCTGCAGCGGCTGGTGAAACAGAACAAGGCCATCCGCGCCCAGAACAGCGTGTTCCTGCAGCTGGCCACCGAATTGGAGGAACTCGTCGACGTGCGCGGCGCGGCTGCCGGATTCGACGTCGCGCGCGAGGATGAAGAATTCGATCCGCTGGAATTCGAGCACTTCGGCGAGCTCCACACCATCAGCCGCCGGCTGATCGAGGCGGCCACCGATGCCGGCGAGCTGTCGTCGGAGGTCGAAGGCGATCTCGGCAACCTCGGCGAACTGGTCGACGTGCAGAACCGCCTGCACGAACATACCCAGGCTGCCGTGATGCGCACCCGCATGGTTCCCGTGTCGACCGTGGTCTCCCGCCTGCAGCGCAGCGTGCGCCAGGCGGGCCGGCTGCTGGACAAGCCGGTCGCGCTCACCGTGATCGGTGCCGACACCATGATCGACAGCAACATCCTCAACGAACTCGTCGATCCCATGATGCATATGCTGCGCAATGCGGTGGATCACGGCATCGAGGCGCCGGAGCAGCGTGCCGCCGCCGGCAAGGATGCGGAAGGCCGGATCGAACTGCGCTTCGCCCGGGAAGGCAACCAGGTGGTGATCCGTTGCCGGGACGACGGCGCCGGCCTGAATCTTTCCGCCGTGCGCCGGACCGCAGAGAGCAAGGGCCTGGTCAGCGGCGAGCAGATCCTGTCCGATGACGAACTGGCCCGCCTCATCCTGGCGCCGGGCTTTTCGACGCGGACCGAATCGCCCCAGGTCTCGGGCCGCGGCGTCGGCATGGATGTCGTCTATAGCCGGGTGCTGCAGCTCAAGGGCGGACTGAACCTGAAGTTCGATCCCGGCAAGGGACTGGAAGTCGAACTCCGCCTGCCGGCGATGCTGATTGCCACCCACGCGCTGCTGGTCCGCTCGCGGTCGCGGATATTCGCGATTTCCAGCTACGGCATCCAGGACATCCGCTATGTGACACCTGAGCAGGTGCAAAAAGTCGGCGCCGAGAGTTTCTTCCGGAAAGGCGAGGAACTGATGCCCCTGGCAGACCTCGACGTCCTGCTGAATCTGAAGGGCGAGCGGCGCAACGACGACCGCAAGGGCGGATTTCCGGCACTCCTGGTGCGCGACGACACCGGAGCGGTGCACGTGATGCGGGTGCAGGAAATCATCGACAGCCGCAGCCTCGTGGTCAAGGGCCTCGGACGCTATGTGCCCAGGCCGCATGGCGTGGTCGGTGCGACCATTCTCGGCGACGGCAGCGTAGTGGCGGTCATCGACATACCGGAACTGATGCGCAAGCCGGTGAGCCCTGCCCACTCGGTCGAGCCGGACGAAGCCCTGGCCGAACGCAGCGAGGCGGGCACCGAAGCGCCGTCCCGTCGTACCGCCATGGTGGTAGACGATTCGCTCTCGGCGCGGCGCGCCACGGCGCAGTTCATGAAGGACGCGGGCTTCGAAGTACGCAGCGCCATCGATGGCCTGGAAGCCGTTTCCATCATCGAAAAATTGAAGCCGAAGATCCTGCTGGTCGACATGGAAATGCCGCGCATGAACGGGCTGGAACTGACCGCCCACATTCGCGCCCACCCGGACACGGCGAAGATACCGGTGATCATGATCACCTCGCGTTCCACGGAAAAGCATCGTCACCAGGCGCAGGCGGCGGGGGTCAATGTCTATCTGACCAAGCCGTTCGGCGACGACGAACTGTTGCGACACGTGACCGAACTGACGGCCGCCTGAAATGTCCGAGATCGATCGAAGGGGGCCCGCCTTGCGCTCCGGTGAATCGGAGTTCGCGCTATTGCGCCTGGACCGGACAAATCTGATCGTTCCCCGCAATGACGTGCGGATCATCGAGCTGGCCATCGACCTGGAACGGGATCAGCCGCCGCCTCACGGGATTGGCTGGATCCTTTTCGACCGGCAACGATGCCCGGTCTATTGCCCCTCGATGGAGCTTGAATGGATGGACGAGGTGACCAGCCCCCGCCCGATCTGCGCCGTGCTGAACGCCAAAGGCGTGACTTTCGGCCTGCTGTGCAGCGAAGCGAAACTGCTGCGCAGTGACGACATCTCATTTCATGATCTGCCGCCGGCGATGGTCGTACCGGGATCACCCATCCATCGACTGGCGGCATACGAGGGGGGGGTGGCCTGCGCATCCTTGGCCGCGCGAATTCTAGGCGATCTGCCTGCGGCGGCAGCCCAGGAGCGCCGGACGACGAGCGAGGCGTTGTGATGGAATCGATCGCATGGCTCCTGGATTTCGGCGACGGCGAAGTCGCGGCCGTGGGCCAGCGGGAACTGCTTCACCTGGTGCCGCAGCCGGAAATTTTCGACGTGCCGCGCACGCCGCAGCACTGTTCCCGCGTCCTGGCCTGGCAAAACCGCGTGGTGCCGGTATGGGACGTACGTGCCTGGCTTTCGCCCGAATCTCGCACGGAATCCGCGTCGCTTGCGGCTATCGTCGGCTATCAGGCGCGGGTCGGGGAGCAGCCCCGGTTCGGCGCCGTGCTGCTGGTCAAGCCGCCCGGCCGCATTGCGGTCAAGGACGCGGATGCTTGCGAACTTGCCGACAGGCAGGCGCGCTGGAAGGAACTCGCGATTTCCAGCTTCCGCCACGGCGAAGATCCTGTGGCCATACTCGACCTGCCGCGGATGTATTCCGGGGTACTGGCCAACCACCCGGCTTGACACCAGCCAAGCCGCGACGTCATGCCGATAGGCGGCGATGGCCGCAGCCGGCGCCGCAATCGCCGTAACAACAGCGCCGACTTCTGGATTTCTGTAATGCCGGACCGGGCTGATTCAACCCGGCGGGTCGGGCGGGCGTCCCAAGGCCGAGGCACTGATGCAATAGCGCCTATCGGAATCAAGAACATGATCGAGGAACCACGTGTGCAAAAAACGATGCACGGCACCGATATCCTGCACACCATTCGTTGCCGCGATGCTTAATTCAGTCATTTTCTCGACAAAGGCAGTGTGTTCCTTTATGTGAGCAGCAAGATCCGGATACCCGATCTGACGCAGATGTTCTTCTTCTTCCCGAAAATGCTGCTGGGCATAATCGGCCATGCTGGAAAGTATTTCATGGAATACGGCACCCGATCTTCCCTGTCCTTCGTCATTGCAGTCAGCCAGCTTGTTGATCATGTCCACCAGCCGCCGGTGCTGCTCGTCAAGTTGCGCCACCCCGATGCTGAAGGTATTGCTCCAGACCAGCCTCTCCAGACCTGGCGCGGATTCCGGCCGCGATTTCCCATTGGCACCTTGCAGGACGTCGGCGATTTCCTGCTGCATTTCCCGCACCGATCGCTCCAGCAAGGACAATGAGGCGTCCACCGCGATCCCCTGGTGCAAAGCGAGTTCCAATTCGGCAACAATTCCGTGAAGGCCGTCCATGCCCAGCATGCCGACTCTTCCCTTGAAGGCGTGAGCCGTCCTGGCGGCTGCATCCGCTTTTCCCTGCGCGATCTCGGCGCGAATCGTCTCAGGTATAGCCCCTGCAGTAGCGACGAAGTCGGCCAGCCAGTGCCGGTAGCGATCAGCCCGGCCGCCGAATCGCGCGAGCCCGGCATCGACATCGACTCCGCGCAAGACCGGGAACGCCCCGGTCGCGCCGGGTTGCGATGACTCCGCCACTGCTTCCGCGGCCGCGGGCGCGACTTCCTGCCTGGCGTGCAGCCACTTGGCGAGGGTTCGGTAGAAGCTGGCATTGTCGATAGGCTTGCCGATGTGGTCGTTCATGCCGGCGGCCACGCTGATTTCCTTCTCGTGTTCCATGGTATGCGCCGTCATGGCGACCACCGGCAGCGATTCGAATCCGCTCCGGCCGCGAATCTGCCGCGTGGCGGTGAGACCATCCATCACCGGCATCTGGATATCCATCAGGACCAGGTCGAAGGCTTCGGGGCCCGACTCATCGAGAATTTCGAGCGCTTCGCGACCGTCGCCGGCCATGCGCGGGGCAATGCCGACGGCGGTCAGCAGTGCCTCGATGATCTCCCTGTTGAACGGCTGATCATCGACGACAAGAACGTGGGCGTTGCGGTAACGGACGGTCACCGCTTCACCGACGGCAGGATCAGGCAGGGGCAGGTCGTCCGCTGCGCCGAGCGGGAACCAGATCCGGACGACGAATGTCGAGCCTTCCCCCTGGCGACTGGCCACCGCGATGTCGCCGCCCATCAGTTCCACCAGTTGCCTGCTGATGGCGAGACCGAGCCCGGTGCCGCCGAACTGCCGCGCAACCGAGGCATCGGCCTGGGAGAAAGGCTTGAACAGACGGCCCAGGTCCTCCTCGCTCATGCCGATTCCCGTATCCGCCACCGTGATGTCGAGGCGGACGCGATTCCCGTCCCTCACTCCCTGCCCGATACGGATTTCGACCCGGCCGCGCCGGGTGAACTTGATGGCGTTGCTGACCAGATTGAGCACGATCTGCTCAACCCGCAGCGGATCGCTGATCAGGACATCCGGTACTTCCGGATCGATCGTCGCGACCAGTTCGAGCTGCCTTTCTTCCACGCGCTGGGCCATCAAGCCCCGGCCGCGCTCGATCAGGGTGCGCAAACTGAAGGGAATGGACTCCATCTCCATATGCCCGGCCGCGATCTTGGAAAGGTCAAGCAGGTCGTTGATGATGCGGCTGAGGTGCTTGCCGGAACTGACGATCTTGTCCAGGTAGTCGCGCTGCCTCGGGTCGCCGCGGATTCCCCGCGCCAGGCCGGCCATGCCGATCACGGCATTGAGCGGCGTGCGCAATTCGTGGCTCATGTTGGCAAGGAAGACGTCCTTGGTCTTGTCGGCCCGCGTCGCCGCTTCCAGTGCTGTTTCCAGTTCGATCGTACGACGCCGCACCAGGTCTTCCAGATGCTCTTTCTGATCCTGCAGTTCCTGCTCGATCCGCTTGCGCTCAGTCACGTCGCGGCTGATGACCACCAGCCCCATGCGTCCGCCGTTCCCATCGAAGATCGGCTGCTTGCGCACTTCGAAGTCGCGGAATTGCCCGTTCTCATCGGCGACACGTTCCGCGAACAGGGCCAGGCACCCTGCCGCCCAGGCCTTCTCGTCATCGCGCTGGCAGGCCTCGTGCATGGCGCGGAACTCGGGGTGGAGCAGCACCAGTTCCGGTTCAGTCTTGCCCAGCCAGGGAATCTCGTCAAGCCGGAAAAGCCGCTTTGCCGCCGTATTGGTAATCAGCAAGCGTCCTTCGCCATCCTTGAAAAAGATCGCATCGGGAATCGCCTCGATCAGGGCGCCCATGCGCTTGTTCAAGGCTTCCAGGTCCAGTTCGATCTGCTTGCGTTCGGTGATGTCGCGGGCCAGCACTATGAAGCGACGTTCCAGCCCATCCGGCTCGGCCTTGGTCGCCACCGACAGTTCAAACCAGCGCGACCGGCCGTCAAAGTTCAGCATGAGCCTGCGTCCGGAGGACCAGCCCTTTTCCGCCGCTTCCTCCAGCGCCGCCTGACAGATCACGGATGCCCCGCCGGGCAGGACATCCGAAAACTTCTTGCCCTGAAAAAGTTCCGTCGGCGCCGCCAGTGCTTCGAGACGCGGGGATTGGTGATGATGAACTACGCCGTCGCACCCGACTTCGAACAACAGGTCCGGAATCGCATTGAGCGTCGCCTCGAGCCTGACCTTTGTTTCGAGAATCTCGGCTTCTACCTGCTTGCGCCAGGTAATGTCCTGAACCACACCTGCCTGTTTCAGGGGAACACCATCCTCGCCATACATGAAGCTGCCCCAGGCCGCTATCCAGCGGGTTTCGCCATCCTTCGGCCGAATGATCCGGTACTCCTGGCTGGAAAAGTGCTGCCGTTCTTTTACTGAACGGGAAAAATAGTCGAGGACGCTGTTGCGGTCCTCGGGATGCACGACGTTGTTCCAGGAAGCGGCATCGCGCTTGAAGCCGGCATCGACGCCTATGATTTCGTCGAACAGAGGGTCGCTGGACCATGCTTTCGATTCCAGATCGGCGATGTAGTGCCCCAGATGCGCGGCTTTCTGGGCGGTTTCCAGCAGGGCATGGCTGCGGCGAACGGCTTCCTCGGCGAGCTTGCGTTCGGTGATGTCGACCAGGCTGCCGCGGATCAGCCGGCTGCCTGCAGAAGGCAGGCCTACCAGGCGAATTTCGCAGCACAGGTTCTTGCCTTGCGCGTTGCGGATGTAACGTTCGATGGTGAGTTGCTCGCCGCCCAAAACCCGTTCCACGAGTTTCTGGAGATTCTCTCTTGCCGCCGGTGCGTCGAACTTATCGAGCGGATAAAATTTGTCCGGTCCGGTAGCGAGCAATTCCTCACGACTGCAACCGTATAGTTTTTCAGCTTGCCTGTTGCAGTCCACGAAGCGGCCGAGTTCAGCGTCGTACACGGTAATGGCGTCGGGCGACTGTTCGACCAGGATCCGGAATCTGGCTTCGCTTTCCCGCAACGACCCGGTCATGCGCCGCGCCACACCAATGGCGCGATCGCGATGGCTTGTAAGCGCCCAGGCAATGGTGAACAGAAGGAAGCTGATGAGCACGCCTCCAGCCAGCACCCGCGTCGAACTTTTCGTGACATCACGCGTCTCCAGATCCGGCAGTCCGGCATACGTCAGCGTCCACGGCCGGCCGCCTATCGTCAAGGTTTCGCTATGAACATACTTTTCCTCAAAGTCTGATTTCTGCGGATGGCTCGCGTAGAAAAGCTTTCCGGAAATGGCATCGATCCCGTCATGAATAGTCAGCGAGATCGAACGGTTCCTGCGCTTGAACAGTTGATCCCCAAGAATTGGCATGCGGAACGGGCTCAGCACATAGCCATAGACATCGCGTCCGGACTTGCGTTTCACCGGCATGTACATGATGAAGGCCGGTACCGGATTGCCGCCCTCGTCGATCTTCAGTGTGGTTCTCGGAGTAATCGTCGGCTCGCCGGTGGCGCGCGCACGCTGCATGGTTGCACGCCGCGCCGCATCCTGCCTCATGTCATAGCCCAGCGCCCTGATATTTGCCTCCGTGTAGGGTTCGACAAAGACATTGACGACATAGCGTTCGCGGACGCCCCGCGGGTAAACCGCGAAATCGCTGACGCCGCTGTTGCGCAATTCACCCGCAAGAAGCTTGAGGTCGGAGTCGCCGACGACGCGCGCAAAGGCCAGAGCCTGAATGGCCGGATGATCCTTCTCCAGTCTCAGCGTGGCTGCAAAATCCCGCCACTCCTCGCGCGACAGCTTTTCGTGGGCGGCGACAAAGGCGGCAGCGGCACGCATGGCTTGGGTATACCCCGTCATGCGCGCGATGAAGTCTGCCCGCAGTTGCGTGACTTCGGTTTCGAACTCGGCCTGCGTACGGTCCTCGAGATCCTGCTGGCTGTGCCACCAGGGCAACCCCGTGAGCATCAGAGAGCTGACGAGCGCCAACCAGGCGGGCCACAGGCGAAGCTGAAACGGATACCAGGGCCTGAAGGACTCCGTGGGGGCCGCCGCAACCATTTCCGGGGGACCCGGGCGCTCCAGACCTTGTTTCATTCTGCGATCTGCCAGTTCCAAACGCGATCAGGGAACAAGCACCTCCTGATTGCCGACTCCATGGAATCCGCAAACCGCTTCATGGAAGCGCCAGGGAGTTTTTCTGTGCTAGTCATTGTCCAATTACCCTATCGCTTTCGTGGTACCTTTCCTAATCGGAAAGTTCATTGGAAGAAGAGATCAGCGGGACATTGATGTGATTATAATAACCATAATTCCAAAATCAATTGAAATGTTAGCGTGAACGCCAAGAGCGATTTTGTCTCGACGCGAGATGCTGCCCGCCTGCTCGGCGTCGGCCTGACGACCGTGCAGCAATGGGTCGAATCGGGCGCCCTGCCTGCCTGGAAGACGGCAGGAGGTCATCGGCGCATCCCGCTGACGGCGATTGAGACGATTCGCGCACGCCAGCAAAGCGCCATCGGGACCACTGCGGCGCTTGCATCGTCACCTGCCAGGCTGAAAGTGCTTGTGGTGGAAGACGACCCGATGCAACGGGAGATTTATCAACTCCAGTTCGAAGGCTGGGGTTTGCCGGTTCAGCTTTTTACCGCCAAGGATGGTTTCGAAGGCCTGATTCTTATCGGCCGCCATAGTCCCGACCTGATCATCAGCGATCTGGCCATGCCGGGAATGGACGGCTTCGAGATGATCCGCAGAATCATGGGCCAACCCGCCGTATTCAATGGGTCCATCATCGTGGTAACGGCGCTCGGCCAGGAGCAGATCAAGGCCTTCGGTGGACTTCCCGACACGATACGGATCTATCCGAAACCCGTCTCCTTTGATGTGCTGCGCGGTCTGGTCGAGGGCATGACGCGCAAGACGGTCAAAGCTGTCTGACTGTCGTTCCTGCGAGGCAGACGTCAGCCTGGCCCGGACAGGCCGGCGCTCAAGCAAACACTCCATGCAGGAACCAGCCGCCGGGCGGACGCGGATCGCGGAAGATCCATAAGCAGCGCCCCGCACTGGCGAGGGCGATGAAATAATCGCGGCGCGCGTCGCCGCCGTCCCACCAGCCGGATTCGATGCGCTCCGGACCGGCTGTCAGCGTCAGCGCACCGGCACGTTGCGGGCGGCCGTGGATTTCACGCAAGGCTTCGGGCGGATCGACCAGCCACAGCGGGCGTGGCGGCATCGCTGCCGACATGGATGCCGGCTTGCCGCGAAGGGACCGGCTCGCCCGTTCCGGCCGATGGTCGGCATGGCAGGCAAGGCCCTGCACGGCCTGCGGCCCCAGGCGCGCGACAAGGCGATCCATGAGTTCGGCCAGCGCCTCCTGACGCTGCCCGCCGCCGTCGAACAGGGCATGGCTGCGGACCTCGAGCGGCGCGGCATCGCCTGCATTCAGGCGCACGCCCAGCGCGGGAGTCGACAGACTCAGCGCATCG
>VEPA01000234.1 GCA_012026675.1 Betaproteobacteria bacterium | reverse complement strand
GCTATACCGCGGTGATTTCACATCGCTCCGGCGAGACCGAGGATTCGACCATCGCCGACATCGCGGTCGGCCTCAACGCGATGCAGATCAAGACCGGCTCGTTGTCGCGTTCCGCCCGCATCGCCAAGTACAACCAGCTGCTGCGCATCGAGGAAGACCTAGGCGATACGGCGACTTACCCGGGGCTCGAGGCCTTCTACAACATCAGGAAGTAGCCCAAGACTCGCGGCGATTCGCAATGAATTGGCCGACGCTGGCTCTGGTCGCCCTCATCGCTTTGCTGCAGTATCCGTTGTGGCTGGGCAAGGGCGGCTGGGTCCGCGTCTGGGAAAACGAGCGTCAGTTGCAGGCGCAGCGCCAGGTCAATCAGAAGCTGGCGCAGCGCAACGCCGGCCTGGATGCCGAAGTGCGCGACCTCAAGTCGGGCCTCGATGCCATCGAGGAACGCGCACGTTATGAATTGGGCATGATCAAGGAAGGCGAGATTTTCGTCCAGGTGCCGCAAAAGGTCCCGCTGGCGCCTGCGCCGCCATCGGCGGGCAAGCCCGCCGCAGCGAAGTAGCTCAGCCTTCCGGTTTCAGCTGCGAGCGGTAGCGCTGGGCGTTGTCCACGTAGCCCTGCGCCGCAAGCAGCAGGCGCGCGACTTCTTCGTCGGAGAGCTGGCGCACCACCTTGCCAGGCGAGCCCATGACCAACGAACGTTCCGGGATCACCTTGCCTTCGGGGATCAGCGAATTGGCGCCGATGATGCAGTGGCGGCCGATCTGGGCCTTGTTCAGGATCACGCTCTTGATGCCGATCAGCGACTCCTCGCCGATGGTGCAACCGTGCAGCATGACGAGGTGGCCGACCGTGACGTTGGCGCCGATGGTGAGTGGTACCCCGGCATCGACGTGGAGCACCGAACCGTCCTGGATGTTGCTCCCGGCGCCGATGGTGATCGTGTCGTTGTCGGCCCGCACCACGGCGTTCCACCAGACGCTGGCCTGGTCGCCGAGCCGGACGTCGCCGATCACCGTCGCATTGGGGGCGACCCAGGCCTCATGTCCGAGGACGGGCTGGCGGTCACCGAGGCTGTAGATGGGCATGAGCTTTCCTCCTCGTCTGAACCCTGTGGTGGACCTTAGCGTTCCCGCTTCTTCCATTCCGGCTTGGTGCCGGCGGGCTTCTTCCAGTCCTGCTTCTTGCTGTCGCGGGCGGGTGCTGCGCGGCGCGGCGGGCGGGTGTCTACGAATTCGCCCGGCTCCATGACGCGCGTTTTGAGCGCGAACTGGCGCACGCGGATGCGGCGCAGGATGTCCATGAGGTCCGCCGACAGGCCGGCCGGCAGTTCCACCGAACTGTAGTCGTCGAACAGGTTGATCTGGCCGATGTCCTTGCCGGCGATGCCCGCTTCGTTGGCAATGGCGCCGACGATTTCCTTGGGCAGCACGCCCTGGTTGCGGCCGATCTCGATGCGGTAGCGCGCCAGCGTGCCCGGCGCGAAGGTGCGCTGTTTTACCGGCGTGTCGCTGCGGCCTTCCTTCGCCGGGCGCTCGCGGCGCGGCTCGGCATCCGGATGGCCTTCGGGTGGCTTGGTGCCGGCCCTGGCAGGCTTGCGTTCGGTGTCGCGGGCGAAAGTCGGCGCCGGTGACACGGCGGCCGGGGCCGGCGCGGCTTCGCGCGGCGCGTGGTCGCTGGCGCCGGGCATCTGCAACGGGCGCTCGCGCGTCGCCAGCCAGGCCAGCGCGGCGGCGATCTCGCGCGCGGCGATGTCCTGCTCGCCTTCCATGCGGCGCACCACGTCAAAGAAGAAATCCAGCTTCTCGGTCTTGATGATGTCCACCACCTGTTGCGTGAACTGGGCGACGCGGCGGTTGGCCACCTCGCCCGGCGTCGGCATGGTCAGGGCGGTGATCTTCTGCTTGGTGGCACGCTCGATGAGTTTGAGCATGTACATCTCGCGCGGCGCCAGGAACAGGATGGCGCGGCCGGTGCGGCCGGCGCGGCCGGTGCGGCCGATGCGGTGCACGTAGGCCTCGGTGTCGTAGGGCACGTCGTAGTTGATGACATGGCTGACGCGCGCGACGTCCAGTCCGCGGGCAGCGACGTCGGTGGCGACCACGATGTCGATGGTACCGGCCTTGAGCCGTTCGATGACCTGCTCGCGCAGGCCCTGGGTCAGGTCGCCGTTCAGCGCCGCGACCGAATAGCCGCGCGCCTCCAGCTTGTCGGCTAGTTCGACCGTGGCGGTCTTGGTCCGCACGAAGATGATGGCCGCATCGAAGTCGTCTTCCACTTCTAGGATGCGCGTCAGGGCTTCCAGCTTCTGCCCGGTGTGCGTCTGGCAGTAGGACTGGCTGGTGGCGACTACGGTCGAGGTGGCCGAGCGGAGCTTGATTTCCTTCGGCTCGCGCAGGTGTTCGTGCGCGACGCGGCGGATCACGTCCGGCATGGTGGCCGAGAACAGCGCGGTCTGGCGCTCGGCCGGGGTGTGTTCGAGGAGCCACTTGACGTCGTCGATGAAGCCCATGCGCAGCATTTCGTCGGCTTCGTCGAGCACCAGCATCTGCAGGTTGTTGAGCACCAGGCTCTTGCGTTCGAGGTGGCCCATGACGCGCCCCGGTGTGCCGTCGATGACGTGGGTGCCGCGCGACAATGCGCGCAGCTGCACCACCATGCTTTGCCCGCCGTAGATCGGCAGGACGTGGAAGCCGGGCATGTGGTGGGCTTATTTCTGCAGGGCTTCGGCGACCTGGATCGCCAGTTCGCGCGTTGGCGTCAGGACCAGGGCCTGCGGCACGGCACGCTTGAGGTCGATCTTCTGCAACATCGGCAGGGCGAAGGCGGCGGTCTTGCCGGTGCCGGTCTGGGCTTCGCCGAGCAGGTCGTGGCCGGCCAGCAGGATAGGGATGCAGGCGGCCTGGATCGGCGAGGGGGTTTCGTAGCCGACGTCGGCGAGCGCCTTGAGCAATGGCTGGGCAAGCCCGAGGGTGTCAAACCCGGCGGCAATTATGTCTGGGGAGGTGGTCATGGCGTACCCGCGCGGAGCAGGGGATTTCGAGGAAAAGACGGGCCGGAAATGTCGAATCGGCCGGAGAACCGCGCATTATCCCAGAGTTCGGGCCAAATAGCCCGCGTTTATTCGTGCGCCGCGTGGCGTTCGATCACGCCGTCGATGAATTTGCGCAGGAATCCTTCGGTCTGCGCGCTGTGGAAGCGGTCGATTTCCACGCCGCGGCTGTAGGCGATCACGGTCGGAAAGCCGCGCACCTTGTGCCTTCCGGCGATGCGCATGTTCTCGTCGGCGTCCACGTTGGCGAGCAGGAAGGCGCCGCCGTAGCTGCGCGTCAGGCGTTCCAGCAGCGGTCCAAGGATGCGGCAGGGCGCGCACCAGTCGGCGCCGATGTCGACCAGCACCGGGACCTGCTGCGAGCGCGCGACCACCGCTGCATCGAAATCCTCCTCGGTGACGTCGAAGATCGTTGCTGCTGCGTGTTGCTTCAGATGCATCGGAGCGTCCCTTGCATCAAACTCGCAGCAGGGCGATCTTGAGCGGCGGCTGGCCGTCGGAACTGGGGAAGTCGGCTTCCGGCATGATCCATTCCATGTCGCGGATGGGCCGGCCGGCCGTGGTAGCGCTGCGCTGCAACTGGTCCAGCCAGGCGTCGCGTTTCACGTCGGCGACGTTGTTGGTGCAGATCAGCGTGCCTCCTGCGCTTGTGCACAGCAACGCCGGCTTGAACACCGAGGCGTAGTCATTGACGAGATCGACCACGCCGAAGGGGCTCTTGGCATGGCGCGGCGGAGCGAGGAAGACCAGGTCGAAGGTCTGCGCCTCCAGCTTGGGGAAGGGCGGCATGAGCTTGCCGCGTACGCGCTCGGGCTGGCCGATGCCTGCATACTGGCGCATCGCGGCGAAGGCGTCGCATTTGACGAAGCGCGGGCGCACCGGCAAGTCGTTCAGGCGCGCATTCTCCTTGCCGATCATGATGCTCGAATCGGCGAAATCGACATTGACCACGAAGCGCGCCCCGGCGTTCGCCGCCGCGATGCCGACGCCACCGGTGTAGGCGAAGAGGTTCAACACCGACTTGCCGGGCGCCTCCTGCATTACCCGGCGCCGCGCAGCGCGCAGGTCGAGGAAGCGCCAGGGGTCCTGCCCCGCGTGGCGTCCGGCGATGCGGTAGCTGACGCCCATCTCGTGCATCTCGCGCGCCATCATCGCCGCTTCGAGCCGGTCCGGCGGCAGCGGGTTGCCGATGCGCGAATTGGCCTGGCTGCGGTCGTTGTAGACCGGCGTCAGGCCGGGAAGGCGGGCGGCGTAGAAGGACTCGATCTCAGCCAGGGCCTCTGGCGTCAGCGGGCTGTGGAAACACTGCACCAGCAGCAGCTCGCCATAGCGGTCGATGGTCAGGCCGGGATGGCCCTCGACGCTGCCGTGGAACAGGCGGTAGGCGTCGGTCTGCTCGGCGTGCAGGCGCGCTATCAGGTCGGCACGCGCATCAAGGGCGGCAGCAAGCAAGGGGTGGAGGGTAGCTGGCATGGCGGTTTCTCGGTAGCGACTCTGCAATTGCCCAAAGGCGTCAATCGCGGAAAGGGCGACATCTTACGCGCATGCGCATGCTCCGTCGTCGTCGGAGCGCGCTTTGAGTTACCACCCGTGAAGTGCAGTCCAAGTCGTGCAACGCCCAAGCACGCAGAACGACCCGCCACCGACTTCTGTTCCCGGCAACAGGCCGTTTTGCAGTGAGCACTTGCGGTCCGTGCCGCAAGGAAATCGGGGGGAGGGTAGTAGCGAACAGGATCCACCCTCGCCGGACACTCAGGAGCTTTCCTTATCTGGGGCTTGGTTATGTTCGCTGTCGAACTGACGGCGCGCGGACGGGCATCCAAGATTCAGGTGCATTGATTTGACGTAGCTTGCAGATCGCTGACGCCGGCAGGGGCCGGGCCAGTAATCCTTGAATTGATGCGTCACTCATTCAGGAGAATGGAAATGAAGAGAATACTGATTGTCTTGCCACTTACGGCGCTTCTGCTCAGCGCCTGCGTAGTAGCACCCGCGGACCACCGCTCTGGAGTGGTCGTGGTACCGGCACTGCCGGTAATTGTGGAATTGGGCGTGGAGCCCTATTACTATTACAACGGATATCACTACTACTACGACGATAACCGCTGGCGCTACTCGAATTCACGTTCCGGACCCTGGACCGATCTCCCCAGAAGCCATTACCCGAAAGAAACCAGGTTCGCAGCCCGCGGTGATGGACGTGGTGATGGACGCGGTGACGGACGCGGTGACGGACGCGGAAATGAACGTGGTGACGGCCGTGGTGATGGACGTGACGACGACCGGGATCATGGCCGTGACCGCCGTGATCGGAGGTAGGCCGAATTGATGCGCATCGGATCGCCCTGCCCGCTCGGTGGTGACGAAAAGGGCAAGGCCGCCGTAGCGTCGGCACCGACTTTTGAGATCGAACAGATCCGTTGGTCGGGCTCGTTCCTGCCTGTCAGTTCTTTTTGGTCATTGCCGAGTAGGCCAGCAGAAATACTCCACCGCCGATCAGAAGCCAGCCCAGCAGTGGCGGCAGCGAAACTGTATGGGTCTGTTCGGCCGTCGCCGTGATCGGCCCGATCTGGAGAACCTGTTCTTTTGTCGTGTAGCTGTATTCCTGGTAGCCGAGAACGGCGCCACCCAGGACGATCAGTACGATGCCGATAAGCAGATTTGGTTTCATGAAGCTTGCTCCTTGGACTTGCGCGCGGGTATGGGGAGGGTAATGCAGTGCATGGAAGGTTTTTACGCCGCAAGTGCGAAAGCCTTCGTTCGGTTCCGCACATAAGCGCCTCAATTTCCAAAAAATCACCGCAAAGCGGGGACAGGATCGCGCGACAAACCAGGCAGAACAATTGGTCGAATCTGCGTTCTTCAGTGCTCCAGCGAACAGACCTGCCCAAGGATACCGCCTACCTTTCGGCTGTAACTCCGGCGGCGAGGACGCCAGTTCAAGTCGGCCATTGTCATTAAACAGTCAAGAGGAAATAAATCATGAAGCATTCAATAGTATTTTCGGCAGCACTGATGGTTCTGGCACTGAGTGCGTGCGACAGGCCGGTCGCTGTAGTTCCAGTGGCGGTTCCCGTTGCCGGACCTGCCGGCCCGGCCGGCGCACCGGGCGCGACCGGCTATACCGGCGCACCAGGAACGACCGGGGATACCGGCGCAAAGGGGGCGCCTGGCTATACCGGCGCGCCAGGATCGACGGGGGATACCGGCGCAAAGGGATCGCCTGGCTATACCGGAGCCACTGGAGCCACGGGAGCCACCGGTGATACCGGGAATACCGGCGCAACGGGTGCACAAGGCAAGACTGGCGGCGATACCGTGATAGTCATTCCGCCAGCAGCCCCCGCACGCTGAGTTTCCAATAGCATTGGAACGGGTCCGCTAGTAGCCGCGTCGGTAAGTGCTGGCCGGATCCTTTGCCGGCGGCGTGTCGGCCGGCTGCGCGGCACGGGCCTCCGTCACCAGTTTTTGCACATTGTCGCCCGTCAGGCTGCGAAGGAAGGCGGCGAGGGCCTGCTTTTCCGTCGCGGAGAGGCCGAGCGGCGTAAGCAAAGGATCTTTCTGCGGGTTGTCGATGCCGCCGCGGTCGTAGAATTCCACGACGTCTTCCAGGGTGGCTAGCGAGCCATTGTGCATGTAGGGCGAAGTCAGCGCGACGTTGCGCAGGCTCGGCGTGCGGTAGGCCCAGGAGTCCGCCGGGTCGAGGGTCACTTCATAGCGTCCGACGTCGGGCAGCGGCTGCTCGAAAGAGTCCAGCGCCTTGTCCTCGAGTTCAATGAACTTGCCCGGCGACAGTTGCACGACGTGTTTCCTGGGGAGCCTCAGGCTGTACGCGTAGCCGACTCCTGTGTTGTGAAAGCGATTGTCGGTCAGCAGCGCGTGTTTTTCTCCGGCCAGATGGCAGGCGCTGCAGCCGGCCTTGCCGCTGAACAGCCGGAATCCAGCTTGTTCCTCGGTCGTCAGCGCGCCCTGTTCCTTGCCGTAGTACCAGCGGTCGAAACGCGAATTGGCGGAGACCAGCGTGCGCTGGTAGGCGGCCAGTGCCTGGCCTACGGTCAATACGTCTGGGCCGCGCCCGGCGAAGGCCCTTTCGAAGCGGCCGGCATAGTCGGGCAACACCTTGATTTTCTCGATCACGTAACCAATGGAGGGATTGCCCATTTCGTTGCCCGCAAGCAGCGGCCCCCAGACCTGGTTTTCCAGGCTGAACTCGCGGCCGTCATGGAACAGCTGCTCAACATAGGCGACGTTGTACACCGTGGGCGCATTGCGGCGAACGGTCTGGCCCTCGATACCGACGGCGGTGCCCAGTTCGTTGGAGGTGAAGCCTTGCTCGGGCACATGGCACATGGCACAGGACAGGGTGTTGTTGTGCGAAAGCCGGCGATCCATGAACAACGTCCGCCCGAGTTCGATCCTGGCCTGCGGCAGCGGATGGTCGGGCGACAGCGGAATGACCGGCAGGCCAAGCGGGGGCGCCAGGCTGAGCGTTGCATTGTCCGGGTCGCCGGGCCGTTCGCAGGAAGACAGGACCAGCACCCAGAGCAGCAGGATGCCCGCCAGGCGCTTCATTTTCGCCTGACCCCGTCTTCCATCAGCAGCGTCTTGATGTCGTTCAGCACCATCGGCGCCAGCAGATAGTCGGTCGTGTAAATCTCGCGCACCATGCGCTGCCGGTCGATGAGGAATACCTTCAGCACATGGCTGTAGGTGCCGAGCGGTTTGCCGGTGGCCTTATCGACATCCACCCCGACGTCCTGGCCGAATCCATTGAGGATGGGCAGCAGTTCGCGGCGCGAGCGCGTGGTCAGGAAATCCCAGGCCAGGTGCTGCGCCGCGCTGCCGTGTGCGTGACCGCCATGCTCGTGGGCGTAATGCGCGAGGGCTTGTGGCGTGTCGCGCTCCGGATCGAAGGAGAGGCTGACGAAGCCAATCCGGCCGCGGGCCTCCGGCAGTTTTTCGAGTTCGGCCTTGAGCGTGTGCATCACAGTCAGGGCATAGGGACAGCCATTCGGATCAACGCAGGAAGCGTACATGAAGGCCAGCAGGGTGATCCGGCCTTGCGTGAAGTCCGCCAGGCGGCGCCGCTTGCCTTCGGCATCGAGCACGGCACCGTCCGTTGCCGGCTGGATTCGCTCCAGCTTGTAGCTGCCTGCCGCCGGGGGCACGAAATCCATGCGCGGCGCGGCCGACGCGACAGCGGCCAACAGCCAACCCAGAAAAAATCCGCAGCCTCGAACGAGGCCGCGGCTATTGCGCGGCAGGAAGGAAACCACCTGGCGCTACTGCGTGCTCGCCAGCTGCGTGGGCGCTGTCGGCGCCGCCGCCAGCGGCTTGAGGGGCGACAGATCGCGCGCCTGGAACTTCATGTGGTGGGCGCGACCGAGTTTCTCCTTGTAGAAATCGATCTCGAAGGCCAGCTTGAGATCCTTGCCGTCCCAGTTGTACATTTTCAGGAACTGCTCGTCGTCCTTGCCCTTCTTGTCCCAGTTGCCCAGCAGCGAGGAGGTGAAATACACCCGCTTGCCGTCGTAACTTTGCGACACCATGTTGACCTGGGAACCGATCTTTTTAGTGAAGATTTCCTTCGGCTTCATCGGGTCGGACATGTCCCAGTAGCGCGTACTGCCGTCCATGAAGGTGTTGATCCACATGCCGCGGCCATCGGCGGTGATGCTGATATCCACCGGCAGCGGAATCTTGGCCGGGTCGCCGATGGTGGCCACGTCCTTGACCTGCCATTCGCCCTTGGCGTCCTGCTTGTAGATCCAGATCTTGGAGGTCAGTGCCGTGGTGGTCACGGCCCAGTTGTCGCCGGCTTTCCAAGACCAGCGCACCTCGAGCGGTGCGCCCGGCGTCTGGAACACCTTGAGCGGCTTCATGGTCTTCATGTCCCACATGACTGAGGTATTGCCGAAACGCTTCATCGCTTCGCCGTCCTTGACCAATTTGCCCAGGTCCATCATGTAGTTGTTCCATCCCGTGAAGGATGAGGTGAGGAACACGTTCTTTTGCGGGTTGATCCCGGCGTCGTAGCCGTAGCCGTCGCCGCCCTCCTTGGGCATGGGATAGTGCGCCACGTAGTCGCCCTTGTTGTTATAGACGACAACCCCGGTCTCACCACCGTGGTCTTTCTTGTTCGACAGCGGCGTGATCAGCATGCGGCCCGGCATCGCGATGAAGGAGTGCGGGCCGACGAAACCGGTCTTCTGCACGAAGTCGGTAATGGTTTTCGTCAGCTTCGGCTTGGCCGGATTGGTGCCGATGTCGAAGATGTAAATCTTGTTCGAATCAAGCGCACCGCCCCAGAGATAGCGACGGTCGTCCGAAAGGCCGACGTGATGAACCTCGCCACGGCCGCCGACCGAAAGTTTGTGGATGATCTTGCCGTAGGTTTTGGAACCGGGATTGACGTCCACCGTGACCAGTTTGTCGGAACCGTCGCCGACCCCTTTGACGCCAAGGGTCCAGACGTAGACCAGATCCTCCTGGCCCTTGATCAGCGGCGTAAAGGGCGAGCAACTGGTTTCGTCGGCGAATGCCGAAGTAGCGGCCAGAGTGGCCGACACGGCGACCGTCAGTGCAATCTTGCGGGGGCGGCCTTTGGGCTGTGGGGTGTATTCCATGCTGTTCTCCTCTGATGGGTGGTGCTGCTTTTGGTGCTGCATCATTTGCCGGAGGGGAAGCAAGTGCGGATACACCTCCGGCACTGTCAGCCTGATGGCATCAGCTGGCCATGTCTCCAAAGTAATTTACCAGAGTGCTGTCGTCAACTATTGAATTATTTGTTTGAATTATTTGCCCTTTGTTGTGAATCCCCGCCCATCCCAGCGCACTGACCACGCTGGCAAAGCCGTGCTCCAGCGGCGCCGCAATCGAAAGCGCGCGACCATCCTGCGGATGCCGCAGTTCGCCCGCCGTGCACGCCAGCAGCAAGCGCCCGCAGTTGAAACGTTGCTGGAAGTAGCGGTTGTGGATCCCCTTGCCCCAGGTTGCGTCGCCAATGATGGGATGGGCGATGTGCTTCATGTGGCGGCGCAACTGGTGGTGGCGTCCGGTCCTGGGCTGCAGTTCCACGAGTGCATAGCGCGCGGTCGGATAGCGGTCGACGGCGTCGGGCAGCTCGACCGTGGCAAGGCGGCGGTATTCGGTGACGGCGGGCAGCGCCGCGGATTCGTTGTCTGTGCCGGGCCGTCGGCCGTAGTCGTCGAACTGGCGCGACAGCGGATGGTCGATCACTCCGGCGTCAGGCGGCCAGCCGCGCACGATGGCGAGGTAGCACTTGCTTACCTCATCGCGCTGAAATTGGCCGCCGACCTCGCGCGCACTCTCGGCATCGAGGGCGAACAGCAGCACGCCTGAAGTGCCCTTGTCGAGCCGGTGCAGCGGATGCACGCGCTGCCCGATCTGGTCGCGCAGCAATTGCACGGCGAAGCGTGTTTCGTGACGGTCGATGTTGCTGCGATGGACCAGAAGGCCGGCGGGCTTGTTGATGGCGATGAGGCAGTCATCGCGGTAGAGGATGTCGAGCATGGGGTGCGGACCGCGAGTTAAGTGGTGGTTTTGACCGTTGCTGCGCCTCGTAGTAGTCTTGGCCCAAGGTAGCGGACGGGCCGCTCCGCTATTGCTCGCGCCCGGATGCCGACAGTGAACAAGAATAGCAGCGATCGAGGCAGCCTCGCGAAGCTGCCGGTCCGATCCGTATCGAGGAGATGAGTAATGCATATTATCGCGTGGAGCAGCGATTTCGCTCTGGGCATTGACGAGATCGATGAGCAGCACAAGGCCCTGGTGGGCATGATCAATGCCCTCGATGCCAGCACCCACGACGATACCGGCGCGCAAACCCTGCGCCGGCTGCTGGGCGAACTGAATGACTACGTGCGGGATCACTTCGCTTTCGAGGAACGCCTGATGGCGGGTGGCAGATGCTCGCAGGAACTGGTGACCCGCCATATGGGAGAACATGCCTATTTTCGCAGCGTGCTCAAGGACTTGACGGCAGATTTCGAACATGGGCGGCGCAACATTACGGTGACCCTGATCGAGTACCTTGTGCATTGGTTGCTGCATCACATTGTGGTAGTGGATCGGGCCATGGCGCATCAGCTCAATGCCGCGGAGCCCGATCTCGACAGGCACGTCGCTGCCGCGCTGACGCAGGACGTGACGGAGGACCTGACCGATTCGGAGCGCCACCTGCTGAGTGAACTGCGGCGCGCTAATGACGAACTCGAGCAGCAGGTGGTGGAACGCACACGCGTCTTGAACGAGCAAAACCGCAAGCTGGAAGCCGAGTTGCGCGAAATGGCCGCCCAGGTCGAGAAGTTGTCGGCGGAACTTTCGTCGCAACGGGCGGCTGAATAGCCTCCCATTCGAGTTTGCGTGCCTTCGGAGGGCGCGCGGCGTCTTGCCAGCACCGACTTTGGCTCGACTCAAGGCTTGATTCTTTTCCCTCCATCTCCCATAATTCGGCCTTCGCCCGGCCGGGAGTTGCCTCCCCAGGGTGCCCAGTTTCGGTGGTGGCCGTAGCTCAGTTGGTAGAGTCCCGGATTGTGATTCCGGTTGTCGTGGGTTCGAGCCCCATCGGTCACCCCACCAATACCAAGGGTTGCAGGGTTTTCCCCTGTGGCCCTTTTCTATTTTTGCGACCGCGTAGGGGCTATGTAGGCTTCTGCAGCGGATCCTGGCAGTAAAAGCTGCGCAATTGCTCATAGACCTCCGGGTACTCGCTCTTGAGCAATTCCGGAGTTTCGAAAAAGGCCTCGCTGGTGACGGCAAAGAATTCGGTCGGCAGTTCTGCACCGTAGGGATCGAGGGGCGTCTCTTCGCCACCATCGACACGCCGCTGAAAGTCCCGGAAGGCCGCACTCATGACGTCGGTCCAGCGCTGTCGCGACATGCCTGCGTGCAACGGCGGCAGGCCATCGGCGTCGCCGCTTTTCATGTCCAGCTTGTGCGCGAACTCGTGGATCACGACGTTGATGCCCTCGGCGTCCTGCGCATGATCGAACCATGAGATCAGCACCGGGCCGCCGTACCAGGCCTCGCCCATGACTTCGTCGTCATACTCGTGCACTACGCCGTCCTCGTCGATCATGCGGCGCGGGATCACGAAGTCGCCCGGATAGACCACGATGCCGACCCAGCCGGAATACCAGGCGAGCCCCAGATTCAGGATCGGCAGGCAGGCCTGGAGCGCGATGGTCAACTGGATGCGCGGTGTCAGTTGCAGTCCCTGCGCGCCGCTCCACTGCTTTTCGGCGATGAACTGGCGGGCAAGCTGGCGCAGGCGAAGTCGCTCGTCGGGCAGGAGGTGGCCGAGAAAGGGCAAGCCGGCTTCGACTTGATCCCAAAGTGCTTCGTCAATCTGGAGGCGATCGCCCTGGCGGCGGCGCCACCAGTCAAGGAACTTGCGCATCATGGTTGGCGCCGGATGTTGGCGCCGATTTGGGGCCGGAACAGCCTGGCCCGGGTCAGCAGCAGCCAGGCTGAAACAGGGAACGGTGTTTTCATGAAGGGGGGATTATGTCCCCGTATGCAGGTGGCGGGGAGGGTATCCACCCCGAGTGGCGGCGCATGGGATAATCAGCGCATGGTCTCCGTGGTGCATTCCCTGCAGCAGTCGAATGGCGAAGCCGCCGCACTGTCGCGGCTGTGCATGGGCCTGTCCGACGCCGCGGCGACGCGCGTGGGCGAGGCGCTGACGCTGGCGCGCGAGGCCTATGGCGAAAAGCTGCTCGGCACCAATGAACCCATTTTGCAGCACGCTCTGGGCATGGCCCTGATCGTGGCCTCCCTCGATCTCGACGTCGATGCGCGCATCGCCGCCTTGCTGTTTGCCGCCAGCGATCATGTCGAGGATTGCGGCGAACGGCTGAAAGCCGCCTTTGGCGACACGGTGGCCGGGCTGGTGGCGGGGCTGCACCGGCTGGGCAGGCTGCGCCCGCTGACACGTGCGGCGGCGGGCGGCGGCGCGGGCGAAGGCGTGGCCGAGGTCAAGGCGCAGACCGAGATCCTGCGCAAGATGCTGCTGGCGATGGTCGATGACATCCGCGTTGTTCTGCTGCGCCTGGCAAGCCGCGTGCAGACCCTGCGCTTCCTCAACAACCGGCCGGGCACCGTGCGCGAGGAAATGGCGCGGGAAAGCCAGCTGATCTACGCCCCTCTGGCCAACCGCCTGGGCATCTGGCACGTGAAGTGGGAGCTCGAGGATCTTTCCTTTCGCTACCTGGAACCGGAAACCTACAAGCGCATCGCGACGATGCTCGACGAAAAGCGCTCGGAGCGGGAAGGTTTCATTGCTGCCGCGGTGGAGAGGCTGAAGTCGGAGATGACTGCCGTCGGCGTGCGCGCCGAGATCTATGGCCGGCCGAAGCACATCTTCAGCATCTGGAACAAGATGCGCGGCAAGGATATCGACTTTGCCGAAGTCTATGACGTGCGCGCGGTGCGCATCATTGTCGATGACATCAAGGATTGCTACACGGCACTGGGCATCGTGCATCACCTGTGGCAGCCGATCCACGGCGAATTCGACGACTACATCTCGCATCCCAAAGGCAATTTCTATCGTTCGCTGCACACCGCCGTCGAAGACGCGGACGGCCGCTCGCTGGAGGTGCAGATCCGTACGCGCGAGATGCACGAGCATGCCGAACTGGGCGTGGCGGCCCACTGGCGCTACAAGGAGGCGGGCAGTTCGGCAAAGGCCAGCGGCGCCTATGAAGACAAGATTTCCTGGCTGCGGCAATTGCTGTCGTGGCGCGATGAAATCGCCGATTCCGCCGAATGGGTCCAGCAGTTCAAGCGTGCCGCACTGGATGACACGATTTATGTACTGACGCCGCAGGACAAGGTGATCGATCTGCCGCGCGGCGCCACGCCGCTGGATTTCGCCTATCGCCTGCATACCGATCTCGGTCACCGCTGTCGCGGGGCGAAGATCGACGGCCACATGGCTTCGCTCAATACTCCCTTGCAGAACGGCCAACGCGTCGAGATCGTCAGCATCAAGAGCGGCGGGCCGTCGCGCGACTGGTTGAATCCGGCGCAGGGCTATCTCGCGACCTCGCGCGCGCGCTCCAAGGTCAAACAGTGGTTTGCGGCGCAGGACGAGGCGGAACTGCTCACGCAGGGGCGCAGCCTGGTCGTCCGCGAGTTGCAGCGCGAAGGTCAGAGCCAGGCCAATCTCGACGAACTGGCGGCCAAACTCGGGCTGAAGTCCGCCGAGGCGCTGTTCCTTGGCGCGGCGCGCGGCGAGGTCGGTTTGCGGGCGATCGACATGGCCTTGCGCGGTGGCGCGGAACCCCTGCCGCCCGAGCCGGAAATCCACACGCGCAAGAGCCGCGCCGGCGACAGCCGGATCCTTGTGGTAGGTGTGGACAATTTGCTGACGCAGATGGGCAAGTGCTGCAAGCCGATGCCGCCCGATGCCATCACCGGCTTCGTCACGCGCGGCAAGGGCATCTCGATCCATCGCGTCGAGTGCGTGAATTTTCGCAACATGGCGGCGCGCAATCCCGAGCGCGTGATTGGCGCCGAGTGGGGCGAGCAGACCGGTGCGGTCTATCCGATCGACCTAGTGGTGGATGCCACCGATCGTCAGGGCTTGCTGCGCGACATTTCGGACATCCTGTCGCGCGAGAAGATCAACGTCACGGCGGTGCGGACGCAGTCGCGCGCCGGCGTCGCCCACATGAGCTTCGTCGTCGAGCTGCCGGGCACGGGCATTCTGGGGAGGGTGTTATCCTTACTGCATGAGGTGCCGGGCGTGATTCGCGCGGTGCGGGGCTGAATGGCAGCGCACAGCAGATTCGAAAAGGGGATTGAATGGAGTCGGGTGTGAGCGCAGGCACGCTGGATCTGGCGAAAACTCACCATTGGGTCGCCGTGAACAGCTACCGGGTGCGGGTTGCGGCATTTGCCCTGGTCGGGATATCGATCGCCCTGCATGTTTTTCCGGCCAGTCACGGCGCCTTGTTCTGGACAGCCTTCGTGCTCCAGTTCGCGGTCTATCCGCATCTGATGCAGTGGCGCACGCGTCGGTCCGGCAAACCCGAAAAGGCCGAACTCGACAACCTGATCGTCGACGCCGTGGTATCCGGCGCCTGGGCCGCGGGGCTTGGATTCCCGCTGTGGATCACGGCCGCCCTGTTCCTCGCGACGCTGCTCAACCACACCATCATGCGCGGCCTGCCGGGCATCCTGATCTGCCCGGTGGCGCTTCTCAGCGGCGCCCTGGCATCCACCACGGTGGTCGCCTTCCAGCTATCCACAGATACCAACGGGCTGGTGACGCTGTCATCGATCGTCGGCCTGGCGATCTACCTCTCCCTGATGGGGGTCGAGTTCTTCACCTATATCCGCCGGCTGCACGAGGTGCAGGGCGCGGTCGCCTCGCAGAAGCAGATTCTCGAGGATGCGAACTCCGCATTGCACGAGCAGATCAGCCAGATCCACGATTTGCAGGACAAGCTCCGCGAGCAGGCCAACCGCGATTCGCTCACCGGCCTGTTCAATCGCCGCTACCTGGAGGGCACGCTGGAGCGCGAAATGGCGCGTTGCAAGCGCGAAGGAACGCCGATGACCATGTTGCTGCTGGACATCGATCACTTCAAGCTGATCAACGACACTTACGGACATCAGGCCGGCGACGAGGTGCTGCGGGTGTTCGCCCAGGCGCTGCACGACAGCGCCCGCGCCGAGGACATTGTCTGCCGCTATGGAGGCGAGGAGTTCCTGCTTGTCCTGCCCAAAATGCCGCTGGATATTGCACGTGAGCGCGGCGAATTCCTGCGGAAGCTCTTCGCCGAAACGATTGTCCCGTTCGGCGAACTGCGCATCCGGATTACCGCCTCGATCGGCATCGCCGGGACGCCCGATCATTCCGATTCGACCGACGGCCTGATTCGATGCGCGGATCAGGCGCTCTATCTGGCCAAGCGCAATGGCCGCAACCGGGTGGTGACGTTTGGCGACGCGATTCAGGAACTGCCAGGTTAAATTTCCCCCTGCGCGGCAGCCCTGCCGCGCTCAGAGCTGGCGAATGCGTGCGGCGATGTGAGCAAGATGCAGGCGGGGCAGGGCGGCGTGCAGGCGCTCCGGATGCGCCGAGGCCTGCAGATGCAGCCGGCCGGAGCCGTGGGCGAGGTCCGCGGCCAGGCGCCGTGTCTGGCGCGCCACCGCGGCGGCAACATCGACCAGTTGCGCACGAGTGCCGACGACTTGCAACAGCAGCGGCGCGAGAAAGCTGTAATGTGTGCAGCCGAGCACGATGCGGTCGACGCCCCGATCCAGCAGCGGCTCGATGCGGGCGCGAACGTCGGCCGCGAGTGCCGGAGCGTCCAGTTGCAGCATTTCGACATGGGTGGCCCAACCCGGGCAGGGCTCGACGAAGACCTCGACCGGCCCTGCGTGGTCGCGGATCAGATGCTTCAGGCGCTGGCTGCCGGCGGTGGCTTCCGTGGTCAGTACCGCGATGCGACCGCTTTTTGTCGACTGCGCCGCCGGCTTGATACCGGGCTCGACGCCGACTACCGGAACGCCGGGATGCGCGGTGCGCAGGGCCTGAACCGCGGCGGCCGTCGCCGTGTTGCAGGCCACCACCAGCAGGCCGCAGCCCTCGTTGGCCAGGTACTCGCCGATGGCCAGAACGCGGCGCTGAATCTGCGCTTCGCTCTTGTTGCCGTAGGGGACGTGGGCGGTGTCGGCGTAGTAGGTGAAGTCTGCCTGCGGCAGGGCCTCGACCAGCGCCGCCAGCACCGAGAGGCCGCCGAGGCCGGAATCGAAGACGCCGATCATGCTGCGAGATCGTCAAAGACCGCGGCGCAACCCTTGCCGGCCCGTTTTGCGCCATACATGGCGGCATCGGCATCGGAAATGACGCCGGAGGCCATGGATGACATCAAAGTTTGAGTTTTTGCCAGATTGCTGCCGAGCATGCGGACACCGATGCTGGCGCCGACCTTGAGCGATTTCCCCGCGTATTCGATCGGGGCGTTGATGATCTGGATCAGGCGCTCCGCTAGCAGCAATGCCTGCGCGCGTGAGGCTTCACGGTCGATTTCCAGGCGATCGATGAGGACCACGAATTCGTCCCCGCCGAGTCGCGCCGCGACGTCCGCCTCCCGGGTGATGGACTGTATGCGTTTTGCCACTTCGATAAGGACGGCGTCACCGGCGTCATGGCCGTCGGTGTCGTTGATCACCTTGAAACCGTCGAGATCGATCAGCAGCAGGGCGCCGTGGACGCGATGCCGCGCGCTTCCGCTGATGAATTTCTCGAGATGCAGCGACAGCATGCGCCGGTTCGGCATTTGTGTCAGCGGGTCGGTCAGGGCCAGTGCCCTGACTTCGGCCAGGGCGTCGTCGCGTGCAACGACGAAGGATCGGATGACCCACAGGTAGATGAGGGGTGACGCCACAGCGGCGAGTATGACCACGTCAAGCGCGGCGGCGACATAGGTATTCAGGGAATCGGAAAAAGCTCCCAGCACAAGCATGATGAGGAACTCGGTGGTCAGGATGATCACCGAAATCCGCACTAGCACCTGCCTGGCCGTCAGCAAAACCATGAGTGCCCTTTTCCTTGGATTCTCAGGTGTTGCAACAGCTGCCCATGCCTGGCCTGCCGACGCAACCTACAAGCACGAGCAATAAGCGGTCCACCGGGCGTCTCGAGTGTCACGGATTCTTTCCAGTTCAGCCGGGGAACTTCAAGGTCCCTTCTGCGATCAGCCCGCCTTGACCGGGATCTTGCCTATCTTCGCCTGCCACTCCTTCGGCCCGGTGATGTGTACCGAGGTGCCCTGCGAATCGACGGCGACGGTGACGGGCATGTCCTTCACGTCAAACTCATAGATGGCTTCCATGCCGAGGTCGGCGAAGCCGACGACTTTCGCCGACTGTATCGCTTTGGCGACGAGGTAGGCGGCGCCGCCGACGGCCATCAGGTAGGCCGACTGGTTGTCCTTGATCGCCTCGCTCGCGGCGGGACCGCGTTCGGACTTGCCGATCATCGAGATCAGGCCGGTCTTCTCCAGCATCATGCGAGTGAACTTGTCCATCCGCGTGGCGGTGGTGGGGCCGGCCGGGCCGACCACTTCGTCGCGCACCGGATCGACCGGACCAACGTAGTAGATGACCCGGTTGGTGAAATCGACCGGCAGCTTTTCGCCCCTGGCCAGCATGTCGGCGATGCGCTTGTGCGCGGCATCGCGGCCGGTGAGCATCCTGCCGTTGAGCAGCAGCTTCTGGCCGGGCTTCCAGGCGGCGACCTGGGCCTTGCTCAGGTTGTTCAGGTCGACGCGGGTGGCCGTGGCGGCATCCGCCTGCCAGGTCACCTTGGGCCAGTCTTCGAGGCTGGGCGCCTCGAGTTTGGCCGGGCCGGAGCCGTCGAGATGGAAATGGCAGTGCCGCGTTGCGGCGCAGTTGGGGATCAGCGCCACCGGCAGGTTGGCGGCATGGGTGGGGTAGTCGAGCACCGTGACGTCGAGCACCGTGGTCAGGCCGCCGAGGCCCTGGGCGCCGATGCCCAGGGCGTTGATCTTCTCGTGCAGTTCGAGGCGCAGTTCCTCGGCTCTCGTGATTTTGTCACCGCGGGCGCAGCGGGCCTTCAGTTCATGGATGTCGACAGGCGCCATGATGGCTTCCTTGGCCAGCAGCATGGCCTTTTCCGGCGTGCCGCCGATGCCGACTCCCAGGATACCGGGCGGGCACCAGCCGGCACCCATTGTCGGCACGGTCTTGAGTATCCACTCGACCAGATCGTCGGAAGGGTTGAGCATGGCGAACTTGGCCTTGGCCTCGGACCCGCCACCCTTGGCGGCGCAGATGACTTCGACGTGGTCGCCGGGAACGATCTCGTAATGCACCACGGCCGGCGTGTTGTCCTTCGTGTTCTTGCGGGCGCCTGCCGGATCGGCCAGCACCGAGGCGCGCAGCGGATTGTCGGCGTTGCCGTAGGCGCGGCGCACGCCTTCGTTGACCATTTCCTGCAGCGACAGCGTGGCGTCCCACTGCACCTTCATGCCGACCTTGAGGAAGACCAGCGCAATGCCGGTGTCCTGGCAGATCGGACGATGGCCCTCGGCCGACATGCGGCTGTTGGTCAGGATCTGGGCGATGGCGTCCTTCGCCGCGGGTGACTCTTCGCGTTCGTAGGCTTCGCCGAGCGCCGTGATGTAGTCGAGCGGATGGTAGAAGCTGATGAACTGGAAGGCGTCGGCAATGGACTGGACGAAGTCGTCCTGGCGAATGGTGGTCATGGCGGCTCCGGGTCAGTGATGTTTGGCGCGCTGCTGGGCGAGGTTGTGGGTCATCATCCAGTCGACCGCGGCCATGGCGACGGCGGAGACCAGAAATACGACATGGATGAGGACCTGCCACTTGATCGTATGCTCGGTCAGATTGGCGGCGTTGATGAAGGTCTTCAACAGGTGGATCGAAGAGATGCCGATGATGGCCGTCGACAGCTTGATCTTGAGCACGCCGGCGTTGACGTGCGACAGCCACTCGGGCTGGTCCGGGTGGCCTTCGAGGTCGAGGCGCGAGACGAAGGTCTCGTATCCGCCGATGATGACCATGACCAGAAGGTTGGCGATCATGACCACGTCGATCAGGCCGAGGACGGCCAGCATGACGTCGGTCTCGCTGACGCGGTCGGCGGCGATGGCCCCGTGCACGAGGTGACTCAGTTCGACCATGAACAGCCAGCAATAGATGACTTGGGCGACGATCAGGCCAAGGTACAGGGGAGCCTGGATCCAGCGGCTCCAGAAGATGAGGTTTTCCATCGGCTTGACGATTTGGTTCATGTCTGGGGAATACCTAGTGTTGCGGGGCAGCAATCTTACCCCAGGACCTGCCGCTTGATGCGGCCTGCGGCGTAAGTCGCATGTAAGGGGCTTTTACTTTAATGTGCAAGCTCTTAGAATGCGCGGTTCCGGTTTGCAGCCAGACCGGTCGGCGGCAGCGTTTGCTTCCATCAGCAAATCACGAAATGTCCGTTTGGCGGCCAAAGCCAGCCTGGCGGAACTCATTTTCATCCGGATGTCATCCGGCTACATGCGAGAGGAGAGTTGTCAATGTCCAGCATCGAATCAAATGTCACGGAAACTCGTGTATTTCCCCCGTCGGACGCCGTGGTCAAGCAGGCCACGATTTCCGGGATGGCGGCCTACGAGGCGCTGTGCAAGGAAGCCGAGCAGGATTACGCCGGTTACTGGGCGCGTCTGGCCAAGGAGCATGTCAGCTGGAAGCAGCCGTTCACCAAGTCGCTGGACGAATCCAACGCTCCTTTCTACCAGTGGTTTGCCGATGGCAAGCTGAATGTTTCCTACAACTGCCTCGATCGCAACATCGAAGCCGGGCTGGGCGACAAGGTCGCCATCATTTTCGAAGCCGACGGCGGCCAGGTCACCAAGGTCACCTACAAGGAACTGTTGTCCCGCGTTTCACGCTTTGCCAACGGGCTGAAGGCGCAGGGCATCAAGATGGGCGATCGCGTGCTGATCTACATGCCGATGTCGATCGAAGGCGTAGTCGCCATGCAGGCCTGCGCCCGCATCGGCGCCATCCATTCCGTGGTGTTCGGCGGCTTCTCCGCCAAGTCGGTGCAGGAACGCATCCAGGATGCCGGCGCCGTTGCCGTCATCACCTCTGATGAGCAGTGCCGCGGCGGCAAGAACATCCCCTTGAAGCCGGCGGTCGACGAGGGCATCGCCATGGGCGGTTGCGAGTCGATCAAGACCGTCATCGTCTTCAAGCGCACCGGCGGCACCTGCAACATGGTGGCCGGCCGCGATCAGTGGTGGGACGATGTCACCGCCGGCCAGTCCGACGTCTGCGAACCCGAGTGGGTGGGTGCCGAGCATCCGCTGTTCCTGCTCTACACCTCCGGTTCCACCGGCAAGCCGAAGGGCGTCCAGCACAGCTCGGGCGGTTACCTGCTGCATGCGATCCTGACCATGAAGTGGACCTTCGACATCAAGCCCGACGATGTCTTCTGGTGCACAGCCGACATCGGCTGGGTCACCGGCCATACCTACATCACCTATGGCCCGCTGGCCTGCGGCGCCACCGAGATCGTGTTCGAGGGCGTGCCGACCTATCCGGATGCCGGCCGTTTCTGGAAGACCATCCAGGCGCACAAGGTCACCGTGTTCTACACCGCGCCGACCGCCATCCGCTCGCTGATCAAGTCCGGCGAGAACACGCCGGCTACGCATCCGAAGAGCTACGACCTCTCCAGCCTGCGCATCCTCGGCACGGTCGGCGAGCCGATCAATCCGGAAGCCTGGATGTGGTACTACAACAACGTCGGCGGCGCGCGCTGCCCGATCGTCGATACCTTCTGGCAGACCGAAACCGGCGGCCACATGATCACCCCGCTGCCTGGCGTCACGCCACTGGTGCCGGGTTCCTGCACCCTGCCTTTCCCCGGCATCGCGGCCGCCATCGTCGATGAGACGGGCAATGACGTCGAGTGGGGCAAGGGCGGTTTCCTGGTGGTCAAGAAGCCCTGGCCGTCGATGATCCGCACCATCTACGGCGATCCGGAGCGCTACAGCAAGTCCTATTTCCCCGCTGATATCGGCGGCACCCTGTACCTCGCCGGCGACGGCGCGATGCGCGATGCCAAGACCGGCTACTTCACCATCATGGGCCGCATCGACGACGTGCTGAACGTCTCCGGCCACCGCATGGGTACCATGGAAATCGAATCGGCGCTGGTCTCCAACCCGCTGGTGGCGGAGGCCGCCGTGGTCGGACGTCCCGACGACCTGACCGGCGAGGCGATCTGCGCCTTCGTAGTGCTGAAGCAGGCGCGCCCGAGTGGCGAAGATGCAAAGAAGATCGCCAACGAGCTGCGCAACTGGGTCGGCAAGGAAATCGGTCCGATCGCCAAGCCCAAGGACATCCGCTTCGGCGAGAACCTGCCGAAGACGCGTTCGGGCAAGATCATGCGCCGCCTGCTGCGCAGCCTGGCCAAGAACGAGGAGATCACCCAGGATGTATCGACACTGGAAAATCCGGGAATTCTGGATCAGCTGAAACAAAACGCATAAGCCCTGGCATGAGATTAAGAAGCGCCCCTCGCAAGACGGGCGCTTTTTTATGTCCGAGCGGAACGCGAGGACGGTATCCCCTTGTGGGATGAGCCAAGCGCAAGAGGGCTGCGGCGGGGTACCATGCTTTCTGGCTTTCTCTGGAGGTGATGACATGATCCGCTCCCGACTCGTCGCGCAACGCCTGGGTTTCCTGTTCCTGCTCGGCTGCTTCTTTTTCAACTACCCCCTGTTGTCGGTGTTCAACCGCGGCGGCGATTTCTTCGGCATGCCGCCGCTGTATGCCTGGCTGATGGGATCCTGGCTGGCGCTCATCGCGCAAATGGCCTGGGTGGTTGAAAGCAGGAAGGACTGAGCATGACGACCTTTCCCCCAGCCCGCGCCCCACGGTCGGCTTTGCACAGCCGACCGGCTGCGGCGGCGCGGAGCAATGCTCCGCGAATTCCCGCCTCCACCCCAAGGAACGGGGTGACCGTGGTTCCGTCGCTACGCGACGTCCTTGTGCTTGGCTTTACGTGGCCCACGGCCGGCTTTGCACAGCCGGCCGGCTTCGGCAGCGTGGAGCAGTGCTCCACGAAACCCTGCCTACGCCCTTGGGGCGGCGCTGCGGAGGCGTAATGCTCCAAGGCTGGGTCATCGTCCTCGCCTCGTTTCTGTATCTAGGCTTCCTGTTTGCCATCGCCTGGTATGCCGATCGGCGTGCCGATACCGGGCGCTCCCTGATCGCCAATCCGGTGGTGTATGCGCTCTCGCTGGGCGTGTATTGCACGACCTGGACTTTCTACGGCAGTGTCGGCCGTGCGGCAGCCAGTGGCATCGGCTTCCTGCCGATCTATCTCGGTCCGACCCTTTTGTTCGCCCTGGCCGGATTCATCCTGCACAAGATGATCCGGGTGGCCAAGACCAATCGCATTACCTCGATTGCAGACTTCGTCGCTTCGCGCTACGGCAAGAGCCAGTTGCTCGGCGGCCTGGTGACCGTCATCGCGGTGGTCGGCGTGATTCCCTACATTGCCCTTCAGCTCAAGGCGGTTTCCAACAGTTTTGCGATTCTTGCAAGTTACCCGGAAATCATCATGCCGGCCAAGGCGGGCGCCGTGCCGCTGTTGCAGGACAGCGCGCTCTACGTCGCGATGATCCTCGCCGCCTTCACCATCCTCTTCGGCACCCGCCACCTTGATGCCACGGAGCGGCACGAAGGCATGGTCGCCGCGATCGCGGTCGAATCGATGGTCAAGCTTGCCGCCTTCCTTGCGGTCGGAATTTTCGTCGTCTGGGGCATGCACGATGGCGTCGCCGACATTTTTGCGCAGGCGGCCAAGGTACCTGCGGTTGCGCGCCGTCTCGCCACCGCCGACTCTCCGGCGGCCTACGGCACCTGGGGCACGCTGATCTTCCTGTCCTTGTTCGCCTCGCTGCTGCTGCCGCGCCAGTTCCAGATCGCCGTGGTGGAGAACGTCGACGCCAGCCATTTGCGTCGCGCGGTGTGGATTTTCCCGCTCTACCTGTTCCTGATCAACATCTTCGTGCTGCCCGTGGCGCTGGCCGGCATGCTGCATTTTCAGGGTGCCGGGGTGGACGCCGACACCTTCGTCCTGACCCTGCCGATGGCCCATCAGCACGAAGCGCTGGCGCTGTTCGTGTATATCGGCGGCCTGTCGGCGGCGACCGGCATGGTCATCGTCGATACCTTTGCGCTGTCGACCATGGTCTGCAACGACCTGGTCATGCCGGCGCTGCTGCGCCTGCCCATCCTCGGCCTCGCGGCGCGCGCGGACCTCTCCGGCCTGCTGCTGGAAATCCGGCGCTGGGCCATCGCCGTGATCCTCGGCCTCGGCTACCTGTATTTCCGCGTCGCCGGCGAAGCCTATGCGCTGGTCTCGATCGGCCTGATCTCCTTTGCCGCGGTGGCGCAGTTCGCGCCGGTGGTGATCGGCGGCCTGTTCTGGAAGGGCGGCACCCGCGAAGGCGCGCTGGCCGGCCTCGCGGCGGGTTTCGTACTGTGGGCATACACGCTGTTGCTGCCCTCGTTCGCCAAGTCGGGATGGCTGCCGGACGGCTGCATCGCCCACGGCCTGTTCGGCTTCGAACTGTTGCGTCCGCAGCACCTGTTCGGCCTTACCGGGCTCGATGAAATCACGCATTGCCTGGTGTGGAGCCTCCTGGCCAATCTCGGCGCCTACATCGGCGTCTCGCTGCAGCGCACGCCAAATGTGCGCGAGGCACGCCAGGCGACCTTGTTCGTCGGCGGCGCCGAAGTAGCGGGCCTGTCCGCCTGGCGCGGCAGCGCAGGCGTCGCCGACCTGTTGCCGCTGGCCAGCCGTTTCCTTGGTCGGGAAAGGGCGGAAGATGCGTTTTCCCGCCATGCGACAGAACGCGGCCTGCGCAACATGGAGGAGCTTCCCGCAGATACGCGTCTGGTGAACTTCGCCGAGACCCTGCTGGCGGGAGCGATCGGTTCGGCATCTTCACGGGCCATGGTCGCCTCGGTAGTGACCGAAGAGCCGCTGGGCATCGACGAGGTGATGAACATCCTCGACGAAGCCTCGCAGGTGCGCGCCTATACGCGCGAACTCGAGCAGAAGTCTCTGGAACTGAGGATAGCCACGGGAGAACTGCGCGAGGCCAATGCCCGCCTGCGCGAACTGGACCGCATGAAGGACGATTTCATCTCGACGGTAACCCACGAATTGCGCACGCCGCTGACCTCGATCCGGGCCTTTTCCGAAATGCTGCACGAAGACCCCGAAATAGAACTCGAACAGCGCAAGCGCTTTCTCTCCATCATCGTCAGCGAGACGGTGCGTCTGTCGCGCCTGATCAACCAGATCCTCGACCTGGCCAAGCTGGAATCCGGGCGCGCCGAATGGACCGTTGCCGCCGTCGATGTCGGCGAAGTAATCCGCGAGGCGGCGGATTCGCTCACCGTCCTCTTTGCCGAAAAGTGCGTGACGCTGGATCTTGAACAATGCGAGGCCGGCCTCGGTGTCATGGCCGCCCGCGACCGCCTGATGCAGGTGATGGTGAACCTGCTGTCGAATGCTCTGAAATTCGTGCCGGCGGACAGCGGACGCGTGACAGTTGCCGCCGGCGGCACGGCGAACGAGGTGCGCGTCAGCGTCACGGACAATGGCCCGGGCATACATGCCGAGGATCAGGAAGTCATATTCGACAAGTTTCGCCAGGGGTCGGGCACCACCGACGTGCTGACCGACAAGCCGCAGGGTACCGGCCTCGGCCTGCCGATCAGCCGCCAGATCATCGAATATTTCAATGGCCGCTTGTGGGTCGAAAGCGCCCACGGTGCCGGCGCGCGTTTTGTGTTCACCTTGCCGCGTCAGGCAGGCGATAATGACAAAAATAAATCCAAGGGGGAGGCATCGTGAGCCATCGCATCCTGATTGTCGATGACGAGCCGAATATCGTCATTTCGCTTGAATACCTGATGAAGAAGGAAGGCTTCGAGATCGCGGTAGCAACCGATGGCGATGCCGCGTTACGGCTCGCGTCCGAATTTCGCCCCGACCTGATCCTGCTCGACGTGATGATGCCGAAGAAGTCAGGCTTCGAAGTCTGCGAGTCGCTGCGCGCCAATCCCGCGCTGGTCGACGTCAAGATCATCATGCTGACCGCCAAGGGTCGCGAGACGGAAGTCACCAAGGGTCTCGCGCTGGGTGCCAACGCCTACATCACCAAGCCGTTTTCGACCAAGGACCTCGTCGTCCAGATCAAGTCCTTGCTGGAATGAAAGCAAAGTTTCGTTTCATCCTTGCAGCCGGCGTGCTGGGCCTGCTGATGACCGGACCGTTCGCGCTTACCGCGCTGCTGCTGTGCGCCGACGCGAAGGATGCCGAGCGCGCTGCCTTCGCCGAGTTTCTGCTGCCGCGCCTGCCGCTGGGCGGACTGATGACACTGCTGGGCTTCATCGGCGGCGTCATCCTGCTGCGCAGCCTGTTCCAGCAGTATGTCCATGGCCTGCTGCGCATGGCCGAGACGCTGCGCCTGATGCTGGGCGCCAACCGCAATTTTCGCGTAGCGCCGGAAGGTCCGCCCGAGATCCGCGAACTGGCTCGCGCCGCCAACGACCTGGCACAGCAAAGGGACGAGTTGCTGAACGACGTCGAGGCGCAGATCGGCCAGGCCAAGGCGACGGTGGAGGAGGAAAAGAACCGGCTTGCCGCGCTGATGTCGGAACTTGCGCTGGGCGTCGTGGTGTGCAATCTAGACGGCCGCATCCTGCTTTACAACAGCCGCGCCCGGTTGCAGTTCAAGGCCCTGGCCCAGGGACCGACCTCGATGAGCGGCGGGGCGCTGATCGGGCTTGGCCGTTCGATCTTTTCCATTCTGGAACGCGGACAGATCACACATTCGCTGGAGAACATCCAGCAGCGCCTGCGCCGCGGCAGCGCGGAGCCGACCGCGAACTTCATCACATCGACCCGTAACGGCGCTTTGTTGCGTTGCCAAATGGCTCCGGTGCTGGGCCGCGCCGAGACAACGAAGGAGGAAGGGGTGGTGACCCCGATCGGTGCCGACTTGCAGGTCACGGGCTACGTCCTGACCATAGAAAACATCACGCGCAACTTCGAGCGCGAGGCGGAGCGCGATCAGGCGCTGCAGGCGCTGACCGACGGCAACCGGGCGGCGCTGGGCAACATCCGCGCCGCGGTCGAGACCCTGATCGACTCGCCCGAGATGGAGGCCGACTACCGCGCGCGCTTCATGCGCGTGATCGCCGACGAGGCGGCGGCGATGAGCGGCAAACTCGAAAGCACCATGAGCCGCTTTGCCGATTCGCTGAAAACCCGCTGGCCGCTGGAGGATGTGCTGGCGGTCGATATCCTGGCCGCGGCAGCGCGTCGCATCGAGGACAAGCTGCAACTGCCGATCAAGCACGAAAGCCAGGACGCCAGCTTGTGGATGCGCGTGGACAGCTTCGCCCTGATCCAGGCCATCACCTTTCTCGCTTCGCGCCTGCAGGACCATTACGAGATTCGCGAACTGCGTTTGCGGCTCGCTACCGAGGGCAAGATGGTTTTCGTCGACCTGATCTGGTCCGGTACCACGGTGTCGTCGGAAACCCTCTACACCTGGGAGCTCGAACCCATGAATGTCGGCGCCGAGACCAGTCCGCTGACCCTGCGCGACGTCATCGACCGTCACGGCGGCGAGATCTGGTACCAGCGCGAAAAGGCGGCGCACCGGGCCTTCTTCCGCATCGTGCTGCCGGCCGCCGCCACGCCCGACGCAGCCGTGATCGACCAGGCGCAGCACCTGCACAGCGACAGCCGTCCCGAGTACTACGATTTCGACCTGTTCGCCGCGCGCGACGCCGCGGGTTCGGGCATCGATCCCGAGCGCAAGCTGACCGAGCTGACCTACTCGGTGTTCGATACCGAGACCACCGGGCTGCAGCCTTCCGAAGGCGACGAAATCATCCAGCTTGGCGCGGTGCGCATCGTCAACAATCGCCTGCTGCGCCAGGAAATATTCGATCAGCTGGTCGATCCGGGGATTCCGCTGAAACCGGAAGGCATCCCCATCCACGGCATCACCGAAGCCATGGTGAATGGCCAGCCGCGGCTCGACGTGGTCTTGCCGGCCTTTCACGAGTTCTGTGCCGAGACCGTGCTGGTGGCGCACAACGCCGCCTTCGACATGCGTTTCTTCCAGTTGAAGGAAGACAGCCTTGGCGTTCGCTTCACCCAGCCTGTGCTCGACACGCTGCTTCTGTCGGCGGTGATTCATCCCAACCAGGAGTCGCACCGTCTGGAAAGCATCGCCGAACGTCTGGGAATCAATGTCATCGGTCGCCACACGGCATTGGGCGATGCCTTCGTCACCGGCGAAGTCTTTCTCAAGATGATTCCTCTGCTGGCCGACATGGGCATCGTGACCTTGCGCCAGGCGCTCGATGCGGCGCAGAAGACCTACTTTGCCCGAGTGAAATACTGAGCATGGCCGACCACGAAATCCTTCCCCACTCTGGCGCCATTGCCGCTTGCGCCGGCCGCATCGCCGCGGCACCAGACGTCGCGGCGCTGGTGGCGTGTGCCGCCGAGGCACGGCAACTGGCAACGGACCTGCACCAGGCAGAGGCCGGGGCCGCGCTGGTGACCGGCGTCCTGTCGCGTCTCAACGACGCCATCGCGGCACGCATCCTGGTAGTGCTGCAGCAGCGCTTTCGCCTGCCGCCGGCACGCTGGTGCTGGCTTGGCCTTGGTTCGGAAGGACGCCTGGAACAGACCCTGACCACCGATCAGGACAACGGGCTGGTGTTCTCGGCCAGCGACGACGGCGAGGCACAACAATTGCGCCAGCTGTTCCTGCCCTTTGCTCGCGCGGCGAATCAGGCGCTGGCCGAATGCGGCTTTCCGCTTTGCGACGGCGAGGTCATGGCCGGCAATCCGCGCTGGTGCCTGTCGCAGTCCGAGTGGCTGGAAGGTTTTTCCGCCTGGGTACGCACGCCCGAACCGGAGGCCCTGCTCAATGCCGCGATCTTTTTCGATTTCCGGCCGGTGGCCGGTGACGCAGAACTGGCGACGGGGTTGCGTCAGGCCTTGTCCGAACTGACGCGCGGCAACGAGATCTTTCTGCGCATGATGACGGTGAACGCACTGGCGGCGGCGCCGCCGCTGGGACGGCTGCGCGATTTCGTCACCGAGGCCGACAGCGGCGGCATGATCGACCTGAAGAAGTTCGGGTCGCGCATCTTCGTCGATGCGGCACGAATCATGGCACTCGGTGCCGGTGCCGCCGAGACCTCCACGGCCATGCGCCTGCGGCGCATGGCGGCAGAGGGGATAATGACGGCCATCGACGCCGAGGCTGCGGTGCACGCCTTCCATGCCCTGCAGGGCATTCGCCTTGCGGTGCAGGCCGCCGCCGTCGCCGGTGGCACGGCCCTCAATCAATTCGACCCGCAACGCCTGAATGAATTTGATCGCCGCGTTCTGCTCGAGGCATTGCGCCAGGCGCGCGCGCTGCAGCAAAGACTTAAAACCCGATTCCATATAGAGACATGACATCAAGGACACCCGATGGCTTCTGAATCCCGCGAGGAACTCCTCGTTTTCCTGCGCAGGCATGCCCCGTTCAAGGACATGGGCAGCTTTGCCCTCGATGCCCTGGCCGCCAATCTGACCCCGCTTGACGTGGCCGACGGCAACTTTATCCTCGAGCCGAAAGACATGCCGCCGGATCTGTTCATCATCGAGTCTGGCCGGGTCCAGGCACGGCTGGCGGGCGACGTCAATCTGACCGATCAGCCGCTCTACGAGTTGGAACCGGGGCAGAGCTTTCCACTCGCCGCCGTGGCGGCCAAGCGGCCCGCGATCAACGTCTATAGCGCCGTGGGCGAGGTTCGGGTGTGGCGTCTCGCCAGCGCCGACTTTTCCGGGCTGCTGCTCTCCAGTTGCGAATTCAATCGCTTCGTCCTCGATCACGTCGCCGGCCTGCTCGATGAAGCGCGACGCCAGATCGAGATCCAGTTCGGACAGCGCAATTCCGACCAGCAGTCGATCAACGCGCAGCTTTCGGGTTTCCTGCGGCCGAACGTGGTCAGTGTCACACCGCAGACGTCCATCAAGCAGGCGATGGAGACCATGGTAAAGGCGAAGGTGGGTTCCGTGGTGGTGATCGACGCCGGGAACCGGCCGCTGGGCATCTTTACCCAAAGCGATGCCTTGCGCCGCGTGGTGATTCCGGAACATCCTGCCGCCGCGCCGATCGAGCAGGTGATGACCGCGCCGCCGGCGACCATCAGTGCGACTGCCACGGCCTATGACGCGATGCTGGCCATGGCAATGCACCGGATCCGGCATCTGGTGATCCTCGATGGCGAGGACAAGGTGGTCGGCGTGGTATCCGAGCGCGATCTGTTCGCCATGCAGCGCATCGGCCTGCGCAACGTGCGCAAGGTAATCGAGGCCGCGGCGGATATCGATGCCCTGAGCCGGGCGGCCGGCGACGTGCGCCGCCTTTGCCTCAACATGCTGGGTCAGGGGGTCAGTGCCGAAAAATTGACCCAGTTCATTTCCGGCCTGAATGACAGCCTGACGCGTCGCGTGATCGAGATCAGCCTGGCGCGGCATGACCTGCGCGGCCTCGACTGGGCCTGGCTGGCATTCGGTTCGGAAGGGCGCGACGAACAGACTTTCAGTACCGACCAGGACAATGGAATCATCTTCGCCTGCGCCGAAGGCGACGACAAGGATGCGCTGCGGCAGCGCTTCCTCGATTTTGCCCGCGAGGTCAATGAAGGCCTGGCACGCTGCGGATTCCCGCTGTGCAAGGGCAACATCATGGCCAGCAACCCGCTCTGGTGCCTGAGCCAGGAAGAGTGGCAGGAGCGCTTTACGCAATGGATCCGCAAGCCGGAGCCGGAGGCGCTGCTGAATGCCACGATCTTCTTCGACTTCCGCGCGATTTTCGGCAACGAGGCCCTGGCCAAGGGCTTGAGCGCCTGGCTGCTGGAGATGACTGCGACCGCGACACTGTTCCTGCGCTTCATGGCGGAAAACGCCGCGAAGGCAACACCGCCGCTGGGCATGATCAGGGATTTCTCTTTCGACAACAACGCCGATTTTCCGCATACGCTCGATCTCAAGGCCTTCGGTGCCCGCCTTTTCGTTGACGCGGCGCGCATCATTGCGCTGGCCCACGGCATTGCGCACAGCAGTACTGTCGAGCGGCTGCGTGCGGCGGCGGCGCAGGGCAAGCTCGGCGGTGACGACATCAACGCGATGATCGAGGGTTTCTTCTTCATTCAGCAACTGCGCCTGCGCAACCAGCGCGCGGGAACTCCGCCCGGCGGCGAAAACCGCGTCGACCCGGACAAGCTCAATGAGCTGGATCGTCATGTGCTGAAAGAGGCCTTCAAGCAGGCGAAGCGGCTGCAGTCAAGGTTGCAGCTCGAATACCGGCTGTGACCGAAGTCCGGGTGCCGCTGAGTACACCGCTGTTTCGCGGCGAACGGCGGCTGCGCATCGCTCTGGTCGGGCTGCCCGGCGGCGGCAAGACGACGCTGTTCGAGGCGGTGTCGAGCACGGCGCCGCAGCGCGGAGAACTGACCGGCACGCATCGCGTCTATCGCGAGTGTACGGTGCAGATCGGCCTCGACGAAGCCAGCGTGGTCGATCTGCCTGGTATCCATTCCTTGCATCATCTGGAAGGCGACGACCTCTCGGCGCTGAAGTACCTTCTCTGGGGCGATGAACGCCCTGTCGTCTCGGTGCATGAACGCTCCGGTCCGCCGGCGCCCTTTGCGCCGCCGGACCTGATCATCCAGGTGGCCGACGCCAGCAACCTGCAAAGCCATCTCGAACTGACGCTGGAACTGAGCCAGCTCGGCCGGCCCATCGTGCTGGCGCTGAACCAGATGGACACGGCGGCGAAGAAGGGCCTCTACATCAATGCCGCCGCCCTCGAGCAACTGCTCGGCATCCCCGTGGTGCCGACAGTGGCGCTGATGGGGCAGGGCCTCGCAGCACTTTTCGACAGGGCGGTGCGTGCGGTGCGCAAGGCGGCTTGCCCGCTGCCGCAGCCACCCAGCCGGCATATCGCGGACAGCCTCGAGCGGCTTTCGGCGGCGCTCAACCGGCCGCAGATCCATGCCGCCTTCTGCCTGCCGCATCCCATGCTGTTGTTGCAGTTCGCGGCGGCCGACGGCTTCATCGAGGACGAGCTGGAACAGCATTTTCCCGCTTTGCTGCCCGAGTTGCGTGCCTTGCGCGCGGCGGCCGGGGCAGGCCTGCCGCGGCCGCTGGCGGAGGAGCTGCATGCCGACCGCCACCATCGCGCCGCCAGCCTGGGCGAGGCCGCGCAGCGCTGGGGTGCGCCCGGCACGGCGCAGGGCTGGCGCTTCTGGCTTGACGAACTGTTCCTGCATCCGCAATGGGGCCTGATTGGCAGCCTAGCGGTATTCGCCGCGGTGCTCTTCGTCGTCTTTGAAATCAGCGGCTGGATCGATGCGATGACCACGGTGCGCCTTGCCGCCGCCTTCGCCGACTGGCAGCCGATATCGACCGGCGGCGTGGTCGGGCGTGCCGTGGTGGATGGCCTGATCGGCCTCGCCGGCATCGTGGTGCCCTACATGATCCCGCTGGTGGTGCTGCTGGTCAGCCTGGAGCAGGCCGGACTGATGCAGCGCATCGCCTTCGTCGTCGACCGCGGCTTCCACCAGATCGGCCTCCATGGTGGCGTCGCCGTGCCCTTCCTGCTCGGACTGGGCTGCAACGTGCCGGCGATCTCCGGGGTGGCGCGGACCACTCGCGGTCGCGAGCGGGTCATCGCCTCGGTGCTGATTACTTTCGTGCCGTGCTCGGCGCGTTCCGCCATCATTCTCGCGGTGGCCGGCAAGTATCTCGGCGCGGCCGGTGTGTTCGGCATGTTCGCCCTGACGCTGATCCTGATTGCCGTCGTCGGTCGCCTGCTGTCGCATCGCAAGCGCGAACTGGGGCCCGGTCAGGTGCAGGAAATCCCTGCCTATGCGCTGCCGGCCTGGCGCCCCCTGCTGGCGGAAACCTGGGCGCGCACCAGTGACATCCTGACCATCGTCACGCCCTTGCTGGTGGGCGGCAGCGTGGTGCTGGCCCTGCTCGCCCATGTCGGCGCCGATCTCGTCGTGAATACTCTGCTGACACCGGTCACGGTCTGGTGGCTGGGCCTGCCCCTGGTGCTGGGCGTACCCATCCTGTTCGGCGTACTGCGCAAGGAGCTTTCGCTGGTGATGATCTACCAGGCGCTGGGCACCCAGGAAATCGACCGCCTGCTCGATCCGGTGCAGATGGTCACCCTGCTGGTGTTCCTCAGCTTCTACATTCCCTGCATCTCCACCTTCGCCGTCATGCTGCGCACGGTGGGTCGACGCGATGCCTGGTTCTCCGTCGCGTTGTCGGTTGGCGTCGCCCTGCTGCTCGCCGGTGCGGTGCGACTAATCTTGGGTGGACTTCACCTGTCGGGCGCTTGAGGCATGACCGCGCATTCGAAGCGCGTATTCCGCGCCGCGAGCGGGTAAAATTTCCACTCCTGATGAAAGCGAGAGCATCGCCATGCAAGCCTTCGATTTTGACAATGCCCTGACCATGCACCGGGCGTGGAAAATGAAATTTCATCTTGCGCTCGGCAGCGTTCAGGGCAAGGACTATGACACGGCGCTGATCGGCGATGCTGCGCAATGCAGCCTGGGCCAATGGCTGGCGGCCAATGCCGGCGAACTGGCGGCTTCCGCGACGGCCGGCAAGCTCCTGCCGATCCATGAGGAATTCCACCGCCAGTCCAAGGCAATCGCCGACGAAATCCGGCAAGGCAGCATTCTGCAGATGACTGATCCGGCGATTGCTGCCTATCTCTCCCTCTCGGAAGAGATTGAGGATTTGCTGCTCAAACTGAAGGCAGAACTTCAGTCGGTCGCTTGAACAGACCGGCCTGCGGCAGCAATGCACCGAAGATATTTCCGGATGCCGAAGCAGGTGCTGTCCGGGCAGGCAACTCCATTTACCAGAAAGGACTTCAATGAATCCCCGTAACGGTTATGACGTAGAAGACCTGGCGATCGGCATGAGCGCTGAAACCACCAAGACGATCACCGATGCGGACATCGTCCTCTTCGCCGGCGTGTCCACCGACTTCAATGCGGTGCATATGGACGAGGAGTACGCGCGGACCACGCCGTTCGGCGGCCGCATCGCGCATGGCATGCTGAGCGCGAGCCTGCTTTCGGCGGTGCTCGGCAACCAGTTGCCGGGACCCGGCGTGGTTTACCTGGGCCAGTCCTTGCGCTTTCGCGCGCCCGTGCGTCCCGGCGACACCGTGCATGCCAGGGTCACGGTCAAGGAAGTCATTGCCGAAAAGTGCCGCGTGGTGCTCGATACCGTGTGCACCGTGTCAGACAAGGTGGTCATCGACGGCGAGGCGACGGTGCTGGCAACCTCGCGCGCGAAGCGCGAAGCGGCCCCAATATAAATCCGGCCGGGCTCGCTCGCGCGGTTGCCTGTTGCATGATCGACGACGAGGCCAGCCGGCAGCGCATCGACAAATGGCTCTGGGCCGCGCGTTTTTTCAAGACGCGCAGCCTGGCGGCAGCGGCGGTCGACGGCGGCCGGGTCAAGTGGAACGGGCAGCAGGTCAAGCCGGCGCGCGAGTTGAAACCCGGCGACGAACTCGAGATCGTCGCCGGCGAATTGCGCTGGACGGTCGTCGTGCGCGGGCTGAACGCGCAGCGGCGTCCGGCGCCTGAAGCCCGCTTGCTCTATGACGAGACCGCGGAGAGCGCGGCGCGGCGCCTGCAACTGGAGGAAATCCGCCGCCTGGCGCCGATGCCCGGCGCCGGCCTCAAGGGACGGCCGACCAAGAAGGCCGGGAGATTGATCCGGGGCTTCAACGAATGAGGCTCATCCCTTGAGCCATGCACGAGTGATACTCTCCGTCTTGATAATGAATTCGGGCTGAGCGCGGCATGGAAATCGGCATTGCACTGGTTGTTGGGCTCCTGATTGGCGGCGGATTGGTCGCCTTCGTTTTTGCTGCGCGCCTGACGGAGGCGCAGGCCCGACTGGCCCAGTACGAGAACGAACTGGCGGCGCTGCGCCAGCAGGAGTCGGCGCTGGCGGTACGGTGTGCCACGCTCCAAACCGAACTGGAAAAGGACCAGGCGCTGTTTGCCGAGCGCCAGGCCACGCTCGAAGCCGCGCGCGACAGTTTCGCCGATGCCTTCAAGCTGATTTCGGCCGATGCCTTGGCGAAGAACAACCAGTCCTTCCTCGAACTCGCCCGCAGCACGCTGGAGGCGCAGCAGGCGGCGGCGCTGGCTGCCGCGCGGACCGATCTGGACAAGCGGCAACTGGCCATCGGGGAACTGGTGGCGCCGGTGAAAATCTCGCTGGAGAAATTCGAACTGCAGATCCAGGGCATCGAAAAATCGCGCATCGACGCCTACGCTACACTGACCGAACAGGTGCGCGCCATGGCCGAGGCGCAGGGCGCCCTGCGGCTGGAGACCGGCAATCTCGTCAAGGCCCTGCGCGCGCCGCAGACGCGCGGGCGCTGGGGCGAACTGCAACTCAAGCGCGTGGTCGAGATGGCCGGCATGCTCGACCACTGCGACTTCTTCGAGCAGGAAAGCACCAACACCGAAGACGGCCGGCTGCGCCCCGACCTGATCGTCAAGCTGCCCGGTGGCAAGAACATCGTGGTCGATGCCAAGGCGCCGCTCGCCGCCTACCTCGAAGCGCTGGAAGCCACTGACGAAGAAGAGAAGAAGCGCAAGCTGGTCGACCATGCCCGGCAGGTGCGCGACCACTTGAAGAAGCTCGGCCAGAAGGCCTACTGGGAGCAGTTCCAGCCATCGCCGGATTTCGTCGTGCTGTTCCTGCCCGGCGAGATGTTCTACTCGGCGGCGCTGGAGGCCGATCCCTCCTTGATCGAAGCCGGCGTCGATGCCCGAGTGATTCTGGCCACGCCGACCACGCTGATCGCGCTGCTGCGCGCCGTCGCCTACGGCTGGACGCAGCAGGCCCTGACCGAAAACGCCGAGCGCATCAGTGCGCTCGGGCGCGAACTTTACGATCGCATTGCCACGGTGGCCGAGCACTGGGGCCGCGTCGGCAAGAACCTCGGCGAGGCGGTTGGCGCCTACAACGATTCGGTCGCCTCGATGGAGCGGCGCGTGCTGGTTTCGGCCCGCAAGTTCCGCGACCTGAAAGTGACCAATGAGGACAAGGAGATCCGCGACCTGAACCCGGTCGAGGCACTGCCGCGCGAGCCGCAGTCGCCTGAATTGCTGGCGAAGGGCGAGAGTCCATTTCAGTAGGAATCATGCCCCGCGTTGAGACCAGGATTGGATGGATGCAAGGCGCAGTGCGCGGCCAATGGTTGTTTCCATTGGCAAGCGCTGCAACGCCGCAGACACCGATCCTGGTCTCAACCCGAAGGGCCGGCTGGCGTTGGGCGCGCTGCCACGTTGTCGGTCGCTTGCAGGGATACACCCTGCCGCACTCCCTCCGCCTCGCATCGCATCCCAACGCCAACCGGCGCGGGGTACGATTCCTACTGAAATGGGCTCTAGAGGCTCACGCCATGAGCTTTGCCAACGGCAGAATGACCTCCATCAACCTGGAGGAAACATCATGTCTGCGCACCATGCCGATTTTGCCGTGTTCATCGTCACCACGACCCTGTGCGCGCTGGGCGCGCTGATGCTGCCACTGGCGGGATAGCTCCTTGATCCGCCCCGACTTGCCCTTGGTGCCGCTCGCCGAACTGCCCGGTGGGCCGGAGCCGCTTGTGCTGTGCGCTACGGCGCGCCTCGCCTTGGACCTGCGCCGCGCGCATGGCGACCTGCAGGTTGCGCGCGGCGCCCGGACCTGGCGCGCCCTGCAAAGCTCGACGCCGGCGCTATGGCTGGATGCGCTGGTTTCGCGGGCGCTGCTCTCGGGCGAGATTCCGCCGGAGGCGGCGGCGGGCAGCTTCCTCGGCCACGTGCAGGAACGCAATCTGTGGGAGCAGGCGATCGCCAGGGACACCGGCGTTGTCGCCGATCTGTTCGATCGCGAGGGCATGGCGCTGGCCGCGATGGAAGCGGCAAGCCTGCAGCGCGCCTGGCGCATCGAGGTTCCCGCGGCCTTCCACAACAGCGAATACCTCGCCTGGCTGCGCTGGCGCGAGGACGTCGAAGCCGCCAGCCGCAGCGGCGGCTGGCGCGGCATGGATGAGATCCTCGCCTGGCGCGTTGCCTGTGTCGAGCGCGGCATCGGCGGCTTGCCGGCGCGGATCGGCCTGGCCGGTTTCGTCGCGCCCGATCCCCTGGTTTCGCATCTGCTGCTGGTGCTGGAAGAGCGCGGCGTCGAGCTGTTCCATCTCGATTTCGGCTGCGCTCGGGAGGCGGCGGCGCGCGGCATCGAGTGTCCCGATGCGGAAGCCGAATGCCTGGCCGCCGCCACCTGGGCGCGCCGGCGCCTGGCGCAGTCCGGCGACGCCCGGCTGCGCCTGCGCATTGCCGTGGCCGAGTTGCCGGCGCGCCGTCGCCAGCTCGAAGCGATGCTGGCCGAGGCCCTGCATCCCGATGTCATCGGCGCCGGCTGGGCCGCGCAGGAGCGCGATTACGAATTCGTCGGCGGCGAGCCGCTGGCGGAGCAGCCCTTGGTCGCCACGGCGCTGTCCCTGCTGCAGATTTTCGCCAGCCCGCGGCGCGTCGCACAGGCGAACTTCGGCGCCTTGCTTTGCGCGCCGGGCTGGTCGGCAGACGTGGATGAGGCGGACGCCCGCGCCAGCATCGAAGCCGGCCTGCGCGAAATGCTGCCGCCCGAGGCCAGCCTGGAGCGTTTCCGCGCGGCCATCGGCCGCCTCGCCAGCCGTGTTCCGTCGCCGCGACTGCTGGCGCAACTCGACACGCTGCTCGCAGCTACGCGCGCGGCCACGCGCCGGCAGGCGCCCTCGGCCTGGGGCAAGGCCTTCACCGAGCTGCTCGATGCGCTCGGCTGGCCCGGCCAGCGTCCACTGCTGGCGGTGGAAGCCGGCGCGGTGGATGAATTGCGCGAACTGCTGGCGGGCCTGTCTGCGCTGGATGCCATCCTCGGCCGCATCGATCGTGGCGAGGCACTGCGCCAGTTGCGCCGGCAGTGCCGCGATCGCGCCTTCCGCGCCGGGCGCCGCACGGCGCCGCGCGTCGAAGTCTGCAGCCTGGACGAAGCGCTCGCCGGGGCGGTCGACGGCCTCTGGGTCATCGGCTTGAACGAGGGCGCCTGGCCGCCGGCGCCACGTCCCAATCCCATCCTGCCCTCGGAGTTGCAGCGCCGCGCCGGGATTCCCGCCGCGCGCGCCGACAGCCTGGCCGATGCCGCGCGCGAGACGCAGGCGCTGTGGTGCACCAGCGCGCCCGAAGTGTTCTTCTCCTGGTCGCAGAAGGAAGGCGAGAAGGCGCTGCGCCCCAGCCCGCTGCTCGCCAGCGTTGCTGTCGTCGGCGAGATGGAACCCATCGATGACGTCGTCCTGGAGCGCATCGACGATGCCAGCCTGGAGCGCATCTACGACGCGCGGGCCCCCGAACTAGGCCCCGAGGAGCGTATCCGCGGCGGTACCGGCCTGCTGGCGGCCCAGGCGGCTTGCCCGGCCTGGGCTTTCTACCAATACCGGCTTGGCGCCGCCGTGTTGCCGGCGCCGACTTTCGGTCTCGACGCCATGGCGCGCGGATCGCTGCTGCATGCCGCGCTGGAAGCTTTCTGGGTCGGGCGCGGCCTGGCCGAGCTGCTGGCCATGGATGACGCCATGCGCGCGGCCGAGATCGCCCGCGTCGTGGCATTGGCGCTCGACGAATTTGACTGCGACGCCGTCGAGCCGCTGGCGCCACGGCTGCGTGGGCTGGAGGCAGAGCGCCTCGCCGAACTGCTGGCGAGCTGGCTGGAGGTCGAAGCCGCGCGTCCGCCTTTCCGCGTTCTCGCCCGCGAGGAACGCCATCGCCTCGACATCGAGGGCCTGCCGGTGACCGTGGTGGTCGACCGCGTCGACGAACTCGCTGACGGACGGCTGGCCATCATCGACTACAAGAGCGGGCGCAGCGACAGGACTGCCAGCTGGGGCGCCGAGCGCATCCTCGAACCGCAGCTGCCTATCTATGCCGCGCTCGCCTTTCCCGACCGGGCAGTGGCCGCCGTCGCGCTGGCGCGCGTGACGCGCGAGGAGCCGGCCTTCTTCGGCGTCGCGGAGGACGAGGGCCTGCTGCCGAACGTGAAAACTCTGGCGCAGCAGCGCCGGCGCTATGGCGAGGAAGAGTTTCCGGACTGGCCAAGGCTGCGTGCACTCTGGGCCGAGCGCATCCGCGAGATTGCGCGCGAGATCAGGGATGGCGTGGCGGCCGTGGTGTTCGAGGACGAGAAGGACCTGCAGTTTTGCGAGGTGAAGCCGCTGCTGCGGCTCGCCGAGCGCCAGCAGCAGATGGAGAGCGCTGAAGCGCTCTCCCCTGCATACGTGGACAACTATCCCCCCGTCCCCCATTCCGGGAAAGGGGGCGATGATGTTAGTTCGCCTTCGGCTGCAATGGGAGGGCGAGCTTGATGGACCTGCTCACCGAGGACGAGACCAACCGCTGCCGCGCGCTGGATCTTGATTCCTTCATCGTCGAGGCGCCGGCGGGCGCCGGCAAGACCGAACTCCAGACCCAGCGCTACCTGCGCCTGCTGGCGATCGCGGAAGAACCCGAAGAAATCGTTGCCATCACCTTCACCAACAAGGCCGCCGGCGAAATGCGCCAGCGCATCGCCGAAAGTCTTGAACGCGCCCGCAGCGGCACGGTGCCCGCGGCGGCGCACAAGCGCATCACCTTCGATCTGGCGCAGGCGGCGCTGGCCCGCTCGGCCGAGCGCGGCTGGCGCATTGAAACCCAGCCGGGGCGGCTGCGCCTGACCACCATCGATGCCCTGTGCGCCGGGCTGGCGCGGCAGATGCCGCTGCTCTCGCGCTTCGGCGCCCAGCCGGCCACGGTCGAGGATGCCGGGCGGCATTACCGCGAAGCGGCGCGGCGCGCGCTGGACCATCTCGAGGACGGCGCTGAGGATAAGGAACACGCGGCGGCCGTGGCGGCGGCGCTGGCCTGGATGGACAACGATGCGGCGCGCCTGATCGACCTGCTGGTGGCGATGCTGGCCCGGCGCGAACAGTGGCGCGCCATTGCCTCGCTCGACGATCCGGAATCGGCGATCGGCGAGGCGCTGGAGGCAATGCTGGGCGAGGAACTCGCCGAGCTGGCGCGGACGCTCGATGCCGCATGGCAAAGGCCATGGATGCCGCTGGCGCGGTTTGCCTGCGCCCAGCTGAACACAGGCGAGCTTGCCGAGTGGACGCAGGCCTTGCCGCCCGAGATCGCCGAACTGCCGCGCTGGCGAGCACTGGCCGGGTTCCTGCTGACGCTGGACAACATGGCGCGCAAGACGGTGACTGTCAAAAACGGCTTCCCCGCCGGCAAGGAATTCAAGGCGCAGAAGGACGCCATGCTCGCCGCCCTGGAAGGCATGGCGGATACCCACGTCGCCGCGCTGGCGCGCCTGCGCCGCCTGCCGATGCCGGCGCACGACAACGACGACATCGTGCGCGCCCTGGCGCGGCTGATGAAGCTCGCCGCCGCCGAGCTGTGGCTGGTATTCCGCGAGGCCGGCGAAGTGGATTTCGGCGAACTGGCGGCGCGTGCGACAGCCGCGCTGGGCGACGAGATGGATCCGACGGAACTCGGCCTGCGCCTCGACTGGCGCATCCGCCACCTGCTGGTCGACGAGTTCCAGGACACCAGTCCGACCCAGATCGAACTGCTGGAGCGCCTGACCGCCGGCTGGCAGCATGGCGACGGCCGCACGCTGTTCTGCGTCGGCGATCCGATGCAGTCGATCTACCGCTTCCGCAAGGCCGAGGTCGGGCTCTTCCTGCGCGCCAAGTCGCATGGCATAGGCGGGCTGGCGCTGACGCCGCTGCGCCTGTCGCGCAACAACCGCGCCTGCGCGCCGCTGGTGGAGTGGATCAACAGCGGTTTCCCGCTGGTTTTTCCGGCGCACGACGAAGCCGTGCGCGGCGAGATCGCCTACCGGCCTTTCGTCGCCACGCGCGAGGATTTGCCCGATGCCGGGGTTGCCGTGCATGCGCTGCTTGCCGACAGGAGCGGCAGCGCGACGGCGGAGCGCATCGAAGCCGAACGCGTGGTGGCCGTGATCGATGCCGAGTGGCGCGCCGATCCGCAGCGCCGGATCGCGGTGCTGGTGCGCGCGCGCAACCACCTCGCGGCCCTGGTCGCCGCCATTCGCCGCCTGCGGGCGGACTGGCACTACACGGCGGTCGAGATCGAGCCGCTGGCCGCAAGACAGGTGGTGCAGGATCTGATCTCGCTGACGCGCGCCCTGCATCACCGCGGCGACCGCCTGCACTGGCTGGCTGTCCTGCGCGCGCCCTGGTGCGGCCTGACCCTGGCTGACCTGCATGCGCTGGCAGGCGACGATCATGAAGCGACGATCTGGTCGTTGCTGAATGATGCAGAGCGCATGGACCGCCTGTCGGCCGATGGCCGACAGCGGCTGGTCCACGTGCGCGAGGTCATGGCCGAGGCGCTGGCGGGGCAGGGCAGGCAGTCGCGCCGGCGGCTGGTCGAGGACGCCTGGAAAAAGCTGGGCGGGCCGGCCTGCCTGGGCGACGCTGCGGCGCTGGCTGATGCGCGTGCGTATTTCCGGCGCCTGGATGAGCTCGATGCGGCGGGGCGCTTCGCGCTCGACAACCTGGAAGACGATATGGCGCGCCTGTTTGCCGCACCCGATGCGCCGGCCGATGGCCGCCTGCAACTGATGACCATCCACAAGGCCAAGGGCCTGGAGTTCGACACCGTGATCCTGCCCGGCCTGCACCGTTCGACGCCGCCGCAGGAAGCGCCGCTGCTGGCCTGGGACAGCTTCCCGCTGGAGCAGGGCGAGCGCCTTGTTGTCGCACCGGTCAATCGGCGCCGGCATCGCGGCCAGGGCGAGCCGACGGTGTACGATTTCCTGCAGGACCTGGAGCGCGAACGCACCGGCAACGAGGCGGCGCGCGTGCTCTATGTCGCCGTCACGCGCGCGGTGCGTCGTTTGCACCTGGTGGCCGTGGCCGGGCACAAGGATGACGGCACGCTGGCCGTTCCCCCGGCGAATTCCCTGCTGGCGAGCCTGTGGCCGCTGGTGGAGGCGGATTTCGCTGCCGCCGCCACCATCACCGCCACTGCGGCGGTTGCCGCGCCCGCCGGCGATGCCGCGGACCACGCTCACTTCGTGCCGCAGCTGCAGCGCCTGACCGCGCCCACGATACCGCCGGCATGGCGTGCGCCGCCGCCGCCCGAGGCGTTTCCCTTGCGCGAAGACACCATGGACGCACTCGCCGCTGAAGTCGGCACGCTGGTGCATGCGTTGCTGGAACTGGCCGCCGCCGCGCCCGCCGACTGGCCGGCGCCAGCGATCGAGGCGCGCCGGCCGGGCTTCGAGCGCTGGCTGGCCGGGCGCGGCTGGCCGGGGGCAGAGGCGCAAAGCGGCGCCGCCCGCGCCGCACGCATGCTGGCGACGACGCTGGCAAGCCGGGATGGCCAATGGGTGCTGCGCCCGCGTGCCGATTCCGGCGCCGAAATGGCCATCGCAAGAGTCGGTGCCGGCGGCACGGCGGAAACCCGCGTGGTCGACCGCAGTTTCGTCGACAACGGCGTGCGCTGGATCATCGACTACAAGACGGCCGACCTCGGCTCCAAAGCCGACGGCGCAACATTCGCGGCCCACGCCGGGCGCTACCGGCCACAACTCGAATCCTACGCCGCTCTGTTCGCCGATGAGGGCCTGCCGCAGCGACTTGCGGTCTTTTATGTTGCACATGGCATTCTGGCGAGTCTGGACTAGAATTTGGTTAGCGATTGAGCTTTCTATAGTTTCGGCCGCTGCGCCTGACGTCGATGAATCCGGTGCGAACCCGCGCTGAAACTTCGTTAGGGGAGGGAGACATGTCGGACAAGAAGTATCGCCTCGTGACGCGCAGTGATTTCGATGGTCTGGTCTGCGCCGTCCTGCTCAACGAACTCGACATGATCGACGAGATCAAGTTCGTCCATCCCAAGGACATGCAGGATGGCAGGATCGAAATTTCCGAACGCGACATCACCACCAATCTGCCCTTTGTTCCAGGTGTCTTTCTGGCCTTCGATCATCACGTTTCCGAAACCTTTCGCAACCCGGGCGAACGTCCCAATCACATCATCTACCCCGATGCGCCGTCCGCCGCGCGGGTGGTGTACGAACACTTCGGCGGCAAGAGCCGTTTTCCGGCATCCTTCGGCGAAATGCTGAGCGCTGTCGACAAGAGCGACTCGGCGAGCTTTACCAGGGAGGAGATCCTCGACCCGACAGGCTGGGTGCTGCTCAGCTATGTCATGGATTCGCGCACCGGTCTGGGCCGCTTCCGCGAATTTCGCGTCAGTAACTACCAGTTGATGATGGATCTGATCGCCTACTGCCGGGATCACGGCATCGACGAGCTCCTGGCCCTGCCGGATGTCAAGGAACGCGTCGATCTCTATTTCGAACACGTCAATAACGCCAAGGAACAGATCAGGCGCCGCACCAAGGTGTACAAGAATCTCGCGGTACTCGACTTGCGGCGCGAGCCCATTATTTTCGCCGTCAATCGTTTCATGGTGTATGCGTTGTTCCCCGAGGTGAATATTTCCATCCACGTCTTGTGGGGTGAGCAGAAGCAGAACACGGTGTTCGCCGTCGGCAAGTCAATCATCAATCGCACATCGAACACCAACATTGGCGAACTGATGCTGTTCTACGGCGGGGGCGGCCACGAGAATGCCGGCACCTGCCAGATAGCCAACGAAAAGGCGGATACCGTCCTGCAGGAGTTGATCACCAACATCACCGAAGACGGCTGAACGTTCCCGCTGCACACGGTAGAGGCCCACATTTTCGGGTAGTTTCCCTTGCGCGCCGTCAGCCGGAGCCCCAGACATGGCCCTGCTTGAAATCCGCAATGTAACCCGCCGCTTCGGTTCGCTCGAAGCGGTGAAGGAGGTTTCACTGGCCATCGAGGCCGGCGAATTCTTTACCCTGCTCGGTCCCTCGGGCTGCGGCAAGACCACCATCCTGCGCATGATCGCGGGATTCGATGCGCCGGATGAAGGCGAGATCCTGCTCGACGGCAAATCCCTCGCCGGCGTGCCGCCCGAGCGGCGGCCCCTGCATACCGTGTTCCAGAGTTACGCGCTGTTTCCGCACATGACCGTGGCCGGCAACATCGCCTTTCCGCTGGAAATGGCCGGAGAGTCGGCACCGGCGATACGGCGCCGCGTCGATGAACCCCTGGCGCTGGTGCACCTCGAAGACAAGGCGGCCAGCTTCCCCCACGAACTCTCCGGCGGCCAGAAGCAACGCGTTGCGCTGGCACGCGGCCTGGTAAACAAGCCGCGCCTGCTGCTGCTCGACGAACCGCTGGGGGCGCTCGACGCCAAGCTGCGCGTCGAAATGCAAATCGAATTGATCGCGCTGCAGCGCGAAGTCGGCATCACTTTCATCTTCGTCACGCATTCGCAGCAGGAGGCGCTGGCGCTGTCGCACCGCATCGCCGTGATGAAGGACGGCCGTGTCGAACAGCTCGACGAGCCGGACAAGCTCTACTCGGCGCCGGCCAATCGCTTTGTCGCCGACTTCATCGGCAAGATCAACCTGATCGAGGTCGAAGTGACCTCGTCGAGCAAGGTGCTGCTGGGGCTGCGCGCGGAGGGCCTGGGCGAGATCGCGGCGACCGACCCGCGGCCGATTGCCGTCGGCGAGCGCGGCGTCTTTGCGCTGCGCCCGGAACTGATCCGCGTTCATGGCCACAAGGAATCGGCCGACCTGAAGAACCGCTTCGAGGGCCGCGTGCGCGAGTTGCTGTACCTGGGCGACGTCACGCTGTACAAGGTGGAACTCGCCAACGGCGCCGTGATCGAGGCGCTGATGCCCAACGCCGCGCCAGGCCGCGCCAAGTTCCACGAGGTTGGCGATGCCGTCTGGGTCTGCTGGCGCCATGACGCCGGCGTGTTCCTGAGAAATTAGCGCGCAGCCGCCATGTCCGAAATTCGCAGCCAGCCGGCAGGTTTCACCAGGTGGGTAGTGACGCTGCCGCCGACGATCTTCCTGCTGTTCTTCTTCCTGCTGCCGGCGCTGATCGTGGTCATGGCCGGATTCCGCGAGACCGGCGAATTCGGCGGCCTCGCGCCGCTGCCGGCATTGACGCTCGATGCCTACCGCTTCCTTGCCGCCGACGTCATATATCTCGAGATATTCGTTCGCTCCTTCCTCGTCGCGGCGCTGACCACGCTGATCTGCATCGTGCTGGCCTATCCGCTGGCCTGGCTGATCGCCAGGAGCGCCAAGCAGCGCCGCGATTTCCTGGTGCTGCTGGTGATCCTGCCTTTCGCCAGCAACTTCCTGGTCCGCGTCTATGCCTGGATCATGCTGCTGGGACCGGTCGGCCTGCTCTATACGCCATTCGCCATGGTCGCCGGACTGGTCTATGTGCACCTGCCGTTCAGGGTGCTGCCGCTTTATACCACCCTCTAAAAACACGACCCGGCACTGCTCGAAGCCGCGCAGGATCTCGGCGCCAATGCCTGGACACGCTTCTGGCGGGTGACCTTTCCGCTTTCACT
>VEPA01000182.1 GCA_012026675.1 Betaproteobacteria bacterium | reverse complement strand
GCCTGGGCAGGCACGATCACCTGGGACAGCAGATAGCCGCCATTGCGGTACCGGGCGGTGAGGGCATCGGCGAGGACATACAGGTCAGCCAGGCTGACTTCCCGATGCAGGTAGGGGGCGACCATGGCCTGGAACTCGGCCGGCGGCAGCCGGGAATAGCCTTCCAGATCGACCTGCCGCAGCGGAAAGCGCGCCGTGTCGGCGCCGGGCGGTGCCGGCTGGGTCGGTATGGCCGGCAGCGGGCCGCCCACCGCAGGGCGGGGGACGGGACCTTGCTGGAATTGGCGTTCGACCTGGCCCGGCAGCAGGGAGCCCGGGATTGCAGTCTGGGCGCGGATGTCGACGGCGCAAAGAACGAGGCCCGCAGCAAGGAAGGGGAGGAGGGATCTCTTGGGCATTCCGTTCTTGCTCTTGGTCTTTGCGAGATGCTAAGGGCCGGGTCCGGCAGGCCCGACGGCGGCAGGAGGACAATCCATCCTGCGCTGCCATGACCTCAGCCACCTCAGAGGCTAGCACGGAAGCCACGGGGTTGGGTCATGCAATGAGCAAGGACCGGCACTCGGGTGCTTGTGAAGGCCGTTGAGTTCTGTCGGTAGCCGTCTGCGCCTACGCCAATGTTGCCGGCAGCGTGATCTGGACTCCCGTGCCGAATTCTTCGACATGGCCGTGCATGTCGGCAAACCTGCGCTCGACCGCGTCAAAACGGTCCCTGGAGCAGCATGACCAGCCCTGCCCGAAATCGACACGTATGCCGACCCGCCCGTCCACCGTCGATGTCGTGGCCAGCGCGGCCGATTCGCTGATCGGGATGGTATTACCTTCGCAATAGTTGCGCCCACTGTTCCCCGCGACTAGACTGACAGCGTGGTGGTATTACCTTAGCAATAGTTTTGCTCACTGCTCCGCGCGACAAGACTCCGACCATGATCCTTGAAACGGCGCGCGTTCGCCTGCTGATTTCACAAGCATTGCTGTGGCTGTTGGCTGCAGGTCTTGCCGCTTATGAAATCGACCGCAGCCGGCGCGAATACCTGCGCGAGGCAGAGACAACGACAGTCTTTCAGGCCCAGGCTTTCGCGGAAAACACGCGGTCGACGATCAAGCGCCTGAACGAATTGCTGCTCAACCTGCGGACGGAATGGCACGGCGACTGGGAGCGCTTCGCGGCAGTTGTCAAAGCCCGTCAGGCGCATATCCAGGACATCACCTTCCAGATTGGCGTCATCGACGCCGAAGGCCTGCTGGCCTACTCGAACCTTGCACCGCCCAAGGACCGCGTCGACCTGAGCGACCGGGAGCACTTTCGTGTGCATCGCGACAGCGGCGAGGATCGGTTGTTCATCAGCAAACCGATCAAGGGGCGGGTTACGGGCAAATGGACCATCCAGTTCACCCGTCCGATCCTCGTGGATGGCGCGTTCCGGGGCGTCATCGTGGCTTCGATCAGCCCGGACAACTTCATTGCCTTCCATGACGCGCTCAAACTTGGCGAACTCGGCGCCAGCAGCATCCTGCGCGGCAACAGCGAGGGCATCGCGCACGCGCCGAACGGTGATGAGTATCTTGGCAGGGTCATTTCCTGGCCGTTTCAAGATGCGGCATCACCCGTCTCGGGTACGTTCACATTCGCCACCAGTCTTGATGGCATTGAGCGTGTATTCGGCTACCGCAAGCTGCCCGAGTATGGGCTGACCTGCTTTGTTGCCGAGGCTACCAAGGACCTGCTGGCGCCGCATCAACAGCACACACGCAATGTCATCGGCTATGCCCTGGGTATCGCGGCATTGCTGTCGATCTTGATCCTGATGCTCCACCGTACAGGGGTGGCGCGTGAACAGGCGCTGGCCAGACTGCGTGAGAGTGAAGAACAGCTCCGCTTGCTTGGCACAGGGATGGCGCAGACCACCGCTTCGCTGATTGTCACCGATGCCACGGGCGCCATCGTCTTCGTCAACGATGCCTTCGTCCGCGTCACCGGCTATGCGCGCGAAGAGGTGCTCGGACAGAATCCGCGCCTGCTCAAGTCCAGCCTGAACCCGCCGGACCTGTACGAGAACTTGTGGGGCACCATCACCTCAGGCAGGACCTGGCGTGGCGAACTCCAGAATCGCAAGAAGGACGGCACTGTCTTTTGGGAGTTGGCGATCATCTCGCCGGTCACCGAAGAGAATGGCGCCATTTCTCACTTCATCGCCGTCATGGAGGACATTACCGAGCGCAAGCGTACCGAAGCCGAGCTTGCTGAGTACCGCCAACACCTCGAGGAGTTGGTTGAAAAGCGCACTGCCGACCTGGGCGAAGCAAAGATCGTTGCCGAAACCGCCAATCGGGCCAAGAGTGTCTTTCTTGCCAACATGAGCCACGAATTGCGCACGCCGCTGAATGCGATCCTCGGCTTTTCGCGCTTGGCGCGCGCCCAGCCGGGCCTGGGCGAGGGCCTGCGCGAGATGCTGGACATCATCAACCGCAGCGGTGAACATCTTCTTGCCCTGATCAACGACGTGCTGGAG
>VEPA01000095.1 GCA_012026675.1 Betaproteobacteria bacterium | reverse complement strand
GGCATGGCACACCCAATGAACGTCGATCGGCATCCGGGGTAGCGACGAACCGTGAATTCAACAGAAATCAAGGTGATGCGGCCGCATGCTGCGCACCATGCTTCCGGTCCCGTGGTCTGGGCGGCGATCATTGCCACGCCCTGCCTGCTGCTGCTGGTGTTCCAGAAGGTACTGTGGCTGGTCGTGCCCTTCCTGCTGGCGCTGATCCTTTACTACTTCCTTTATCCCCCGGTCAGGGCGCTGATCTATCGCGGCATGCGCCGCGACGCGGCGGCAAGCCTCGTTACACTGGCGTTTCTTGTGCTGGTGGGGCTCATCGGCGTCGCCCTGATGCCGCGCTTGATGGGCCAGTTGACACAGTGGCAGGATACGGTGGATCGCTATGTGCAGGGCGGCACACAACTTCTCGATGCCTCGTTGCGCTCACTCGAGGCCCATTGGTCCACGCTGGCCCGCGCCAAACTTGCCGATACCGTCGCCGCGCGCCTGGCGCAGAGTACGGGGAGCATCGCCGACCATCTGGAGCCCGTGGCGCTGGGCATCATGGCTTGGACGCCGTCGCTGTTGCTGGCGCCCTTCCTGGCCTTCTTCTTCCTGCGTGACGGACGCCGCTTCAAACGTTTTCTGAGCGCTGCGGTACCCAATGCGTTTTTCGAGAAGACCCTGTTCCTGCTGCACGAGATCGATCGCACGGCACGCGCCTACTTCCAGGGCCTGGTCAATCTGACCCTGCTCGATACCGTGACACTGGCCGCCGGGCTCTGGCTGCTGGGCATCCCCGGACCGCTGGCCTTGGGGCTGATCTGCGCGGTGCTGGCCTGGGTGCCCTATGTCGGCTCGATACTCGGCGGCCTGCTGGTTGTGCTGGTGGCAGCCACGGACTTTCCGTCCGATCCGGCCAAGGCCTACTGGGCAATCGGCCTGTTCGGCCTCGTGCGCCTGCTCGACGATTTCGTGTACATGCCGATGACCGTAGGCAAGAGCCTGGAACTGCATCCTCTGGTGACGGTGCTGATGATTTTCGCCGGCGGTGCCGTGGCCGGCATCCCGGGCCTGATGCTGGTGCTGCCGGTGCTGGGCGTGGTGATGGTGATCGGCGAGACCATCGGCCTCATCATCACGGATCCGCGCCTCATGGCCCGGCATCGCTATGCCGAGGCCCTGCGCCGGAAGCAGGCCAGCGCCGACATGCAATAAATCTGCTGCGTGGCCCACGGCTGGCTTTGCACAGCCAGCCGGCTGCGGGGGCGCGACGCATGCGTCGCGAATTCCCGCCTCGCCCTCAGGCGGCGGGCGGATCGTTGCGGTTGCGCATGTGAAGCGCCAGGTCGTTGAACGCTTTGTCGAGGCCGGCGCGCAATGTTTCGTCGTCGATCACCTCTGCCATGGCCGTGCGCATGCACAGCATCCACTGTTCCGCTTCCTCGCTGGCGATAGCAAACGGCAGATGCCGTGCGCGCAGCCGCGGGTGTCCGTGTTTTTCGACATAAAGTTGCGGTCCGCCAAGCCAGCCGCAAAGGAACATGAAGAGTTTTTCCTCGGCGCCGGACAGGTCGGGCTGGTGCAGCTTGCGGATGGCATAAGCCTCGGGCAGGGTGTCCATCAGTTCATAGAAGCGTTTGACCAGGCGGCGCACTGCAGGCTGGCCGCCGATACGTGCATACGGAGTGGGTGCGGCGGTGTCGTTCATGGGGTCGCGGTTTGTGAATCGATGGGACGCAGCACCAAACGCGCAATCAGGCCGCCGCCGTCGCGTGGCAGCAGTTCGAGGCGCCCGTTGTGGGAACGCGCAATGCGCTCGACGATGGCCAGTCCGAGGCCGGCGCCCGCGGTGTTGCTGCGCGCCGCTTCGAGGCGGGCAAAGGGACGCTTGATGCGTTCGACATCCTGGGGCGGAATGCCGGGGCCGCGGTCGCGCACCTCGATCACGAACTCGCCGGCGGCGGCGTTCAGGCCCAGTTCGACCGGGCGGTCCGGACCCGCATAGCGCAGCGCGTTATCGATCAGGTTGCTGACCGCGCGGCGCAGGGCCTGCGGCCGCACTGCCAGGTCGGCCGCAAAAGTCGGTGCTGAGGGCACGGCAGCGGCATCGTCCATATCCACAGCGAAACCCCGGCGCCGGTACTGGCTGGCGAGATCGGCCAGCAAGGCGGCGACATCCACCGCCTGTGGCGCTTCGCCGCCTTCCGAGCGGGCGAAGTCGAGGAACTGGCCGATGGTCTTGTCCATTTCCTCGATGTCGGCCGTCATGCCTTCGCGCAAGTCTTCGTCGGCGGACATCTCGATGCCCATGCGCAGACGCGTCAGCGGCGTGCGCAGATCGTGCGAGACGCCGGCCAGGATCAGTGCCCGATCCTGGTCGATCTGCGCCAGGTCGGCGCTCATCTGGTTGAAGGCGGTGGCAACGGTCGCCAGTTCGCTCGGGCCGCCTTCATCGAGCCGGGGCGGCGTCTCGCCGGCGCCGACTTTTTGCGCGGCTTGCTGCAGGGCCTTGAGCGGGCGGGTGATGTGGAACACGATCAGCCATGCCCCGGCCAGCGACAGAAGAAGGGCGGCGATGCCCCAGCCCAGCCAGCCCAGCGGAAAAACGCGATCGATGCGCTCGCGGGGCAGGGCCAGCCAGTAATCGCCGTCGTCGCTCTCGTCGATGCGAAAGTTGACGAACAAGGCCTGCTCGCCCTCGCGCTCCAGCGACAGGCGGGTATTCGGTCCGAGCTGCTCCCTGACCAGTTCTTCCACCCGGTGCAGAAAAGGCCGGTCGGGCAGCGGCTCGACCCGATCCGAGGTTTCTGCCGGATAGATGCGGATGCCTTCGCGATCGGACAACTCGCGCAAGAGATCGCGGCGGGCTTCCGCGCGCGCGGAAATCAGCGCGGCACGGGTCAGGTTGGCAACGCTGACCAGGGTTTGCGCCAGCTGTCTGGCGCGCGGCTCGCGCTCGTAAGTGCGAAAAATGGCGAACCAGGCCACCACGGAAATCATCATCAGCAGCGCGACGAGGAGGAAGGTGCGCCACAGCAGCGTGCGCGGCAGCAGCTTCATTCCGCAGGGCCTGCGATCATTCGTGCTTTTTTCCGTCAGGAACGAAAACGTAGCCGAAGCCCCAGACCGTCTGGATGTAGCGCGGCTTGCCGGGATCTTCCTCGACCAGCTTGCGCAGGCGCGAAATCTGCACGTCGATGGCGCGATCGAAGACTTCATATTCCCGTCCGCGAGCCAGTTCCATCAGCTTGTCGCGGCTCATCGGCTGGCGTGGATGCTCCAGCAGCACGCGCAGCAGGCCGAATTCGCCAGAAGTGAGCAGGGTGCTCGTTCCTTCCCGTTCGAGTTCCCGCGTCGCCAGGTTGACCGTCACCTTGCCGAAACTCACGCTTTCCTCGGTAATGGCCGGCGCGCCTGGCGGCGTCGGCTCGGCCTGCCGGCGCAATACGGCATGGATGCGCGCCACCAGTTCGCGCGGGTTGAAGGGCTTGGGCAAATAGTCGTCGGCGCCGATTTCGAGGCCGACGATGCGATCCACTTCGTCGCCCTTGGCGGTCAGCATGATGATGCTCACCGGGTTGGCCGCCCCGCGCAGCCGGCGGCAGATGGCCAGACCGTCTTCGCCCGGCAGCATGAGGTCGAGCACGATCAGGTCGTAAAGCTCGCGCTCCAGTGCGCGATCCATGCCCGGCGCGTCGGGCACTGCC
>VEPA01000183.1 GCA_012026675.1 Betaproteobacteria bacterium | reverse complement strand
GCAGTATCCGGGCGGCGTGCCGCTCAACACCTACCACTTCTTCGGCCGCCATGCGATTTCCGTCGGCTCGAGCAAGGTGCCCGAGGGCGGCGAAGTCGTGACGCGTTTCGACGAAGCCAGCGGCCGCTACCTGAAGGCGATCTTCACTGCCGACAAGCGCCTGACGGGAATCTATGGCGTCAATGAATTCTTCGACGGCGGCGTGATGTGCCAGTTGATCCTGCGCCGGATCGACCTGTCGCCGGTGAAGGAACGTTTCCTCGCCGAACCGATGAAGGTCGGACGCGAAATCATGTCGAAGACCTGGAGATAAGCATGGGCGCCTACAACACCATCGCCTTCGATGCCAATAAATGCGACGGCTGCGGCGACTGCATGACGGCCTGCGCCACGGCAAAAGTCGGCGTAGGCGATACGGCGCGCTCGCGGATCCAGATCGTCGGCAGTGCTGACGACGGCTTCGAACTCGCCCTGTGCCGCCAGTGCGCCGATCCGAAGTGCGTCACGGGCTGCCCGGCGGCGGCGCTGACCAAGTACTACGCCAACGGCGTGATCGACTGGAACGCGGACAAGTGCGTCGATTGCCTGCTATGCACCGTCGGCTGCGCCTATGCCGGCATCGCGCTAGATGCGGGAAGCGGCCATGTCGCCAAGTGCGATATGTGCGAAGGCTCTCCGGCCTGCGTGCAGGCTTGTCCGCACAACGCGCTGACCTATGTCACGACTTCGCGCATCTTCAACGAGGTCGGCGACTGGGAGGACCTGTTCGCGCCGGGCCTGGCCGGCTGCCAGGGCTGCAACACCGAACTCCTGATGCGCCACACGCTGCGCCGGGTGGGCCCGGACACCGTGCTGGCGACGCCGCCGGGTTGCGTGCCGGGCATGGGCTCGGTCGGCTTCAACGGCACTACCGGCACCAAGATTCCGGTTTTCCATCCGCTGCTGACCAACACCGCGGCCATGCTGGCCGGCGTCAAGCGCCAGTACAAGCGTGTCGGACGCGAGGTCACGGCGCTGGCGATTGCCGGCGACGGCGGTGCCTCCGACGTCGGCTTCCAGTCGCTTTCCGGCGCGGCGGAACGCAACGAGCAGATCCTGTTCATGGTGGTCGACAACGAGGGCTACATGAACACCGGCATGCAGCGTTCGAGCTGCACGCCCTACGGCGCCTGGACCTCGACCACGCCGATCGGCAAGGGGCCGGGCGGCGTGCCCTCGCAGGGCAAGACGCAGGACGCCAAGAACTTGCCGCTGATCATGGTCAATCATCGCTGCGAATATGTCGCCACGGCCTCCACGGCCTACATGGAAGACCTGTACGACAAGCTGGACAAGGCGATCGAGGCCGCCAAGCGCGGTTTCGCCTACCTGCACGTGTATTCGCCCTGCACCACGGGCTGGCGCTTTCCGACCGACCAGAACATGGAAGTCGCACGCAAGGCCGTCGAGACGAATTTCGTGATGTTGTGGGAGTACAACCCGACCGACGGCCTGCATTTCACGCGGCCGGTCGATGACCCGCTGCCGGTCACGGATTATCTCAAGGCCATGGGGCGTTTCCGCCACCTGAGCCCGGATCAGATTTCACACATTCAGGCCAAGGTCGTGGAAAATCTGGCCTTCGTCAAACAGATGGCTCATCGAGAAGCCGTATAGAGGGGAAATACATGAGCAAGCAAAATGTTCCGGCCAGCGATCTGGAGCCCATCGAGAAGGCCAGCAAGGACGAATTGCAGGCCCTGCAGCTGCAGCGCATGAAGTGGTCGCTCAAACACGCCTACGACAACGTGCCGCATTACCGCAAGAAATACGATGACGCCGGCGTGCATCCGGATGACCTCAAGCAGCTTTCCGACCTGGCGAAGTTTCCCTTCACGACCAAGGCCGACCTGCGCGACACCTATCCCTTCGGCATGTTCGCGACGCCGATGAAGGACGTCGTGCGCATCCACGCTTCGTCCGGTACCACGGGCAAGCCGACGGTGGTCGGCTACACGAAGAACGATATCTCGATGTGGGCCCAGCTGATGGCGCGCGCGATGCGCGCCGCCGGTTGCAGCGCCGACGACATGATCCTCAATTCCTACGGCTACGGGCTGTTCACCGGCGGCCTCGGCGCCCACTACGGTGGCGAATGCCTGGGTGCCACGGTGATTCCGATGTCCGGCGGCCAGACCGAAAAGCAGATCCAGCTGATCCAGGACTTCAAGCCGACGGTGATCTGCTGCACGCCGTCCTACATGCTGACCGTGGCCGACGAGATGATCAAGGCCGGCATCGATCCGCGCGCAACCAGCTTGCGCGTCGGCATTTTCGGCGCCGAGCCGTGGACCAACGAGATGCGGCGCGAGATCGAGGAGCGCCTGAACATCGACGCCATCGACATCTACGGCCTGTCGGAAGTCATGGGGCCGGGCGTGGCCTGCGAGTGCGTCGAGACCAAGGACGGCCCGACCCTCTGGGAAGACCACTTCTATCCCGAGATCATCCATCCCGAAACCGGCGCCGTGCTGCCCGACGGCGAAATAGGTGAACTGGTGTTTACCTCGTTGTCCAAGGAGGCACTGCCCATTCTCCGCTACCGCACGCGCGACCTGACGCGTTTGCTGCCGGGCACGGCGCGCACCATGCGGCGCATGGAAAAGATCACCGGGCGCAGCGACGACATGCTGATCATCCGCGGCGTGAACGTGTTCCCGACCCAGATCGAGGAAATCCTGCTGAAGAACCCCAACCTCTGCGCCCAGTACCAACTGCAGGTTTCGCGCGACGGGCATCTGGACAAGCTGGACGTTTATGTCGAGGTGCGCGCCGACCTTTCGGACAGGGTCAACGAACAGAAGCGCAAGGAGATCGGCGCCGAGGTCGAGCATCGCATCAAGGTACTGGTCGGCGTCTCCTCGACGGTGCATGTAGTCGAGACCGACAAGGTGGAGCGCACCCTGGTAGGCAAGGCCAAGCGGGTCATCGACCGGCGGCCGAAATAGCAGCCGGCCAGGGAGACGCCATCTTGTCGCAGTTCCTGCAGTTCCTGTTTTCAGGCATCACGGTCGGCGCCACGTATGCGCTGGCGGCGCTGGGGTTTACGCTGATTTACAACGCCAGCAACGTGATCAACTT
>VEPA01000267.1 GCA_012026675.1 Betaproteobacteria bacterium | reverse complement strand
GTCAAAAATCGCGGCGAACTGATCCCGCTGCTGCGCCAGGCGACCGTGATGAAAACCACCGCCGAGTGGATCGCCCTGCTGGAGAACGCCGCCGTGCCCTGCGGCCCGATCAACGATCTGGCCGGCGTCTTCGCCGCTCCGCAGGTGCGGCATCGCGGCCTGCGCATCGACCTGCCCCACGCCGCGGGCGGCAGCGCGCCGCAGGTGGGCAACCCGATCTGCTTCTCGGCAACCCCGATAGCCTACCGCCTGGCGCCGCCGCTGCTGGGACAGGATACCGAAGCAATCCTGAGAGAACTCGGACGCAACGAGGAAGACATTGCGACACTGCGTACCGCGGGCGTGATTTAGAGTGGCCGCCCGGATTTCTGACGGCTCACGCTTCAGCGAACCTGCCATCTCACCTAAAACTTAAACGATCCACCTCAAATTTGCGGCTGGCGGGTCTGCAATGGAGCGGTTGCGGCCAGTGGGTGGAATCGCCTTGGTCGCTGTAAGGGCCACTTGCGGATGCCGGCGAGAGCCCTCCCAAAAAACGAGAACCCCGCCAAAGCGGGGCTTTTGTTGGCGTCCTGTCGTTGTCGTGACTGGTGGTCAAGCTTTCTCGCGTCAGTGCGCCAGTACATACAGAATGCTATTTTGCGTGAATGATGACCGTGCCTTCGGACACGTTGGGCGCACCCACACCAGTTGTTCCTGCATTTTTCGCTATCCACTCCCTCGCCTTTTGCACGCTTTCATCGATACCGGCCTTGTCTTTGCAAACCGTCACTGAAAATCCCCCGTCACCGCTGCGGGCCAGCGTGTAGGTCACAAAACCGCCGACGCTACGGAGGATGCTTTCCACATCCGCTTTGCGCTTCTCCAGTACATCAAACAACTCTTTTGCACCCTTCCCAGAATAAGTTCTGACCACTACTTGCATAATAAAGTCCTCCTGATGAACTTCGATTGGATCATGGTGAGTACAGGTACGCTCGGGAGAATCAGCACTGGCGGCCAACTAGCCACCTAACCTTGCCACTGAGTTTCGCGGCAACTTATTAAGCGTGGCCCTAGATCTTCCTTATGCAATTGGCAAGTTAGCACCGTCGCATGGAGACTTCAAGCTGCGGCGCAGCATTGGGCTGTCCGAGCTGCATTCAATGATCGAGGACAGCAATGCGCCGAGGACCGGCCATTCGCTATGCATCTGCCGGAAGGCCGGAATCAGTCGAAGGCGGGTAAATGCCTGCGTCTTCCGCCGATCTCCGGCCTGGCCGGCTCAGGACTCCAGCACGCGCAACTCGGCATTGGTGTAGCGCAAGCGGCTGGCGAGTACGCTGGCGATGCCTTCCATCAGGCGCAGGCCGAGTTTCTTGTGCTCCTCGGCGAACTTGTCGAAGGCGCGGCGCGACAGCACATACAGCTCGGTATCGGTGAAGGCGACCGCATCGGCCGAGCGCACCTCGCCATCGAGGAAAGCCATCTCGCCGAAGAACGCCCCGCGGCCGAAGGTACCCAGATGATGCGACTGGCGGTCTGACAGCGGCAGCATGATGCGCACCGCGCCGCGGCGGATCAGGAACAGCTCATCGCCGGAATCGCCGCGATTGAAAATGTTTGCGCCCTTCGCCACGCTGCGCTTCTCCATGCATTGCTCCAGCGCGGCCAGCGTCTGTTCCTTGCGCCCGGCAAACAGTTCGACTTCGTGCAGTTCCAGCGCAGATTCCTCGTCGCGCTGCAGCGCCGCCTCGCGAATGATGCGATCCTCGACCCATTCCAGCGCGTCATCCAGTTCCGGGAACACCCGCACCGGGCTACCCTCCTGGATCAGGCCGACCTGGTCGAAGTACTGCTGCATGTCGCGCCCCGAGGGCAGGGTCGCCGGAATTGCACTGAAGATCAGGAAGCCCTTGCGTTCGGCCAGCATGTCCTTGACCTGTTCCAGCAGATGGGCGGCGGTGACATCCACGGTCTGGATGCGACGCATGTCGAGGATCAGGAAGTCGCGCGTTTTCAGTTCCGGCTCCATGGCCAGGTAGAGCTGGTCGGTGGTGCCGAAAAACAGGCTGCCCTGCAGCTCGATGATCGCGGCGCGATTGCCATGTGCCGTGAGGATTTTCATTTCCTCCTGGGTGCGCACGCGCTTCGAGAAAGTCTCGTTGCCCATCAGTTTGCGGCGGATGATGGAACCGCCAATCTGCTCGCGGATGAACAGCATCACGGCCAGCACGATGCCGACGCCCGACGCCGCGATCAGGCTGACCGTCAGGGCCGTGCCGACCACGGCGACGATCACCGCGAAATCGAGGATGGTCGAGCGCGATTTCAGGTAATGGAAGCTGTTGCGGTCGATCATGCGCACGCCGATCACGATCAGGATGCCGGCCAGCCCGGCGACGGGGATCCATGCAATGAAGCTCGCCAGCAACAGGAAGGCAATCAGCGCCAGCACCCCCTCGACCAGGCCGGAAAAGCGGCTGCTGGCGCCGCCGGAGATATTCACCAGCGTCGCCCCCATGGTGCCGGCGCCGGGAATGCCGCCGATGGCGCCAGAAGCGAGGTTGCCCAGACCCTGGCCGATCAGTTCGCGGTTCGAGTCATGGCGCGAACGGGTCAGCGCGTCGAGCACCACGCATGTTTTCAGCGTGTCGATGGACAGCAGCACGGCCAGGGTCAGTGCCGGCATTACCAGGAATTGCAACTGCTGCAGGCTGATATCGGAAATCGCGGTCCAGCGTCCGGTCAGGCCGGCGAAGAAACTGCCGCCGCCGCCGCCGCCGTCGAGCGCACCGACCACCAGGGTGTTGGCCTGCAGGCTCAGCAGCGCGGGGTCGAGCAGGCCAAGGCCGAAGTAGGCGGCAATGCCTGCGACCAGGCCGAGAACTGCGCCCGGCACCGCCTTGGTCAGGCGCGGAAAACCGAGCATTGCCAGAATGGTCACCACGCCGACGACTATGCCCTGCCAGCGCCACTGATCGGGAGCGGCCAGCGCCGTCCAGAAGTTCAGGCCCTTGGGCGTGCCCAGCAGCTTCGGCACCTGGCTGCCGATGATGATAAGCCCGACCCCGGACAGGTAACCGCTGACCACCGTGTAGGGCATGTATTTGATCAGGCGCCCCAGGCGCAGCAGGCCGAATGCCACCTGCATCAGCCCGGCGAGCAGGCCGAGGAGGGTCAGCAGCAGCAGCGTCGTATCCACTGGCGCGCCGCTCTTCACGGCTTCGATGGCAAAGGCGGACGCTACCGCGGCGGCCGGGGCACAGGGCGCCGAAATCAGCCGGTTGGTGCCGCCGAAGGACGAGGCAACAATGCCGATCGCCGTCGCGCCAAGGATCCCGGCCAGCGCGCCGAGCGCGACATGGTCCGTACCCAGAACGGAATAAATGGTCACGCCGAATGCAATGGCCGAAGGCAAGGCCACCAGCATGGCGGCGAAGCCACCCCAGAAATCGCCTGCGGGATTTTCCAGCTTTGGCAGTTTCATGTTCCATCGATACCAGGAGGGATATACGAACAGTATAAATCCTGAACGCGGCACCGCAAGATTCCATCGTCACTTCCCGTCGACTCGCGACTGGTTGTAAGCTCCATCTTTCAACAATCTATTCTTGGAGGATTTTCCAATGAAGCAAGCGCGTACCCTGCTCATCGCCGCGGCCGCCCTGGCACTCACCGCCACTGCCCATGCCCAGGAATTCGTCACCGTGCTTACCGGCGGCACCTCGGGCGTGTATTACCCGTTGGGCGTCGCCCTGTCGCAGGTCTATGGCAAGGCCATGCCCGGCGCCAAGACCTCGGCTCAGGTGACCAAGGCCAGCGCCGAGAACCTCAATCTGCTGCAGGCGGGGCGCGGCGAGATCGCCTTCACTCTCGGCGACGCGCTCAACGAAGCCTGGAAGGGCAACGAGGAAGCCGGCTTCAAGACGCCGCTGAAGAAGCTGCGCACCATTGCCGCGATCTATCCCAACTACATCCAGATCGTCGCCAACGCCGATTCCGGCATCAAGAGCCTGGCCGACCTCAAGGGCAAGCGCATCGCCGGCGGCGCGCCGAAGTCCGGCACCGAGCTCAACGCGCGCGACATCTTCAAGGGCGCCGGCATGAGCTACAAGGATTTCGCCAAGGTCGAGTATCTGCCCTTCGGCGAGTCGGTGGAGTTGATGAAGAACCGTCAGCGCGATGCCACGCTGATTTCCGCCGGCCTCGGCGTCGCCGCGATCCGCGACCTGGCCACGGCGGTCAAGATTGTCATCGTGCCTATCCCCGCCGACGTGGTGGCGAAGATCGGCGAAGCCGCCTACCAGTCCGGCACCGTGCCGGCCAATACCTACAACGGCCAGACCGAGGCGACACCCACCGTGGCGATCCAGAACTTCCTCGTCAGCCATGAAGGCGTGTCGGCCGATGCTGCCTACAAGATGACCAAGGCGATCTTCGAACATTTGCCCGAATTGCAGGCCGCGCACGGCGCGGCCAAGGCCATCACCAGGGAGAACGCCGCCAAGGCTCCGCCGGCACCGCTGCATGCCGGCGCCGAGAAGTACTACAGGGAAGTCGGGCTGATCAAATAAGTAACGTCCCGTGACCGATCACAGCGTCGCCCCCGACCACGGCCAGGAAGAGTTCTCCGAGCACGGCGTGCAGCGCCGGCTCGGCGGGGGCTGGCTGACGATCCTCAACGCCCTGGCGCTGGCATTCTCAACCTACCAGCTGATCGTTGCGGCCTTCCATCCGCTCTCCAGCCTGGTCATCCGCAGCCTGCACGTCGGCTTCCTGCTCTGCATCACCTTCGTTCTTTACCCCGCCTTCAAGAATGGCGGCAAGCTTTCGAAAGTCGGCGCCGGCGACACGGTGCTGGCCGCAGGCGCCTTGGCCCTGTCGACCTACCACTGGATTTTCGAGGCCGACCTGATCCAGCGCTCGGGCGACCCGAGCAATCTCGACCTGTTCGTCGGCACGGCGCTGGTGATCCTCACCTTCGAGGCGACGCGGCGCATGCTCGGCCTGGCGCTGCCCATCGTCTGCGGCGTGTTCCTGCTCTATGGTGTGTTCGGCCATCTGCTGCCGGGCGACCTGGGACACCGCCACTATGGCTTCGACCAGATCGTCAATCAACTGGCGCTCGGCAGCGAGGGCATCTTCGGCATCCCGACCCTGGTCTCGGCCACTTACATCTTCCTCTTCATCCTGTTCGGCTCCTTCCTCGAACACGCCGGCATGATCCACCTGTTCAATTCGATCGCGCTGGGTTTCGTTGGCCACAGCAAGGGAGGCCCGGCCAAGGTGGCGGTGATTTCCTCGGGCCTGATGGGCACCATCTCCGGCTCGGGCGTGGCCAACGTGCTGACCACCGGGCAGTTCACGATTCCGCTGATGAAGAAGTTCGGCTATTCCGGCGTCTTCGCCGGCGCGGTGGAAGCCACCTCGTCGATGGGCGGCCAGATCATGCCGCCGGTGATGGGTGCGGTGGCCTTCATCATGGCCGAGAACATCAACGTGCCCTATGCCGACATCGTCCAGGCGGCAGCGATTCCGGCCATCCTCTATTACGTCACGGCCTTCTGGATGGTGCATCTCGAAGCCGGGCGCAAGAACCTGGTCGGCCTGCCCAAGGAGCAATGCCCGAACCCCTGGCACGCCATGCGCGACAACTGGTATCTGCTGCTGCCGCTGGTGGTGCTGGTGATCACGCTGTTCAACGGCTTCACGCCGATGTTCGCCGGCATGGTCGGCCTGGTGCTGACCGCCGTGCTGATCCTCGGCGCCGCGATTGCCGCGCGCATTTCCGCCACGGCCTTCCGCTACGTGTTCTGGTTTGCACTGGGCCTTTCCGCCGCGGTGTTCGTCAAGAACATGGAAACCTGGGGCATCGTCCCGCTGCTGGCGCTGATCGCCGCGCTGGTGGCGCAGACCTTCGCCATCCGGGGCGGCATGAAGACCCTGCACCTGCTCAAGCTGAGCCTGGTCGAGGGCGCGCAGCAGGCGCTGCCGGTGGGTGTGGCCTGCGCCATCGTCGGCGTCATCATCGGCGTGCTGACCTTGACCGGAGCGGCGTCTTCCTTCGCCGGCTTCATCCTCAGCGTCGGCGAAAAGAGCCTGTTCCTCTCGCTGGTCTTGACGATGCTGGTCTGCCTGGTGCTGGGCATGGGCATCCCGACCATCCCCAACTACATCATCACCAGCTCCATCGCCGCGCCGGCGCTCCTGAAGCTCGGCGTGCCGCTGATCGTCAGCCACATGTTCGTCTTCTACTTCGGCATCATGGCCGACCTGACGCCGCCGGTGGCGCTGGCCGCCTTCGCCGCCGCCTCGATTGCCAAGGAGTCGGCGATGAAGATCGGCTTCAAGGCGGTGCAGATCGCCATCGCCGGCTTCGTGATTCCCTACATGGCCGTGTATGCGCCGGCGTTGATGCTGCAGGGCGACTGGACCGTGGCGGCCGTCGCCTACATCGTGTTCAAGGCGGTGGTGTCGATCATGCTGTGGGGTGCGGCAGCGATCGGCTTCATGTTCGCTTCGCTCAACATGGCCGAACGCGGCTTCGCCGCCGCGGCCGCCTTCATGCTGGTCGCGGCGATTCCGTTGACCGACGAGATCGGTTTCGCCATGAGCGCCGCGTTCACGATCTGGCACCTGGTCCGCTGGCAGCAAGCGAATCGCCGTGCCGCCGGCGCCGACTCTTGAGCCTCTGCCTGGCGGCCGGCGCGGCGAGCGCCGTGCTCGCCATCGACGCTTTCACCTTAAGCTGGATCCATTCCATCGAGAAAATCCGCTGGGAGGAAGACTGGCGCATCGAATCCGGTGCGCTGGTGATTGACGAAGCGCGCATCCGCGGCAGCGGCGCCGGCATGGAGCCGCCGGCGGGCAGCGTCCTGAAAAATGGCGTCTGGCACTACCGCCCGCAGCTGCCGCCGCAGGCCGTGCTGCGCCTCAGCCATTCGCCGCATACAGCCGGCTATACGCTGTGCACGTCCACCGTGTGCGTACCGCTTGCGGATCATCTGCCGGGGATCGACAATAACGCCGTGATCGAACTTCGCGAGTGCCCGCCATGAAGTCCTACGCCGCCGTCCTGTCAGCGCCCGGTTTCAGCATCGGCATCGAGTGCAACGCCGACGAGATCACCGGCATCGACTATCTCGAACCACGCGCCGAGATCGCGCCGAAAACCCCGTTGGCGCAGGAAGCCGTGCGCCAGTTGCGCGCCTGGCTGAAGGATCCCAGGTTCGAATTCGGCCTGCCGCTGGCACCGGCCGGCACGCATTTCCAGCGCCGCGTATGGCAGGTGATCGCCGCGATTCCGCCCGGCCGGACCATGAGCTATGGCGAGGTCGCCGCCGCGATTCACAGCGGTCCGCGCGCGGTGGGTAACGCCTGCGGCGCCAACCCCTATCCCATCGTCGTGCCCTGCCATCGCGTCGTCGCGGCGAACCAGGGGCTGGGCGGTTTCGCGCGCCAGCGCGGCGGCTTCCTGCTCGATGTCAAGAAGTGGCTGTTGCAGCACGAAGGGCAATCCCCCCCGGCCCCCTTTCCGCGAAAGGGGGTGACGCGTGTTCGCTGCGCTCCATAGCTACGACGGCCTTGCCTTGGGACGGCCCGGCGGCAAGGCATGACCGCTTCTGACGCCGCGCTGATTGACGAATTCATAGATGCGCTGTGGCTCGCCGACGGGCTGTCGAAGAACACGCTGGCGAGCTACCGCAGCGACCTGGCGCTGTTTTCCAATTGGCTGGAAACGCGGAATGCCACGATAGTCGGCGCTGACGCGACGGCGCTCAATGGCTACCTCGCCTTTCTGCACGCCCGCCCCGGCGGCATCAAGGCGGCCAGCCAGCGGCGCCTGATGGCGACCTTGCGCCGCTGTTACCGCTGGCTCCTCGACCAGGGCCGGCTGCAGCTCGATCCGCTGCTCAACATCGACAAGCCCGGCACGACGCAGCGCTTCCCCAAAACACTGTCGGAGAAGCAGGTGGAGGACCTGCTGAATGCCCCCGACGTGCAAACCCCGCTTGGCCTGCGCGATCGCGCCATGTTCGAACTGCTCTATGCCACCGGGCTGCGCGTCTCCGAGCTGGTCGGCGTGCGCCTGTTCGAGGTCAGCCTCAATGACAACGTGGTGCGCGTGATGGGCAAGGGTTCAAAGGAGCGCCTGGTGCCGCTCGGTCAGGTGGCCGCCGAATGGCTGCAGCGTTACGTCGCGCGGGCGCGCGGCGAACTGCTCGGGCAGCATGTGTCGGATGCGGTGTTCGTCACCACCCGCGGGTCGGGCATGACGCGGCAGATGTTCTGGACCCTGGTCAAGAAATACGCGCTACGGGCCGGGATTGCGCCGCAACGCATCTCGCCTCACGTGCTGCGCCATGCCTTTGCCACGCACCTCCTGAACCACGGCGCCGACCTGCGCGTGGTGCAACTACTGCTCGGCCATGCCGACATTTCAACGCCGCAGGTGTACACCCATGTCGCCCGCGAGCGTCTGCAGCAGTTGCATCACCAGCATCACCCGCGCGGCTAGCTGCCGCAAACGTGGCGCTGCAAAGCTTGCAGAATTTCGCCGCTGGCCTTGTCCTGGACGAAGACTGCCACGCCCAGATCGGCGCGCTTCCAGCCGGCTTCCAGCGCAATCTGCTGACGCAGCGCCAGGCGGCCTTCCGGGCCTGGCGCCAGCGGGCCGATCAGGCGGCGCACCACGTAGTCGTGGCGCAGGGTCTTGCCGCCGTTCTCGCCGGCGCGCACCTGCGACTCCAGATTGTTTTCGTACAGCGCGAGCCAGGCCTCCGCTCCGGCCCTGGCCGCGGTGATCGATCCGCTCACCGTGAGTTGCCCGCCATTCGCGGCACCCAGCTCGAGCGCAATGGAGGCGCCGGCAGGCAGCTCGCCTGCGCCGTCGAGCGGACCGCCGGAACCGCGCCAGTCGCGGCCATTCCTGAGGAATTGCGGCGTATAGCCCGAGCGCGCGCGGGCCAGGCCGGCCATCGCGTACTGGCGCTGGGTAAATTGGGGGCTGGCAAAGCGGTCGGTCCAACCCAGGCGATCCCAGTAATCGACATGGAAGGCCAGCGGCACCAGGCCCCCGGCGAATTCGGCCTGAGTCTTCCACAGCGACAGCCGGCGGTCGGCGGGCGGGCAACTGTCGCAGCCTTCCGAGGTGTAGAGCTCGAGCAAAACGGCACGATGCTCGCCGCTCCGGGCAACGCAGGCCGGCGCCGCGACCGCGGGTCCGAGGCAGGCCAGCAGCAGCGCGGCCGATAGTTGGATTTTCATGATGGGGCTCCGAACGAAATGAACGGGGGGCTCCCTGTCTTGGTCGCGGCCGCGGCGGAGTCCTTACGCCGCAACAGGCGTAACATTACGAGCATGAGACACGATAGCAGCCACCAGAATTCGGCCCCCGAAACCCCGGCGACCCTGTTCCTGCGCAAGCACGGCATCGCCCATTCCAACCATCTCTACGAATACGAGGAGCATGGCGGCACCCAGGTGTCGGCGCGCGAGCTCAATGTGTCCGAGCACGCCGTGGTCAAGACACTGGTCATGGAAGACGAGAATGCAAAGCCGCTGATCGTGCTGATGCACGGCGATCGCAAGGTATCGACGAAGGAACTGGCGCGCCAGATCGGCGTCAAGAAGGTCGGCCCCTGCAAGCCCGAGGATGCCCTGCGCCACACCGGCTACATGGTTGGCGGCTGCTCGCCCTTCGGCACCAAAAAGCCCTTGCCGGTGCACATGGAAAAATCCATTCTCGCCCTGCCATTGATCTATATCAACGGTGGCCGCCGCGGCTACCTGGTCGGCGTCCATCCGCACGACATCCTGCGCGTGCTGCAGCCGAAGATCGTCGAGTGTGCGCTGAAGGACTAGCGCGAGCGATAGGTCGGCAGGCTGAGCTGCCAGCGGATCGCCGCCAGACGCAGGCCAAGTACCACGGCAGCACCGGCCGCCGCAGCGACCGCATCGCCCAGACCCAGACGCAGAGCGCCGAGCAGGGTCAGCGCACCAAGCCAGGAGGCCGTGGCGTAGAGTGTGCCGGGACGCATCACCAGCGGCACTTCGTTCACAAGGATGTCGCGCAGCATGCCGCCGACCACGCCGGTGATCACGGCCAGCAGCGAAACGGAAAGCCAATGCACGTTGGCTGCCAGGCCGACCTGGCAACCCACCACGGTGAATAGCGCCAGCCCCACGGCATCGGGCACGACGAACAGGCCGGGGCGCACCCGGATGCGCCGCGCGAGGGCAAAAGTCACGGCCACGGCGATCAGGCCACAGACCAGGTAGGCCACATCGACCAGCCAGAACACCGGACGATTCAGCAGCAGGTCGCGCAGCGTGCCGCCGCCCAGGCTGGTGGCCAGGCCGACGATCACGGCGCCGACCAGGTCCATGCCCTTGTCCTCGGTTTCCAGCACCGCCGAGGCGGCATTGACCGCCACCGCCGCCATGCCGAGGGCGTAGATCAGTTCGGCCGGCGCGGACCAGGGTGGAAGAAGCGGCGTCATCGCGAGCGTTCGATCTGCACACCGACGCGGCGCACGCCCTTCATGATGCCCATCTTGGCGATGCTGATCTTGCCCCAGGGCGCGCCGAATTCGTTGAGCAGCAGGCCGATCACATACTCGCCCAGCGTCTCCAGCAGGTTGAAGTGGCGCGCTGCCAGCTCGACGCGGATGCGGTCGATCACCGCGTCATAGCGGATGGTCCGGTCGATGTCGTCGTTCTGCGCGGCGTCGTCGGGCACGCCGAAGGTCAGGCTGATTTCCAGCGTCTGCGGTGCCGCCTTCTCCCGCTCGAAGATCCCGACATTGGCCTCGACCCGCAGGTCGTCGATGAAAATGAAGTCCATTACGCCTCCGCCGGGCCGCCCGCGCAAGCGCGGGAATATGTTGGGCATCCCCTCCCGGCAGCCCACGGCTTGCTTTGCACAACAAGCCGGCTTCGGTGGCACGCAGCAATGCTGCGCGAATTCCCACCTACGCCCCCCGTCGCGCGGGGGAGGTGACTGGTCACCCCCGCCCTTGGGGCGGGGAAAGAGGGATGGGCCATCGCCGTGCTCCTTTACAATGCCGGTCATTCTATGGAATCCACAATGAACCTGCTCGTTTATGCCGTGCTTGGCTATCTGCTCGGCTCGGTACCCTTTGCCGTGATCGTCTCGCGCGCGTTTCGTTTGGCCGATCCGCGCAGTTTCGGCTCGGGCAATCCCGGAGCCACCAATGTGCTGCGCAGCGGCAGCAAGGCCGCGGCCCTGCTGACCCTGCTCGGCGACGCGGCCAAGGGCTGGCTGGCGATGTTCATCGCCGCAAGAGTCGGCGCCGAGGGTACGGCGATTGCTGTCGCCGGGCTGGCCGCCTTCCTCGGCCACGTGTTTCCCTTCACCCTTGGCTTCCGGGGCGGCAAGGGCGTGGCCACGGCACTCGGCGTGCTGCTGGGTTTCTCCGGAGTCCTGGCGGGGATCACGGCGACCCTCTGGCTGGCGGTGGTGCTTGTCACCCGTTATTCCTCGCTGGCGGCCCTGGCCGCAGCCGCCGCCGCGCCCTTGCTAAGCTGGTGGCTGCTGGGAAGCGCCGAAGTCACGGCGGCCGTCGCGTTCATGTGTGCGGTGCTGATCTACCGCCACAAGAGCAACATCCGCAAGTTGCTGGCCGGCAACGAGGGCCGCATCGGCGGCCCGAAATAGACGCAGGAGCCATCGCCCCTATAATTAGCTTAAACCTTGAAGCTCATTTTCAGGAAACGCTGTCATGGATAATCAGAACTTTTCCGGCGGACCGAAGACGCCACCCCCTCCGTCAGCGGCGAAGCGGGCCGCACCTGGCCAAACGGCTTCGCTCTACGAACCCAAGCTCGCGCTGGAATTCTTCAAGCTCGGCGGTACCCTGGAGCAGTTTCCGGCCGGCAAGCAGATCTTCGCCGAAAACGAAAAGACCTCCGGCTTCTTCTCCAAGGGCGCCCGCATTTATCTGTTGCTCGATGGCGATGTCATGCTGACGCGGGCCGGCAAGCCGCTGGACCTGGTGCCGCCCGGCGAGATCTTCGGCGAAATGGCGGCAATTGCTGAACTCCCGCGCAGTGCAACGGCTACCGCGCGCAAGAATTGTCGCGTGCTGTCGCTCGACGAAAAGCAGTTCCAGCACGCCCTGCAGCAAATGCCCGAATTCGCACTGATGCTGATGAGCGTCCTCGCCCAGCGCCTGCGCCGCGGCGTGGCGCGGTTGGCCGCCGCGAAGAAAACATCGGTCGCGCCGCTGGAACACAAGGACACGCTGAACCGGCAAATGCTCCTCGACTTGCGCCAGGCGCTCGGGAATCCGACGCCAACCACGGCTCCAGCCGGCAAAACCATTGTCACCAAGGGTTCCCTGGGCGCCTGCATGTTCGTCGTAACCCAGGGCCGCATCGCAATCTCGGTCGACGACACGGTGATCGAGCACGTCGGTCCGGGCGGCGCCTTCGGCGAAATGGCGCTGGTCGACCGCTCCGGCCGTTCCGCCACGGCCACGGCGCAAACCGACAGCGCCTGGCTGCTGGTCGGACGCGATCAGTTCGTCGACATGGTCAAGGCGCAGCCGGCCTTCGGCATTGCGCTGATGCGTTCGATGAGCGCGCGCGTGCTGCACATCGACAAGCTGCTGGAAAGTTGAGCGCAACCGGCGCCGCAACGCCGGAGTTTCAGGAAAGCTCGGCCAGCGGCCAGCGCGGTCGCACCGCGAAGGCACCGCCGCGATCCGGCCCTTCGCCCTGCATCAGTCGCTGTGCACCGCAGAAGGCGATCATCGCGCCGTTGTCGGTACACAAGTCCAGCGCCGGATAGAAGACACGACCGCCGATCTTCGCCATGGCTTCGTCCAGGCGCTGGCGCCGGCGCCGGTTGGCGCCGACGCCGCCGGCGACCACCAGCGATGAAAGTCGGCGCTGGCGACACGCCGCCACGGACTTGGCCGCCAGCACTTCGGTCACCGCTTCCTGAAATTCGGCTGCCAGGTCCGCCTTGTCGCTTGCGCTGAGTTCCCGTGCGCGGGCCGCCGGCAGCACCGCGGTCTTCAGCCCGGAAAAACTGAAGGACAGGTCACCGCTGTTGATCATCGGCCGCGGCAGCTTGAACCGGCCCGGCCTGCCGGATTCGGCCAGCTGCGCCAGCGCCGGCCCGCCGGGGTAGCCCAGCCCCAGCAGCTTGGCCGTCTTGTCGAAAGCCTCGCCCGCCGCATCGTCGAGCGACTCGCCGAGCAGTTCGTAATCGCCGACGCGCGCCACGCGCATCAGCTGGGTATGCCCGCCGGACACCAGCAGAGCGACGAATGGGAACCTTGGCGCATCCTCGGCCAGCAATGGCGAGAGCAGATGGCCTTCGAGGTGATGCACCGGCAGCGCCGGCACGCCGAGCGCCAGCGCCAGCGACTCGGCAAAACTCGCGCCGACGAGCAAGGCGCCGGCCAACCCCGGACCCGCCGTATAGGCAATCGCGTCGATGTCGCGGCGCGCGCATTGCGACTCGGCCAGCACGCGCTCCAGCAGCGGAATCAGGCGGCGGATGTGATCGCGCGAGGCCAGTTCCGGCACCACGCCACCATAGGCCTCGTGCATCGCCACCTGGGTATGCACGGCATGGCCGAGCAGGCCGCGCTGGGTGTCGTAGAGAGCGACGCCGGTTTCGTCGCAGGAGGATTCGATGCCGAGAACTTTCATCAGCGGCATTCTACCGGCAGGGTGTGCACGGTTCCACCCGCTTCAAAACAGCCTCATTTGCGGCGTCGCCGCAGGCGGCATCGGCGGCGGGCGGAATGCCGCGACATCGAGTGGCACGGAAGGCGCATCCAGTCCCAGCCGGCGCACCGCGCTGCGAAAGCGCTGGGCGATGATGTCGGCCAGCGGCCCGCTGCCGCGCTGGCGCGTGCCGAAGGCGCTGTCGTATTCCTTGCCGCCATGCAACTGGCGCATCAGGCTGTACACATGCCCGGCGCGGCCCGCCTGGTGAGTGTCGAGCCAGGCACGGAACAGCGGCTTCATTTCATGCGGCAGGCGCAAGACGATGTAGCCGGCCGAACTCACGCCCGCCTCGCGTGCCGCGGCGAGGATGGCTTCCAGTTCGTGGTCGGTCAGCGCCGGGATCAGCGGCGCCACCATTACTGCGGTCGGGATGCCGCTGGCCGCCAGCTCCGCGATGACGGAAAGTCGGCGCCGGGGAGATGGCGCGCGCGGCTCCATGGCCCGCGCCAGGACCCCATCCAGCGTGGTGACCGAGACGGCGACATGGACCCGCTTGCCGCGCGCCATTTCGGAGAGCAGGTCGAGGTCGCGCAGGATCAGCGCCGACTTGGTGACGATGGTCACCGGGTGGCGCGTCTCCGCCAGCACTTCGAGGATGTCGCGCGTCACGCGCAAGCGACGCTCCACCGGCTGCCAGGCGTCGGTGTTGATGCCCAGCGCGACAGGCCGGCAGGCATAGCCGGGCTTTGCCAGCTCGCGGCGCAGGGTTTCCGCGGCGTCGGCCTTGTACGCAATCTTCGTTTCAAAATCCAGCCCCGGCGACAGTCCCAAATAGGCATGCGAGGGCCGTGCGAAGCAATAGGCGCAACCATGCTCGCAACCGCGGTAGGGGTTGATCGAACGGTCGTAGGGAATATCCGGCGAATCGTTGTAGGTGATCACCGACTTCGCGTTGTCGGCCATCAACTCGGTGGCCGGCGCCGCGTCGTCCTCGTTCCACCAGCCGTCATCCGCCGCCTCGCGCTGCCAGGCGGCGTAGCGGCCGTCGGGCGAGATCACGGCGCCGCGGCCTTTGCGGGGAGTATTGCCTGCCATGCTGGCATTATATCCAGTATAGGCAGGAGTGTGGAGGGACTCGCCCCGGCGAACCTTCCTCGCCCGGCGGCCCAGAGGAGAAGGAAAGTGGAGGCTAACGCCGGCTGAGGGCGTTATGCCGGAACTGCAAGACCAAGATTGCCGACCAGTTTGGCCAGCTGACGCGACACCGCAGGGCAACCATGCTCAATGCCCTGCGGCTTGGCATGCCGCTAAATCAATAGATTGGATCGATGGTGACCCGTCTGTTCGGGGCAAGGCACTTGACCAGTTTGTCCTTTGGCAGCTTGTCGGAACATTGAACCACCGGCGAGGCTTCACCCTTGCCACCGGACTCCAGCTTCAGATTGGAGTTTTTGGACAGCAGATATTTCTTTACGGCATCCGCACGCCGCACCGAGAGCTTGCCGTTCTCGGATTTGTCGCCGATGTTGTCGGTATGCCCCTCGATCCTGTAGCGTGCCATCGGGTCGAGCTTACCGCTCTTGACCAGGTCATCCAATGCCTTTTTGCCCGCCGGCGACAACTGATCATCGCCGAACTTGAACAAGGTATCGCCCTTGAGAGTGATCGTTTGCAGATTGACCGACCCTTCCACCTTTTTCGTTGCAGTCTGGATCTCCGCAGCCAAAACTGATTGCGAGCCAAATGCAAGCACCATTGAAACTGCCAAAGCAATCTTCTTCATAGACCAGTTCATAGCGCCTCCCCATGGATGATGTATTCATGACTTGTGGATAATGCATGCTGATGCCGCCTATGGATGCTACGCTTGTTGCAACATCTATTGCACTCAATTTGCTCCATCCGTCGGGGATCAGACCAGTTCGCGCGCCCTCTGGAAGGCGTCGCGAAAATCCAGATAGACCGGTTTCTCGGTGGTCAGCATCAGGGCCAGCAGACGGTTCTGAAGGCGATACTTGACATCGCCGACCGCCAGGGCGCCGATGCCGACCGCGCCGGGCGCATTGACGACATGCACCAGCGGCTCGCCGAAATGCTTGAGCTTGATGCCCTCGATGCCCAGCGGCGGTACCGCGTTGACGTCGCCGGCCACCTTGAGCCGTTTGGCATCGGCCAGAACATCGGCATTGAGCACCTGCACGCCGGCCTTGGCGGTACAGAAAACCAGGTCGGCGCTGGCGACCAGACGCGCCTTGTCGGCGTCGGAACTGGCATAGGTGCCGTGCAACTGGCAGCCGCACAGCGCGTTGTATTCATCGGCCTTCTGCAGCGCGGTTTCAATGTTGAAGGGATCGACGATGGTGGTGTCGACGCCGGCCAGCGAAGCGATGACGCCAGTTGCCAAGCCGACCGGGCCGGTGCCGCCGAAGACCACGGCGCGCTGGCCCTGCAGATCCTTGCCGTGCTTGTTCCTGAGTTCGCGCTCGACGCAGGCGACCAGGGCGGCGGCGGTGGTGAAGGCGCCGCTGGGGTCGGCGAAAACGGAGACCTCGAAGGGAGGCACCATGGCTTTCCTGGCGGCGTTCAGCATGCCCATGGCGAGACCGATGTCGCGTCCGCCGATGAAAATGGCGGTGCGCTTCACCCCGGCCGGGCCGCGTGAAAAGATGGCGTCCTGGACCAGGCCGTTGACCTCTTCGAGCTTGACATTGCTGTAGGGCAGCAGGACTTCGAATCCGGCATCGGCCGCCATGTTCATGTCGAACGGGCTGTTATGCGGCATGGGGTCGAACAGGTGGATGATGGTGCGCTTTTCCATGGTTGGCGTGTCCTCGCAGGTCTTGGTTGAATCGGTTATTGGATCGATTATAGATTCGGGCAGGCGACACAGCGATTTCATCGTCGGCGCAGCCCCCCTTTCTTGAGGGGTTCGCTACGAACGGCGACGGTTTAGGATGCGCCCCACATTCTGCCGTCCGGCCGCGACCCTGAACCATCGTTCCGGGAGCAGACGCCGCGAGAAGAAATCTCACCATGAAACGCACCATAGATGTACCCGCCACAGTAGACCTGGGAATCGGCAAGCGCGCTCGAGTGCAGGCCGACGGCATCGATTTCGCGCTGTTCAATGTCGATGGGCGGACTTACGCCATCGACGACAGTTGCCCGCACAACGGCGGCTCGCTGGGCGGCGGCAAGCTCGACGGCCGCATGGTGCAATGCCCCGCCCATGGCATGCGCTTCGATCTGGCCACGGGCTGCATGCGGGGCGGCGGTCTGGCCGTGCGCAACTATCCGGTCGAGGTCGTCGAGGGCCGCATTCGCATTGTTCTGGGCGATCCAGGAACGAACGGCGCCTGACTGTGCACGCCCGAACTTTCGGCGCCCTGCAGGCGCGCGGGCAGATATTGATGCCCGGCCTGGTCGCCAGCGCCATCATTGCCGCCGCCGCCAGCTTTCTTTCGGAGCACTATGGCGCACCGGTGATGCTCTATGCGCTGCTCCTGGGCATGGCGATGAACTTTCTGTCCGCCGATGACAAGTGCAAGCCGGGCATCGAATTCACCGCCCGCGAGATTCTCCGCATCGGCGTCGCCCTGCTCGGCATCCGCATCACCTTCGGCCAGGTCGCCGCGCTGGGCTGGGAGCCGGTGGCGCTGGTGATCGTCTCGGTCGTGCTGGTCATTCTCGTCTCGATGGCCGCGGCCCGGGTGCTGGGTTTCCAGAACCTGTTCGGCCTGCTCACCGGGGGCGCCACCGCGATCTGCGGCGCCTCGGCCGCGCTGGCGCTGGCGGCCGCGCTGCCGGCGCATCCCGGCAAGGAGCGCGCCACGCTGTTTACCGTAATCGGCGTCTCGGCCTTGTCTACCCTGGCCATGATCGCCTACCCCATGATCGTGCGTGCCTTCGATCTGCCACCCTTGGCCGCCGGCATCTTTCTCGGCGCGACGATTCACGACGTGGCCCAGGTGGTCGGCGCCGGTTACAGTCTGGGCCAGGAAACCGGCGACACCGCCACGGTGGTCAAGCTCATGCGCGTGTCCTTGCTGCTGCCGGTGATCCTGGTCGCTACCATGATCACCCGCGCCCGCGCCGCCAATACCGGCGTCGAAGGCGGCGCGCGGCCGCCCCTGCTGCCCTGGTTTGCCGTCGGTTTTGTCCTTCTCGCCGCGCTGAACAGCACCGGTTGGGTACCCAAGGGAGTAGTCGGCGCCGGCAACGAACTCTCGCGCTGGTGCCTGGTCATTGCCATCAGCGCCCTAGGCATGAAAACGCAACTCAAGGAACTTGCCCTGGTCGGTGTCAAACCGGTGGCACTGATGCTGGGCGAAACCGTCTTTCTCGCCGGACTGGTGCTTCTGGCCCTCAAGTGGCTGTTCTAGCGATCACCGAACAAGTCGGACCGCGTTAGACGTTGAAGAGGAAGTTCAATACATCGCCGTCCTTGACTACATAGTCCTTGCCTTCCGCGCGCATCTTGCCGGCTTCCTTGGCGCCGGCTTCACCCTTGTAGGCAATGAAATCGTCGAAGGCGATGGTCTGGGCGCGGATGAAGCCCTTCTCGAAATCGGTATGGATCACGCCGGCAGCCTTGGGCGCCGTATCGCCGACATGGATGGTCCAGGCGCGCACTTCCTTGACGCCGGCGGTGAAATAGGTCTGCAGGCCGAGCAAATGATAGCCGGCGCGGATCAGGCGGTTGAGGCCCGGTTCCTCAAGCCCCATGTCGGTCAGGAACATCTGTTTTTCGTCGTCTTCGAGGTCGGCGATTTCGGCTTCGATGGCGGCACAGACGGCGACCGCTTCGGCCTTTTCAGCGGCCGCATGCGCCACGACGGCATCCAGATAAGGGTTGTTGTCAAACCCGCCTTCCTTGACGTTGGCGACATACAACACCGGCTTGGCAGTGATCAGGCAGAACGGCTTGAGGCTGGCCCATTCCTCCTTCGACAGGTCCAGCGCCCGCACCGGCTTGGCCAGGTTCAACTGGGCCAAGCATTTTTCGAGCACGGCACAGAGGATTTTCGCATCCTTGTCGCCGGCGCCGGCGGGCTTCTTGTAGCGGTTCAGTGCCTTTTCCGCGGTGGCCATGTCGGCCAGCGCCAGTTCGGTGTCGATCACCTCGATGTCGTGCAGCGGATCGATCTTGCCCGCCACGTGCACCACGTTGTCGTCGGAAAAACAACGCACCACATGCACCACCGCATCGGTTTCGCGGATGTTGGCGAGGAACTGGTTACCCAGGCCTTCGCCCTTGCTCGCCCCGGCGACGAGGCCGGCGATATCGACAAACTCGACGATGGCCGGCTGGATCTTCTGCGGCTTGACGATGGCAGACAGGGCGGCCAGCCGGGCATCGGGCACTTCGACGATGCCGACATTGGGCTCGATGGTGCAGAAGGGATAGTTTTCCGCCGCGATGCCCGACTTGGTCAGCGCGTTGAAGAGGGTGGACTTGCCGACGTAGGGCAGTCCGACGATGCCGCATTTGAGGCTCATGGGTTTTCTTTCACAGCCGCAGGCGGCTTCGAATTGATTTTTTGGGTGGCTGCGCCGAAAGCGCCGCGCGCGAGTATCGGCCAGGCCAGCAACGCGCGGTCGAGCGCGGCATCGATCTCGCC
>VEPA01000192.1 GCA_012026675.1 Betaproteobacteria bacterium | reverse complement strand
GGTCTTATTTGCCCTTGGGCGCCTGCCGGATCCCGGCGGATGACGCTACCGGAGTCGGGCGCTACTGTGTTGCCATGTGCATCAGCCGGTTCGAACTTTCCCGATCACTGCGCGCACCGCGATCCAGACCATCGCTGCCGAGCCTGCGAACGGGAGGGCGAGTATGAAGGCCAGGCCGACGAAGGGTGCGCCGATGAACGAGACTACTCTCATCACTGCTGCGTTGCGCCGCAATGCCTTGATTCCCATCCAGGCCAGGGCTCCGGTACCGACGACCGGAAGCAGGAGTGCGTAGGCCAGTCCGAGGAAGGGCGCGGCAAAGAACAGCGCGGCATTCTTGGCGAAGGCCAGCAGCCTTGCGGGCGCCGAAGACTTCGCAAACGCCCTGATTCCCACGTAGGCCAGCGCACCCAGCCCGGCGAAAGGCAGTGCCACGGCGTAGGCCAGGCCGACGAAGGGCGCCGCCATGAAAAGGCCGATTTTCTTCAGCGAACTTTCGTGTTCGACGGCGTCCGGCGCGGCAGCTTCCTCGAGGCCCGGAAGAACCGCTGGAACGGACTCGAGCAAGGCCTTGGTTAGGCTTTCCTCGATCATTTCCGGCGACAGGGGCTTTTGCAGAAAGGACGACACGCCTGCGGCCGCGGCCTGATCCTGATGGGCCTTGGAGCCGTACCCAGTCACGATCACCACAGGTGTCCAGGGGCGCTCGATCCGGAGGCGCGCGGTCAGTTCGATGCCGTTCATGCCGGGCATCTTGATGTCCGTGAAGACGACGTCGTACTCGCCTTCCTGCACCTTGCTCAGCGCTTCCTGGGCGTTGGCGGCGGTTATCACCACATAGCCCTTTTGCGAAAGAACACGGTTGAAACTCTTTCCAACCACCGGGTCGTCATCTACGACCAACACTTTGTGAAGTAATGCGCTCATGATGTTCTCCTTAATGTCGTTGGTCCGGTTTGCTCAAGCGGCAGATCGTCCCAGATTGATTCCGTCTTTCCGGTCGCCGTGCAATGCCCACTTCTTGTGCATTACGGCAGCGTTTGCGGCGTTGATGACCTCGTCGGGTCCTACCGGCTTTGCCAGGTAGTCATTGGCGCCCAGCGCCACGGCCTGCTTTGCGGCCTCGATCGCCGGGTAACCGGTGATCATGATCACTTCGCTCTCGGGCCAGTTTTCCTTGATGGTCTTGAGCACCGCCATGCCGTCGATTCCGGGCATGCGCTGATCGAGCAGGACGAGGTCGAACGGCTGCTTTTCCATCGCCAGCAGTGCTTCGCTGCCGTTCCAGGCCTCTTCGACACTGCAACTCTCGCCCGATAGCGTTCTGATGTAGGCACGTCTTACGACCTCTTCATCATCGACGACCAGAACTTTGGCTTTTGCATTCATTTTTCCCACCTCTTGTTTTTCTCTTGCTTGCCCTTCAACGAGCAATGCTTGTGCCAACATTCGGTTGGAAAGATTATTCACATGATTTTCAATTGTTTGCGATGCTTGATCGCAATCAGTCGCCTGTCCGCCGGACTTTCACCGAGCGGGTCGAAGTACATGCAGAATATGCAGCGCAATCCCGTTTCGTCTATTAATGTTTAGAACAATCAGCAAGATATCCATTCAAGGTGCGTATAGGTTTTGTATGCACCCTTTTGACTGCCGCTGCGCTCAAGGCCGCGTGCATCACCGAGCGTCGGTAACGCGTGTCGCCCGGTCGGAAGTAGCCGTTAATGCGTCGCCTGCCGCGTGCGGCAGCGACGGGACAAGCAGCGTGTTTTCGGTCTCCAGCGAAGGGGTTTGATGAAAACAGAAGTCACCTGCATTCTCGCCGCGGCACTTTTGTTTGCCCTTGCCGCAGCGGTCCCGGCGTATGCGCAAGTCGATGCCGAAGCGGCCCAGGCGCTGGCGAAGAGGAACGACTGTTTCAAGTGCCACGCCATCGACAAGACCAAGAAGGCCCCTCCCTACAAAAGGATAGCGGCGCGGCTGAAGACCAAGCCCGATGGGGTCGAAGTGATCGTCGAGCACGTTACCAGCGGCCACATGGTCCGGCTGGAAGATGGTACCGACGAGAAACACAGGATCATCGACACCACGAATCCGGACGAACTCAGAAATCTGGCGCTCTGGATTCTGTCGCTCTGATAAAAGTCGGCGCCGGTGACACGACGCCGCCCGGCTTATTTGCGCAGCAACTGATAGCCTGAACCGTGTACCGTTTGTATCGGCGAGCGGCCATCGGGCAGCCTGCCGAGTTTTTTGCGCAGATTGCTGATGTGCATGTCGAGGCTGCGATCAAACTGCTTCAACTCGCGGCCGAGCACCGTGAGCGCCAGGTGGTTTTTGTCCAGCGTGCGGCCTGAGTGGTTGAAGAGGAGTTCGAGCAGGTCGAATTCCGTGCTGGTCAGCGGCAGCGGTTTGCCACGCCAGCGGGCGCTTCGCTCCGCCGGCGAAAGACTCAGGCTGTCCTGGCCGCCGCGGCGGGTCTTTTCAGCGACATTGGCATGCCTTGTCCGGCGCAGGATGGCGTTCAGTCGCGCCACCAGTTCGCGCAGGTTGCAGGACGTCGCCAGATAGTCGTCGGCGCCGAGTTCGAGGGCGACGATGCGTTCGACCGCATCGGCTGTAGCCGAGAGCATGACGACTGGCAGCTCGCCGTGGCGGCGTATGTGCCGCAGTACCTCGATCCCGGTAATGCCGGGGAGCGCGTCGTCGAGCAGGACGATATCGTAGCTACCCTCGGTCGCGAGCTGAAGGACCGCCTCGCCGTCATGGCAGGCAGCCGCTTCGAAGCCTTGTGCCGCAAGGTACTTCGACAGGACTTCGCAGCGAACGACGTCGTGCGCCGCCAGCAATACAAGGGGTTTCTGTTCCATCAATGCATTCCGCCGAAGCTAATTACGCACGAGGCCAAGATTCCGGCCTTGTGGTTGCACCGGTAGCCGCTCGAACAAGGGAGAAAAATGCCACGTTGCAGAGAAACAACTTTCAATAATTTACATTTGCGAACTGCGTCAATACCGAGCAATTTTGTCAAGCTTACCCGGCGATACGCTTGCATGAGCGTGCAAATATTGCTGAGTCAAGAATATGAAAGTAATAGCAGTGTATTTACATATCAGTAACAGGCAATCTTAAGAACGAATCTGGGTTTGTGGCGGGGCACGATCAACAATGGATCGGCTGTATCAGTGCAGGCCCACTTTAGCTTGTCTGCGCATTCTGATGCATTTTGTAAGTATTTGTAAATATCTTATTGCAGGTCAATTTAAAGGGGGGCTTCACTGAAGAATTACGGTGATGGATACTCCACGCCTTATTAGGGGCTTTCTCGCGACAACCAGCGAGGCTGCGAAGCGCAGATGCTGCGTGATTCAAGCTCCAAATGAATTGGCCAAAGGGGACTCCGATGCGATTTTTGAAGAAAATTCTGCCCGTGATGTTTGTCATGGGCACACTGGTCGTTGCGACCTCGGCGCAGGCAGCCGCCGAAGCGCCCAAGCCGGCGATGGCCAAAAAAGAGGCCGCCAAGGATATCGTCCTTAAGAACGACGCGAAATGCACGACCTGTCACGACGAGGCGGACAGCCCGGAACTGCTGGCCATTGGCAAGACCAAGCATGGCACCCGCGCCGACAAGCGCACTCCGGAATGCACCAGTTGCCACGGCGAGAGCGAAAAGCACGTCAATCACAAGGGCAGCGACAAGCCGCCGAAGGTGGATCGCTCTTTTGCCAAGGGGCCGGGGCGGAGTTCGGCTGAGGTAAGGAACGAGGCCTGCACTACATGCCACAAGGGCGGCACCCACATGTTCTGGGCGACCAGCACCCATTCGGCGAACGATGTGGCTTGTTCAGACTGCCACCAGGTCCATAAAGGCGGCGACAAAGTGCGCGACAAGAGGACGCAAGCAGAGGTCTGCTACACCTGCCACAAGCAGCAGCGCGCCGAGATGAGCAAGCCCAGCCGCCATCCGGTGCGCGAAGGCAAGATGAGCTGTTCCGATTGCCACAGCCCGCACGGATCGCCCGGCCAGAAGCAGCTTACCCGGGGAACCGTCAATGAGACTTGCTACACCTGCCACATGGAAAAGCGTGGTCCCTTCCTCAACAACCATCAGCCGGTATCCGAGGATTGCGGCATCTGCCACAACCCCCACGGCACGACGGTAGCCAACTTGTTGAAGAGCCGCCCGCCCTTCCTGTGCCAGGAGTGTCATGAAGGCGCCCAGCACCCCAGCAGTTCTTCGCCCGGCGGCTTGCCGGTGGCGACAAATGCTGCAGGCGTTGGCCCCGGCGGGCGTGGAGTGATGGCGGCAGTGGGTCGCGGTTGTGTGAACTGCCACACCAATATCCATGGCAGCAACAACCCGGCCAACACTGGAACTTCCGGCGATCGTCTAACCCGCTGATCTTGCCCAAGGAATGCAATCATGAAATCGCAGAAAAACACAGCTTTCAAAATTTCGACCTTGAGCGCCGCGCTGATGATGGTCTATGGCAGTCCGGCTTTTGCCGAGGGCGCCGACCTGTCGGAGTGGATTACGCCGGAAAGCTCGGTATCGGTAGGCGTCGGCTTCCAGGATAACGACCGCCGCCAGCTTGGCCGCTTTGACGGCAGGAACGACAATGACGTCAAGCTCATGCTCGATGCCGACATCAACAAGCGTGACGATGCAACGGGCACCTGGAATCAACTCCGGATCACCAATTTCGGCCTGGAGAATCGGGAACTCGAGATAAACCACAGCCGTCAGGGCGATTACGGCGCGTCTTTCGAATACAGCCGGATTCCGCGTGAAAGCGAGCTGATTTTTAATACGGGCCTTAGCGGGATCGGGAGCGAAACCCAGACGGTGAACGTCAACACGCGGCCCGGTACCTCGCCGCAAAATGCATGGATGGGCATGCATCGCGACCGCTATACCTTCGGCCTGAACAAGATCATCGAAGGCGTACTGGACGGCTCCCTGGACCTGAGCGTCAAGTATCGTCACGAAAACAAGGATGGCCGGCGCAATTACGGCACCTACAGCGGGGCTCAGGCAGTATTCCTTGTCGAACCCATCAACAGCAGCACGCGCCAGCTGGATGTCGTCCTGAATTATGTTGGCAAGGACCTGCAGCTCCAGGGTGGGTACTACGGCAGCTGGTATGAGAATGAGAACAATCTCATCACGGCAAGAGTGGGGGCGGGAGCTCCATTTTATCTATCCCTGCCCCCCGACAACGAGGCCTATCAGTTATACGTAAACGGGTCCTACACAATTTCCCCCACCACCAAAACCACATTTCGACTGGCGCAGACCACGGCCACCCAGGATGACTACAGCCTGCTGAAAGCCCTTCCTGCAGCTCTGGTCTGGTCCGGTTATAACGGCGTCAAGGCGAAAATGGTCACCACCGAGGGGCAATTCGGCATTACAAGCAAGCCGATGAAGGATTTGACCTTGCTCGCCAATGTCAATTATCAGGATCGTAACGACAAGACTCCGCATGTACCGTACAACAATCAAGCGGAACCTGACGAAACGACGCCGCACTCCTTCAGGAACACGAATGCAAAGCTGGAAGCCAACTATCGTGTGGATCAGGGTTTCAGGCTGCTGGGCGGGGTCTACTATGAGGTCAGGGAGCGCACGGTCGTCTTCCATCACGAAAACAACAAGCCGGCAAACCCCACCAATGCCGGGGGGAATTGGACGATACCCACCGTTACCACGGATGAACGGGAAGTGCCTGCTCGATCCGAGACGAACGAACTCACGTTCAAGGCCCAGGCCACGAAGACCCTGACCGAAGGGCTGAACGGTCAGCTGACCTATGCCCACAGCGAGCGTGACGGCAGCAACTTCTATTGGGCTGATCAAATGAACCTGATCAACCCCCTGCACATGGCCGACCGGGATCGCGACAAGGTCGGCGTGAAGCTCGACTGGTCGCCGCTGGAAAACCTTTCCCTTCAGGCTCAATATGCCGAGGCGAGGGATGACTACGGCGACAACGGCTTGAATGCGAATTACGTGGCCCCGAATGGCCGGAAGTTGGGCGGGACAGGCATCACGGACGGCAGCGGACAGCTGTTTTCGCTGGATGCCGATTACAAGCTGAACGACAACTGGCAACTGACTGCCTGGTATTCCTACGACGAGAGCAAGGCAAAACAGTACGCCTTTCAGGCAACTTTTGGCCCCAGTCCGAACCGGAAAATCAATCTGGAAGACACCGGGGAGTCCGTTGGCATAGGCGTCAAAGGCAAGGCCACGGCGGACATCACAGTCGGTGCCGACCTGGAGTGGAACCGGTCGGTGGGCAAATATCGTCAGTCCAACATCAAGGATGCCGGCGCTACCCTGGAGGAGAATTTGCCGAACATCACCAACAAGACAATCCGGCTGGCTCTCAACGCGTCCTATCAACTGGACAAGAAGAGCAGCGTGCGCATGGATTTTGTTTATGATAAATGGGACACGGATGACTGGTCGTGGATGATGTGGAACAACACAAAAACAGGGCTGATTCCGATGGCCTACGCAACAGACGGCACTACGGCGTCAGTCGATAACAAGCAATCCGCGAGTTTCGTCGCCATTCGCTACAAGTATGACTTTTGATCGGGCGATCTCAATCGAGATTGATTCCTGATCGAACGCAGCATTCACTAAAGCGGCCACCTTCGGGTGGCCGTTTTCTATGGTGCATCCAGCCGTGCGCACGCAGTTTTAAGTTTCCGCTATCAGAACTCGAAACTGATTATTACTACAACAACGCATATCAGTACGGCGCCTTGAGTTTCGGTGTGTGGCCAATCTCAAAACTTACCCCATATTGCTTAAAACAATGGGGTAAGTAATGCTATCCTGACAGGGTGATCTTGTGTGCTGTGGGGTAGCTTTATGGATGCAGAGCAGCTTTTCCGCAATCACGAACTGGCGTTCCGCACCCAGTATGGCGAGCTCAAGGAACGCGTGCGTGCCGAGTCGCAACTATTGCCGGGCACGCCAGGGTCGTTGGCGCTAAGGACCGGCACTGGTTTTCCCTATTGGTATCGGGTTTACTACCCCGTACCGAACAGACAGGCCGAAGAGTTGGTGGGGCGGGAGGACGCTGCCGATGCCCTGCAGGCCATGAGGGACCGGATCGAGTTTAGCGCCTGGGTTTCACGCCAGGTAGCAAGCCTGCGCAAGTTGGGCTTCCAGGTTGCCGACAAGGCCGTCGCCCGGGTGCTGGTCGAACTTCATAACCGGGGCGCGTTCACCGCCGGCCTGGTTCTGGTCGGGACTTTGGGCTATATGGCCTGGCTGAACGAACTGGGCGCCATTGCAATCAGTGCGCGGACTCAGGACTTCGACTTGGCCCGCCGGCAGAGACTGAAACTGGCGGCTCCGCTTCCCTTTTTGAACACCCTAAAATCGACGGGGCTGCCGTTCGTCGCCGTACCCGGATTTCCATCGAGGGCGCCATCGACGTCGGTCAAACTGCCGGGTGTGCAGGGATTGCGGATCGACATGCTTGCCCCCGGTGAAACTCTGGGAACCGCGATTCCCGTGCCGGAAATGGATTGGGCGGCACAAGCGATACCCTATTACGACTATCTGCTGGAAAATCCCGAGCCTGCCGCTATGTTGGCCGGCGGCCACTGCATTCCTGTTCTGCTGCCCCAAGCGGCCCGTCTCGTCTGGCACAAGCTCTACGCCAGTGCGAACCGAAGCGGGTCTCCGGAGAAGGCGGAAAAAGACCGCAGGCAGGCGCTGGTACTGGCTGCGGTGCTTATGGAAACGGATGCACCTGCTTTGGAGGAGGCATTCAAGTCCGCCCCGACGGCCATGACGGAGCACGTCAAACCGCTGTACAGAGTCCTGATGCCAAGAGTCGTGCGCTATCCTGAACTCAAGGAATTGCTGACAGCCTGCCTGGCAACCTGATTGGCGCCGTTTTGCCGGCGCCGGCTCTGGCATAGCTGTGAATCGGGTGATGCCGGCAGATGGGCGACGCGGCTAGTTGGCGTCGTAGTAATAAGGTTTGCTCGGCACCGTTGCCGCCGCCGTTTCTTTCATGGCATCGAGCGCCTGCGGCGGCTTGTCCCACCACAGGGCGCGTCCTTTTTGCTGTTCGACCTTCTCTTCAGGGTGCTTTTCCATCCATTCGCGCATGAACTTGGTGTGCTCGGATTCATAGAGGGCCATGGTGTGTCCTTTCCGGGTTGTTGAAATGCTGGATTAGTGTTTCTTGTCGACGTAACGGGCAATGCGCACCACTTCCGGTATGCGCCGCAGGGCGCGCAGGATGCGGGCGAGATGAACGCGGTCGGTCACTTGCAGGGTGAAGAACAGGGTGGTGGCTTCGCCGCTGTCGTCATCCATGCTGATATTGACGATATTGGAATCCGCTTCGGCGATCCCGGCGGCGAGCCGCGCCAACACTCCGCGCACATTCTTTGCGATGACGCGGATGCTGGCTTCGAACATGCCGGTGATGCCTGTTTCCCATTCGACGTCGACCCAGTTGCCGCGCTCGCTGCGCAGCTTGGCGATGGCCGTGCAATCGTGCGTATGCACCACCAGGCCCTGGCCCTTGCGAATGAGGCCGACGATGGGATCGCCCGGAATCGGCCGGCAGCAGTTGCCGAGCTTGACCGCAACGCCCTCCGGGCCATGGATCAGGATCGCCTGCTGGCCGCGACCTTCCACGGCCGCGCCTGCCTCGCTCGGTTCGACGCCTTCCGCCAGTCGCCGCGCAACAATGGCCGGCAGGCGTTTGCCGAGGCCGATGTCGGCCAGCACCGCGCGCTGCGAGCGGGCGCCCGACGCGCGCTTGAAGCGGTCCCAGGCCTGGGCGGGCAGTTTGGCCAGCGCCAGGCCGAGATCGCGCAGGGCATGCGTCAGCAGCCGCTCGCCGAGCGCGGCGGACTCTTCGGCCTGTTTGGTATTGAGGAAGTGGCGGATCTTGGAGCGCGCCCGCGCGCGCTTGACATAGCCCAGCCAGGCCGGGTTGGGCGCGGCGTTGGGCGCGGTGACGATCTCGACCCGGTCGCCGTTGCGCAGTTCGGTACGCAGCGGCATGGTTTCGAAATTGATGCGGCAGGCGACGCAGCGGTCGCCGACGTCAGTATGCACGGCATAGGCCAGATCCACCGGTGTCGAGCCCCGCGGCAGGGCGAAGATCTTGCCCTTGGGGCTGAACACGTAGACCTCGCCGGGAAACAGGTCAACCTTGACGTGTTCGAGAAATTCCGAGGAATCGCCGCTGGTCGACTGCAGTTCGACCAGCGACTGCAGCCATTTGTGGGTCTTCTTCTGCAATTGGTCGATCGAAGTTTCATCCTTGTACAGCCAGTGCGAAGCGACGCCGGATTCGGCGACATGATGCATGTCGGCGTCACGGATCTGGATTTCCACCGGCGTGCCGAAGGGGCCGATCAGCGTGGTGTGCAGCGACTGGTAGCCGTTGGCCTTGGGGATCGCGATGTAGTCCTTGAATTTGCCCGGCACCGGCTGGTACAGCGCGTGCAGCGCGCCCAGCGCCAGGTAGCAGGTGGGCCGGTCCTTGACCACGATGCGAAAGCCGTAGATGTCCAGCACCTGGGAAAAGGACAGGCGCTTGTCGCGCATCTTGCGGTATATGCCGTAGAGATGTTTTTCGCGGCCCTTGACGTCGGCGTCGATGCCGGCGGCCGGCAGCGCCTTGCGGATGGCGTCGAGGATCTTGCCGACCACTTCGCGCCGGTTGCCACGCGCGCCCCTGACCGCCTTCGCCAGCACGCGGTAGCGCAGCGGGTGGGCGTGGCGGAAGGCCAGTTCCTGCAGTTCGCGGTAAAGCGCATTGAGGCCCAGGCGATTGGCAATCGGCGCATAGATGTCGAGCGTCTCGCGTGCGATGCGGCGCCGCTTCTCGGGCCGCATGGCGTCCAGCGTCTGCATGTTGTGCAGGCGGTCGGCGAGCTTGATCAGGATCACGCGTACGTCGCGCGCCATGGCCAGCAGCATCTTGCGGAAGTTCTCCGCCTGCGCTTCCTCGAAACTCTGGTGCTCGATGCGATCCAGTTTGGAAACGCCATCGACCAGTTCGGCGGCAACCTGGCCGAAACGTTCGGCGATCTGGTTCTTCGTGATCGCCGTATCTTCCATCACGTCGTGCAGCAGCGCGGCAATCAGGGCATGTGTGTCGAGATGCCAGCCGGCCAGGGTCTCGGCCACGGCCAGCGGATGCGAGATGTAGGGTTCGCCGCTGATGCGCAGTTGGCCTCGATGTGCGGCGTCGGCAAACACATAGGCGGCGCCGACGCGGGTGATTTCCTCGGGCTTGAGATAGGTGGCAAGCCGGCCGTTGAAGCGTTCCAGGTCTTCGGCGAGATCGACCGGCGGATGCATGTCCGCCGAAATCAGCGGCGGCTCGTCAAGCGCGCCCGGCACCACGCCGGGGTCGATGGCAGGGAATGCCGCAGGGGTGGGCTGGTTTGGCAAGAGCGCCGCCATCACGTTTCACCCCGTGCGCATGGTCTTACGACTGGCTGCGGTTGAGAATTTCGATGCCGACCTTGCCCGCGGCGATTTCGCGCAGGGCAATGACCGTCGGCTTGTCGCGTCCGGCTTCGACCTGTGGCGTGCTGCCCAGCGTGAGCTGGCGGGCGCGGTAGGTCGCCGCCAGGGTGAGCTGGAAGCGGTTGGGAATGAGCTTGATGCAATCATCGATGGTGACACGGGCCATGGGGTTCAGTCCTGATCAAGAAAACGGAAGACGTCGGGGTGACGGGCGCGTTGACGCGAGAAACGCAGACGCGAAGCGCGCACGGCGGCCTTGAGCTCGCCGAGCGCCACATCCAAGTCATTGTTGATTATAACAAAATCGAACTCCGCCACGTGACGCATTTCGCCCAGGGCGCTGGCCACTCGGCGCGCTATGACATCTTCACTATCGGCGCCGCGGCGGCGCAGCCTGTTCTCAAGTTCCGTGATCGATGGCGGCAGGATGAATATGCCAATGGCCTCGGGGAATTGCCGCCGCATCTGCTGTGCGCCCTGCCAGTCGATTTCCAGCATCATGTCGCAGCCTTCCTTCATGCGCTGCTCCAGCCAGAGGCGCGAGGTGCCGTAGAAGTTGTCATGGACTTCGGCCCATTCGGCAAACTCGCCGCTCTCGCGCATGGCGAGAAAGCGCTGCACATCGATGAAATGATATTCGCGACCGTTCTCTTCGCCGGGTCGCGGGGCACGCGTGGTGAAGGAAATCGAGAGCTGCACGTTGGCATCTTCGGCCAGCAGGCGACCGACCAATGTGGTCTTGCCGGCGCCCGACGGCGCCGCGACGATGAACAGAGTACCTGAGGGCATGGTGTTCCAAACTTGAGTTTGATCAATCCTGAGTGAACTGCTCCTGTACTAGTATACGCGGCCTATGCGTCGATCCGCCCGTTTCCGCCCGTTTCGCCATTCCCCCGCCTGGCTGCTCGCCTTCGGGCTGTTCGCCATGGCGCTGCAGGCCATGGGCGGCAGCGGACTCATGCCGCGCGTTACCGCCGCGGGCGGCGTGCAGATGGAAATCTGCACCAGCAAGGGCGTCGGAAAACTCGCCATTCCGCTGCAGCCCGGCCGGACGTCGCTGCCCGAAAGCGGCCATCAGGATTGCTGCACGCTATGCGCCGCCAGCGCGCCGCTGTTGCTTGCCGACGCCGCACTCGGCGTGCCGCCGGCACCGACTTTCGGCGACGTCTTTGTCGCCGCTGCCTTCCTCTGGCCCGCCACCCTTGCGTGGCTGTCGCACCCGCCGCGCGGGCCACCCCAAGCCTGACCCTCCGCATTGCGCCGCAGCCGCGGCGGACAAAGTCGCGCCCGCACGAAGCCGGGCGCATCGACGACGAACGAGGAGCAGGATCATGCATACAGCCATGGCAACACCGGCGGCTGCGAACACGCTGCCGACCGTACAGTTACGCAGGATATCGATCGGCGAGCGCATCCATGCCGCCGGGACCGAAGGCATCGCTTGGCGCGTCAAGAGCGGCGCGGTACGTCTTGACCGCGTCACAGCCGAGGGCAGCAATTACGCAGGGCTGGCCTTGCGCGGCGACGTCATCGGCGCCGAAACGCTGTTGTTCGGCAAGTACAGTTTCGCGGCCTGCGCCATCGGCGATTGCGAACTGGAACCCTGGCTCGCGGCCGACAAGGAGCTCTCCGGCGAGAGCCTGCTGCAGACACTGGCCGGTGCCGAACGCCGCGCCGCCGATGCGCTGGCCTTGCGCGCGGGCGAGGCCTTCGAGCGCGTGCGCCGCTTGTGTCTGCTGCTGGCGCGTTATTGCGACGAAGGCCGCAAGGAAATTACCATTCCCGAACTGCGCGACATGGCGGCGATTACCAACCTCACCGAAGAAACGGTGTCTCGCGCCATGAGCCGCCTGTGCCGGCTTGGCATGCTGCAGCGCCAGGGTCGCCGCCACGGCCTGGTGCTGGTCGCCGCCGATCCTGCATTCGCCATCTAGTCGTCCGTTAGCGGATCACCCCGTCCCCACTCCCAAGGAGATCACATGAAACGCATTACCTTCGCCGTATTGATTCTCGCCGCCTTTCCCGTCATGGCCCAGGTCACCGTCAAGGATCCATGGGTGCGCGCCACCGTCTCGGCGCAGAAGGCCACCGGGGCCTTCATGCAGATCACCTCGGTCCAGGATGCGCGCCTGGTCGAGGCCAGTTCGCCGGTCGCCGGCGTGGTCGAGGTGCATGAAATGACCATGGAAAAGGACATCATGAAAATGCGCGCCGTCACGGCCCTTGACCTGCCCGCCGGCAAGACCGTCGAACTCAAGCCCGGCGGCTATCACGTCATGCTGATGGATTTGAAGCAGCAGATGAAGGAAGGCGATACCGTGCCGCTGACGCTCGTCGTCGAAGGCAAGGACAAGAAGCGCAGCACGGTGGAAGTCAAGGCGCCGGTCAAGCCGCTGGCCACCGCGAGCAAGCCGCAAGCCGAACACAAGCATTGACAGTTTTTCGGCAATTCCGTTGAAGTTCTCCCGCAGCCGTTTCACCGCATGGATCGCGATTCTCGCGGTCCTCCTGGCGGCGCTCGCGCCGGGCATTTCGCAAGCCTTCGCTTCATCGCAGGCGCAGGCGACGCCGTGGATCGAAATCTGCACGTCTGCCGGAACGCAGCTCCGGCTTGATCCCGCGCCAACCGGTGGCTCCGGCGAACACGAAGGGAAGCTGTCCGCGCATTGCCCCTTCTGCCTCAACCACGCCGGTCACTTCGGCTTGCCGGCAACGCCGCTGGAATTTTCGCTGCCGCTCGACGCTGGTGCGGCATTGCCCCGTTGTTCCTTCGCTTCGTCTGGCCCGCTTCACGCCTGCACTTCGCCGCCATCGCGCGCGCCGCCCGTCTTCTCCTGACCGTTTCGCCGCAGTCCGGCCCGGGCATCCGCTCGTGCCTCGCTCATGTTCAGGAGATTCACATGTTTCGCAGTTCATCGCCCTTGCCGGGCATGGATCGGCGCCCCATCGCGCTTGCCGTCGCTTTGTCCCTTGTCGTCCCCTGGGCGCAGGCCCAGCAGTCCGTCATGTCAGAAGTGACGGTAACCGGTACGCGCGAGGCAACACCGCTGCTGGAATCGTCGGAATCGGTAGGCGTCATCGACCGCAGCGCCATAAAGTTTGCGGCGCCGGCCCACCCTCAGCAATTGCTCGGGCAAGTCCCCGGCGTCTCGGTCAATGTCACGAACGGCGAAGGCCACACCATGGGCATTCGCCAGAAGATCGGCACCGATCCCGTCTACCTGTATCTTGAAGATGGCATACCGACGCGCGCCACGGGCTTCTTCAACCACAACGCCCTTTACGAAATCAATCTTCCTCAGGCCGGAGGCGTCGAAGTGGTGAAGGGTATTGGCTCGGCCCTGTATGGGTCGGATGCGATCGGTGGCACGGTGAATATCCTGACCAGGCCGCCGACCATGGAAAGCGGCCTGGATCTGTCCGCCGAGTTCGGCAGTCATGGCTGGTATCGCTTTCTCGGTAGCGCCAACACCGGGCAGCAAGCCATGGGTGCATTGCGCACGGATCTGAATGTCTCGCATACCGACGGCTGGCGCGACAAAACCGCCTACGATCGGCAGAGCGTGAATCTGCGCTTGGACCATGCACCGAACAACGACACCGTATTGAAGACCATTCTCGGCTATACGAAGATCGATCAGCAGACCGGCGCGAATTCGGCGCTGACTCCGTTCGAATACGAACACACGCCGACTGTGAATGCGCGGCCCGTCGCTTACCGCAAGGTCGACGCATTGCGGCTTTCGACCAATGTCGACAAGGATCTCGGCGACAACGCATTGCTCTCGGTGACACCCTATTTCCGCCACAACTATATGGACCTAAACGGCGCCTACAATTTCAGCACAGCTGCGTCCGGCGATCCGCGGATCGAGAAGACCGAGGTGAACTCGCTGGGCTTCCTGCTGAAATGGCGCAAGGATTTTCCGCAAGCCATGCGCGCGCGGCTGATCGCCGGCCTGGATTACGACTACAGCCCGGGCCAACGTACCGAAGATGCCATCAATTTCACCGGCTGCACGGTGGCCGGTACCGCAACGAGGGCGCAGAAGTTCAATTGCTACACCGTGGGAACGCGCATCTATGATTACGATGTGACCTATCAAAGCGCTTCACCCTACCTGCATTTGGAGCTTTCGCCGCTTGAAGGATTGCGCCTGACGACCGCGGTGCGCTACGACACCATGAACTACAAGGCGACCAACCATCTGGCCGCCGGCGACCTGGTGATCACGACGACCGGTACCAAGCATTATTGGCAGAATGCAAATACGTCCCAGTCGTTTGCCAAGGCCAGCCCCAAACTGGGGGCCAACTATGAACTGACCCCTGCCGCCCACATTTATGCGTCCTACAATCAGGGCTTTCGCGCCCCGGGTGAAGGCAATCTGTTCCGCGCCGGCCAGGATTCGACGCTGGCCAGGGCGCGTACCAAGGCGACCGACGCACTGGATCTGAAGCCCATCGACGCGGACCAGTACGAACTGGGAGTGCGCGGCGAAGCCGGCGGTTTGAGCTATGACGTGACGGCCTATTTGCTGAAGAAGGATAACGACATTCTCAGTCAGCGCGACCCCACCAACCAGACCACGATTTCCACCAACAATGGCAGCACCAGGCACGAAGGCTTGGAAGTGGGTCTGGGCAAGGCATTCGGCACGCAATGGCGACTGGATATTGCGTATTCGTATGCAGAACATATTTATGAAACCTGGATCACCAACCCATTCACCGGCGCCAATCTGAATGGCAACGAGATCGAGTCGGCGCCGAGGCGGGTCGGCAACACGCGCCTGACCTGGATGCCGGCGACAGGCACGACGGCCCAGCTCGAATGGGTGAAAATGGGTTCCTATTGGCTCGATGCGGCAAACACGGGGAAATACGAAGGGCACAACCTATGGAACCTGCGCGCCAGCCAACAATTGTCGAAGGGCCTGTCTGTTGCGGGACGCATCATGAACCTGGTTGACAAGCGCTATGCCGACAGCGCCGGCGGAACAGGGTCGGCGCCGACCCTTTCGCCGGGCCTGCCGCGAAGCTTTTTTGCAAGCCTCGAAGCCACATGGTGAGAATCTTCATTGCGGCAATGATCCTCGCATCGATGGCGGCACTCGCTGCCCATGATGGGCTGGGGGGCCATGGCGCCGGCGAACCGAAGGCCGCGGCCAAGGCGACGCCTCGCGCCAAGGCCGGGCTCTCCGTTGGTGCCGCGGTTTCGCCAGACGGATTGCTCTGGCTGGTCGGGCTGAACTCCGACGGCAAACTGTTCGTCCAGTCGAGCCGGGATTCCGGCCTCACGTGGAACGAAACACGGCTGCTCGACATCGGCGGCGACACGGTGGCTGCCGACGGCGAGAACCGGCCCAAGATAGCCTTCGGCCCGGAGCGGCAGGTGGTGATCTCCTACACCCGGCCGCTGGCCAAGCCCTATACCGGCGAGATCCGCATGCTGCGCTCGGACGATGGCGGCGAGACCTTTTCTGCGCCCTATACCGTGCATCGCGACCGGCAGCTCATCACCCACCGCTTCGAGTCGCTCGCCTTCGATCGCAAAGGGGTGCTGCACACGGTCTGGATCGACAAGCGCGACCAGGTGCTGGCCGCGCGCGGCGGCGAAGGGAAGCCAAGCGCCTATCGCGGCGCGGCGATTTATCGCAACGAATCGACGGACGGCGGACGCACATTCGGCCCCGACCTGAAACTGGCCGACCACAGCTGCGAGTGCTGCCGCATCGCCCTGGCGCCGACGCCCGAGGGCGGCATGGCCGCGATGTGGCGCCATGTCTTCGCCCCCAATATCCGCGACCATGCATTCGCCGTGCTCGGCGCCGAAGCGAAGACGCCGATGCGTGCGAGCCACGACGACTGGAAGCTCGACGCCTGTCCGCACCATGGCCCGGGTCTGGCGCCGGCGGCGCAGGGCGGCTACCACGCCGTGTGGTTCGGCGAGAAGGCCGGGCGCGCCGCGGTGCGCTACGGCAGGCTGGCGGCGGACGGCGCGCCGCTGGGCGAGGTGCGCGAACTGCCCGACCCGCACGCCGAACATGCCGATGTCGGCGCCGCCGGCATGCAGGTCGCCGTGATCTGGCGCAGCTTCGACGGCGAGAAGACGCGGCTGCGTGCCTGGCTGTCCGCCGATGCAGGCGCGCATTTCAGCCTGCGCGAACTCGCCGCGACGAGCGAGGAAAACGACCACCCGCGCCTGCTGGCGACTCCCTCCGAAATTCGCGTACTCTGGCGCACCGCAAAGGAAATCCATGTCTTGCCTGTCCTTCCCTGAGCGCTTCACCTACCTTCGGCGCCTGCTCGCCGCGGCCAGCGGCCTTCTGCTCAGTGCCTCCGGCGCCCTGGCGGCGCCGGAGGCACTGCGGCCCTTCGCCGCGGATACCTGGAACGAACTGGCGCGCGCGCCGCAGCGGCCCCAGGCCGTGGTGTTCTCGACCAGGGACTGCACGCATTGCCCAGGCGTCATCGACAGCCTGGCACAGTCGATCAAAAAGTCAGGTGCGAAGGCGCGCCTGGTCGTCGTGGTCATGGATGGTGCCGGACTGGAAGCGGACTTGCTCAAGGATCGCCACTACCGCCAGGCCGATGTCCTGTATGCCTTCGACGGCGCCGCCGTCAGCTTGCGCTACCGGGTCAATCCCGGCTGGCGCGGACTGACGCCCTACGTCATCCTGGTGCCGGCACAGGGCGAGCCGCAGTTTTTCAGCGGCGCGCCGCCGACTCCGGCCGTGCGCGATTTTCTGCGGCCATAGCCGGACGTTGAAGTGAAGAAGCTGCGATTGTCTGCTGACAAAGTTGCCGGCGTGCTGCTGGTGGCGGCCCTGCATGGCGCAGCCTTGTGGGGCTTGTGGAGCCACCGGCTGCTGAGCCCGATGCAGGACCAAGTGGACCAAGTGCCGCTGTTCGTCAGCGTGGTCGCGCCGCCCAGCCCGCCGCCCGTGCCGGAGACCAGGCCGCTGGCAAAAACGCCACCGCCAATGCGGCGGCCCGAGCCCAGCCCGCCGCCACTGGCGGCACCGGTCGCCGCCGTACCGGCCGAAACCGCCGTGGCACCAGCGCCGACTCCTGCACCGATGGTCGCGGCACCCGTCGAAGCCAGGCCGGCCATGCCCGTCGGCCCGGTCAGCCTCGGCGCCGAACTGGCGGTTTCCTGTTCCGAGCGCCCGGCGCCGAACTACCCGCTGGCGGCGCGGCGCATGAACGAAAGCGGAACGACGATGCTGCGCGTCGAACTTGACGAGCAGGGCCGCATCAGTGCGGCCAGCGTCGCCACCAGCAGCGGCTTTGCCCGCCTCGACGAGGCGGCGCTGGCCGCCGTCAGAAACTGGCGTTGCAATCCGGCGCAGCGCAACGGTCAGGCGGTGCGCGCCGTTGCCATGCAAGCCTTCAAATTTGTCCTTCAAGGAAACTGAACATGGAAACATCGAACGCCCTGGGTTTCGCCCACTTTCTCGTGCACACCGACGGTGTCGGCCGGCTGGTTCTGGCGGCCCTGTTGTTGCTGTCGATCGCGAGCTGGTACCTGATCGTCACGCGCAGTATCGCCAACCTGCTGGCGCAAAAGCGCGCCACGGCCTTCCTCACCAACTTCTGGGATGCGCCCTCGCTGGACGAAGTCCGCGCCGTACTCGCCGCCCGGCCCATCGACAACGCTTTTGCCGACCTGGCGCAGCAGGCCCTGCGCGCAGCCAGCGACAGCGAGGCGCACCATCCGCACAAACTGGCCGCGGCGGGTGGCCTCGGCGAATTCCTCACGCGCGTGCTGAGAAACGGCATCGACCAGGAAGCGGCACGCGCCGAACACGGCCTCACCGTGCTGGCCTCGGCCGGCTCTGCGGCGCCCTATGTCGGGCTGTTCGGCACCGTCTGGGGCATCTACCATGCGCTGGTGCAGATCGGCCTCTCCGGCCAGGGTACGCTGGACAAGGTCGCCGGGCCGGTCGGCGAGGCCCTGATCATGACGGCGCTGGGCCTCGCCGTGGCGATTCCCGCGGTGCTGGCCTACAACGCCTTCAACCGCCGCAACCGCATGTGGCTGGCGCGGCTCGACGCCTTCGCCCATGACCTCTACGTGCTGACCACGGTTGGCACACCTGTACGGAGCAACTGACATGGCCATTGGCAGTTTCAACGGGCGCAACCATCAGGCTCCGATGGCGGACATGAACGTGGTGCCGCTGGTGGACGTGATGCTGGTGCTGCTGGTGATCTTCATCGTTACCGCACCCTTGCTCACGCACTCGGTGAAGATCGACCTGCCCAAGGCCGTGTCCAGCGCCAACATCACGAAACCCGAGCACATCGAGTTCGGCATTCGCGAGAATGGCGAACTCTACTGGAACGGCGAGAAGCTCGCGCCGCCCGAACTCGCGTCGCGCTTTGCGCTAGTGGCGAAACAGCAGCCGCAACCCGAACTGCATATCCGCGCCGATCGCAACGCGCGCTACGAGAGCGTGGCGCAGGTCATGAGCGCGGCGGCGCGGGCCGGGCTGACACGGATCGGCTTCGTCACCGATCCGGGACACTGAACCGACATGGCGATGATGGCAACGTCACCGTAGCGCCAACGCCGACTATCGGCGTCGCGATGGGGCGGCCATGCCGCCTACACAAGCCGTCGCACGGCAAATGGCTTCAGCTTCAGGAATCCAGGTACTTGTCGAAGCGCTGGAAATGGGTTTCGAGCTTGCTTGCCAGATTTTCTGCAAGCGACGCTGGCATCCCACCGGTAGATGTCTCGGTAATCTCCACAACCAAGTCCAAAGCCTTATCAGACAGATTGGCATGATCCTCGGCATGGGAGAGAAACCTGCCGCTGTCGGCGATGGGGCAAATTTCCTTCATCGCCTCTTCTTCGTGGTAAAAATGTTCGGTCATGAACATCAGCATGTCTCCAGCCCGCTGAACCAGTCTGTCTTTGACCGTTGTAGATCCAGCCTGCGACGACGCTGACGCTTGACCCGCATATTGGTCCAGCTGCTCGGCCAGAGCCTTGAGTTCAAGGACGCGAGCACGCAGGTTCATGTCCTCTGTAGCAAGTTGCTTATAGGTTGTCATATTGAGTCGTGCCCGCAAAAACGCATCAGAGTAGACCGACTGCCTAAGATATTATGGTAATACCCGACAAAGTTTGTCAACTATTTTGACAGGGCAAAGCGCCAAGGCGCCCTTTTACCGCCCGGTCATGCGCCGCTAAGGATGCGGCTGAATTGAGTGCGGGGTCAGCTCAGCAGGAAAGTTGCCAAGCTGATCAATGTTTCGCTCTGCTTTGCGAAAACCATGGCAGGGAATGTTGCAATTACCGCGACCGAGGTTTGAAGTAACCCGCGCCGCACTTCCAGTAACGTCAGCCTGTCCATTTCTCCTCCTATTTTTAAAATAGGAGCAGCACGGTACACTTTCAAATTGAGGCTGGCCTTGACCTACCTCAAGTGTTGGCAGAGCGCCTTCCGCGTGGAAGCTACTCCAGGTTTTGCACCTGCTCGCGCATTTGTTCGATCAGCAGTTTGAGGTCCAGCGCGATGGCGGTGACTTCGGCCGAGACCGATTTGGAGGACAGGGGATTGGCTTCGCGGTTGAGTTCCTGCATCAGGAAATCCAGCCGCTTGCCCACCGCGCCGCCCTTTTTCAAAACCCGGTCAAGTTCGTCCATGTGCGTGACCAGCCGCGCAATTTCCTCGGCGACATCGATCTTGGCGGCGAAAACGCCGACTTCCTGGCGGATGCGGTCCTCGTCGAGATTCGCCACGGCTTCGCGCAGCTTGGTGGCCAGGCGTTCGCGGTAGGCGGCCAGCGCTGCCGGCAGCAAGGGTTCGGCGGCCGCTATGCGCTCGCGCATGCGGGACGCGCGGTCGCGCAGCACGTCAGCCAGTTTGGCGCCTTCACGCTCGCGACTGGCAACGAACTCGTCGAGCAGTCCGGCGAAGAGTTCCTGTGCGGCGCTCTGCAACTCCTCCGCGCCGAGTGTATCGTCGCCCAGGACGCCGGGCCAGCGCAGTACTTCGGCTACCGACAGCGGGGCGGCCTGCGGCAGTACGGCGCGTACGGCATCATCGAGCTTACCCAGTTCGGCCAGCAGCGCCGCATCGGGCGTGCGCTGGCGGGCTGCGACGCCTTGTGCCGGTTGCGCCAGCAGATAGCCGCGCATTTCGATCTTGCCGCGTGCAATCCGTTCGGCGATTTTCTCGCGCAGCGGCATTTCGAGAAAGCGCAGGTCTTCGCTGAGGCGAAAGCCGATATCGAGGTAACGCGAATTGACGCTCTTCAGCTCAAGGTTCATCACTGCGCTGCCCAAGTCGCGGCTGGCGGCGGCGTATCCGGTCATGCTGTGGATCATGTTAGTGGTGTCTCCATTCCTGCTGCCCCGACGCCGGCTTGAACCCGTTCTTTCTGCGATGGCCAAGCTTCAGCCGACGCCGCAAGCAAAAGCAATGGTTTACAGCCAGAGGGCGAACAAGGAAAATTGGGGCAGTATATAACCCGTTCCGACATCTTCCACTGTGGTTTCGCAGAACAATCAGGCATTGCCCGCCGGTTACGAGCTTGAAGGCTATCGCATCGAGCGGCAGCTCTCGGTCGGCGGCTTTTCCATTGTCTACCTGGCACACGATGCCGCCGGCACTCCGGTGGCGATCAAGGAATATCTGCCCAATGCCCACGCCTTGCGCCACGAGGGCGAGATTGCGCCAACCATCCCGCCCGAGTTCCAGGCCGATTTCAATCATGGCCTGAAACTGTTTTTTGAAGAGGGGAGGGCGCTCACCGGGCTGGATCATCCGAACGTGGTGCGCGTGCTGAATTTCTTCCGCGCCAACGGGACGGTTTACCTGGTCATGCGCTTCGAAACCGGCCAGACCCTGCGCGAACACATTCGCGGCCATCGCGGCCGATTGGCGGAGACCTTCCTGCGCAAAATGTTCAGCGGCGTGCTCGACGGCCTCGGCGAGGTCCATGGCTGCGGCCTGCTGCATCTGGACATCAAGCCCGCCAATATCTGGCTGCGCACCGACGACAGCCCGGTGCTGCGGGATTTCGGTGCGGCACGCTATGCGCTGGATATCGGCCCGCCCGAGCCGCGGGCGATGTACACGCCCGGCTATGCGGCCCCCGAGCAGTACCACGGCAAGTTCACTCTGGGACCGTGGACCGATATCTATGCCGTCGGCGCCTGCATGTATGCGGCCCTGGCCGGTGGCGCGCCGCAGGCGGCCGACGAGCGCATGGTCGATGACCAGTTGCTGCCCGCCCGGCAACGCTGGGGATCGCAGTATTCACCGCGCCTCCTGGCGACCATAGACGAGTGCCTGCGCCTTGAACCGACACGGCGACCGCAGCACGCCCGGGCCCTGCAGGCCTCGCTTGCCACCGATGGGGACGCGGACAAGCCGCCGGGGTCATGGTTTTCCCGCCTTGGCCTGCCCGGCTTCAAATGAACTACAGCATCGTCCAGGAAAGCCGCATCGGTGGTCGCGAGGTCAATCAGGACCGCGTGGCCTGGCTGGCCACCGCGGACGCCATCCTGATGGTAGTTGCCGACGGCATGGGCGGTCATCTGCAAGGTGAAATCGCGGCACAGATCGCCGTCGATACCGTGATCGAGCGCTTTCGTGGTGAAGCAAAGACACTCCTCGCCGATCCTGCGCGCTTTCTTGCGGCAAGCTTGAACCAGGTACACCGGGCAATAGTCGCTTACGCGACCGAGGGCCGCATCCCGCCCCATACCGCGCCGCGTACCACCTGTATTGCCTGCGTGGTGCAGAACGGACAGGCCCGCTGGGCGCATGCCGGCGATTCGCGGCTGTATCTGATTCATGGCAGCGAGCAAAGCGCGAACGGTGTCCTGCGTACCCGCGATCACAGCCTGGTCCAGCGCATGGTCGACGATGGCAGCCTCACTCATGCGCAAGCGGCCACACACCCCTGGCGCAACCGCGTTTTCAGCTGTCTGGGTGGCGATATGCCACCCCAGATCGAAGTTTCGCCGGCCGTCCCGCTGCAGGATGGCGATCTCATTGCCTTGTGCACCGACGGCGCCTGGTCGCCTCTGGGCGAGACTCTGGTGACCGAGCTGCGGCGCGCGCCGCTTGTCACCAGCGTGCCGCATCTGCTCGACGTCGCCGAACAGGCGGCAGGCCCGGAGGCGGACAATCTGACCCTGATCGCCATGCGCTGGGGAAGTCCCGATCTCGATACCGTGACCCGCGACATGAGCCTGGGGGTACCGGCGGAGCGCCCGCTCACCCCGATCAGCGACGAGGAGATGGACCTTGCCGTCTCCGAGATTCGCCGTCGCATTCCCTTCAATCCCAATGGAGCATCCTCATGACCCGGCCGCCTCAACGCACGGACCGCGCCGCAGCCCAGCTGCGCAGCCTGCGAATCACCCGCAATTACACCCGCCATGCGGAAGGTAGCGTGCTGGTCGAGTTCGGCGACACCAAAGTCCTGTGCAATGCCAGCGTCGAGGAATCGGTGCCCGGCTTTCTGCGCGGCAAGGGCTCGGGATGGGTCACCGCCGAATACGGCATGCTGCCGCGCTCGACCAACACCCGCACGGCACGCGAAGCGGCGAAGGGCAAGCAGTCCGGCCGCACCCAGGAAATCCAGCGCCTGATCGGCCGCTCCTTGCGCGCCGTGACCGACCTGGCGGCGCTCGGCGAACGCCAGATCACGCTCGACTGCGACGTCCTGCAGGCCGACGGCGGCACGCGCTGCGCCTCGATCACCGGCGCCTGCGTCGCGCTGCACGACGCGCTGACCACGCTGGTCTCCAGCGGCAAGCTGGCGCGCCATCCGATGCGCGAACTGGTCGCCGCCGTCTCGGTCGGCATCGTCGACGGCGTGCCGCTGCTCGATCTGGACTATGCCGAGGATTCGGGCTGCGACACCGACATGAACGTGGTGATGACCGCCGGCGGCGGCATCATCGAAGTGCAGGGCACGGCCGAAGGCGAACCCTTCTCGCGGGCGGAGCTTGACGCGTTGCTGGAACTCGCCGCGGCCGGCATTGGCGACATTGTCAAGACTCAAGAGTCGGCGCTGGCGTTACGGTGAAGAAACTTGTTCTCGCTTCCGGCAACGCCGGCAAGCTGCGCGAATTCGGGCAACTGCTGGCACCCTTCGATTTCGAGGTACTGCCGCAGTCGGCCTTCAACGTGCCGGAAGCCGAGGAACCGCACATCACCTTCGTCGAGAACGCCATCGCCAAAGCGCGCCATGCCGCGCAGCTGACCGGCATGCCGGCGCTGGCCGACGACTCCGGGCTGTGCGTCAGCGCCCTGGGCGGTGCGCCGGGGGTATGGTCGGCACGCTATGGCGGCGAGCCGAAATCGGACGCGAAGAACAACGCGAAGCTGCTGGCGGATCTGGCCGGTGTTGCCGATCGCCGCGCGCACTATGTCGCGGTGCTGGTGCTGATGCGTTCCGCCGACGATCCGCAACCCATTGTCGCCGAAGGTGAATGGCATGGCGAGATCGTCGATGCGCCGCGTGGCGCCGGCGGTTTCGGCTACGACCCCTACTTCCTGGTGCCCGGTACCGGCCTCACCGTGGCCGAATTGCCGCACGAGGAAAAGAACCGTCTGTCCCATCGCGGCAAGGCGCTGGCGCAACTCCTGGCGCGACTTCGAGCCGGGGCGTGATACCGATCATTCCCGTCGCTGCCGTTGCGCCGGCGCCGACTCTTGCAGCTTCCTCCGGCCTGGCCGCACCGCCGCCGCTGGCGCTGTATGTGCATTGGCCCTGGTGCGTCAAGAAGTGCCCCTACTGCGACTTCAATTCGCACGAGGGCGGTGGCGCGATCGATGCCGAAACCGAAGCCGCCTATCTCGCCGCGCTGATCGCCGATCTCGAAGCCGCCCTGCCGCGGATCTGGAACCGGCCGGTGATCAGCGTCTTCATCGGCGGCGGCACGCCCAGCCTGATGCGCGCCGAAACCGTCGATGCGCTGCTGGCCGCGGTCCGCATGCGCCTGCCGCTGCACCCCGGCGCCGAGATCACGCTCGAGGCCAATCCCGGCACCGCCGAGGCGGCAAAGTTCGCCGCCTTCCGCGCCGCCGGCGTGACCCGGCTGTCGATCGGCGTGCAGAGTTTCGCCGACGCCAAGCTCGCGACGCTGGGCCGCATCCACGACAGCGTCGAGGCGCAGCGCGCAATAGAAATGGGCTTGCGCAATTTCGAGCGGGTCAACCTCGACCTGATGTACGCGCTGCCGCAGCAGACCCTGGCGCAAGCCGAACATGACATTGCCACGGCGATCAGCAGCGGCGTCAGCCACATTTCCGCCTACCACCTGACCCTGGAACCGAACACGCCCTTTCATCACGCGCCGCCGCCGCTGCCCGACGACGATCTGGCCGCCGACATGCAGGAAATGATCGAGGCCAGACTCGCCGCCGCCGGCTTCGGGCATTACGAAACCTCGGCATTCGCCAAACCTGCAGGTGACATAAACTCGCGCTGCCAGCACACCCTCAACTACTGGAGCTTCGGCGATTACCTCGGCATCGGCGCCGGCGCGCACGGCAAGCTGTCGAACCACGAGACGATCTGGCGCGAAGCCCGCCACCGCAATCCACGCGCCTACCTGGCCGGCGCCGCGCGCGGCGACTTCATCAGCACCCGCCAAGACATTGCCCGCGCCGACCTGCCCGGCGAATTCATGATGAATGCCCTGCGCCTCAACGACGGCTTCCCGCTCGGGCTATTTACCGAGCGTACCGGCCTGCCGCTGGCGGCCATCGAAAATGCGGTGCTGGCGGCACGGCGCGAGGGGCTGCTGGAGACCGTGGATGGCCGGATGCGCCCGACGGCGCAGGGCCGGCGTTTTCTGAATCAGTTGTTGACCGGGTTCTTGAAGTAGCTTCTTCTTCCCTGTGTTGATGGCGGCGCACTGCTCAAAGTTTCCGATATGAGTTAACCGTGCAAATCATCCGGGAAGAATTGAATTGCACGGAAGAATCCTCATTTAGCTCGACAACAACTCGCTGATCTGATCGGTCTGTCGGATCTGGTGCGGGTCAAAGAGCGTCACTTGAGTGGCGCGACGGCTACACCGCGCAATCCCGCATGCTCGATCGCAGACTTGACCAGTCCCTGCGCTTTGGCATCTTCAACGAATTTGCCGACAAATGCAGCGGCCGCGGCATCGCGTTCCTTTGGCACTCCCATTCCGATCGGTTCGACCAGGAACCGGCCGTCGAGAACTCGCGAACCCGCCCGGCTCGCTGCCCCGGCGAAAAGGGCCGTTTTGGTTGCGGCAATCACGTCGGCCTTTCCGGCATCGAGCAGGGCATAGTTTTCCTCGAGGCTCTTGATGCGGACCAGCACCGCATTCTTCAAAGTGCCTGAAAGATGGAGGTCGGCGCCGGCCTTTTCGAGTACCCCGATCCGAATGCCGGCCCTGTCTACGTCTGACGCCGTGGCGATTGGAACACCGGCCCGGACAAGGTAACCCTGTTCGACTTCCATGAAAGGAGCCGAGAAATCCATCGACGCCGCGCGCTCGGCATTGATTCCCATTAGCGCGACGTCCCATTCGCCGGACTTCGCACCGCCAATCAGGGCAGGAGGGTTAGGATCGCCGACCGGTTCGTAGGGCACGCCGACGCGCTGTGCGAGATCCTTCCCGAGATCGACCGCAACGCCTTTTAGTTCGCCCGTCGCGGAGTCTTTGGACGCATATAACGGCACCGAGATGAATGCGACCCGGAGCTTTCCCATAGGGGCCAACGCCGCCTTGGTTTCAGAACTCGCGCCAGTCTGCACTATCGCGCAGCCGCCGATGAGTAGTCCAAGAATCATGGCGCTTGGCCAGTTAAGTGTACGCATCGCGCCTTCCAGTGAAGTTGGTACTGTTCCCTAACAATGTTTCTTTTATAGGAAGACAGCCGAAGCGCGTCAAGGCAATTGTGGCCTCGGTCATGCTGCCAACGGCTGGATTTGACCACCACCTAAAACGAATTTTGAGTGGAGGCTAACGCCGGCTTTATCGGCGTTAAGCGCAGCGGCCGCAACTAAAAGTCGGCGCTGCAGCCACGGCGCGCAGGGCTTCTGAAGACCGTGGACGGACTGATTCGACCGACGGTGCAGGGCCGGCGCTTCCTCAATCGCTTGCCGGGCTGCTTTCTGCCATAGCCGCCTGCGGGCGCTCAATGTCGCCTATTCGCGACATCAAATCGGCTCCACGAACAGCACCTTGTCCCTGGCTGCGCAAATCCTGTCGTTGAATGACGACAGCTTGAGATCAGGGTCTTGCTCCAAGTAGCTGATTGTAAAGAATTACGCCTGTTGGCCCCGGGCTTGCATTAATCGGTTTTTCTTGTCAATGGAGAAACCATGCTGCCCAAAACGTCATCCATACATTTCTGGAAAGGCCTGAGCCATATTGCCAGCCATGCGGCCATCACCTTGCTGGCCCTCGGCATTGCATTCTCGGTGCCGACCGCGGCCAGCTACGTCCTGTTCAACTGGTGGCCGAAAGTTGAAGGCGATGCGCAAGCGCTGCTCTATACGGAGTTGGGCTTCGCTGCGGTGCTGGTGCTTCTGTTCAATCTGATCAAGATTGCATGGGACTTTCGTGGCCAGGCGCGCATCAGCAACATCGCTTCCCTGGTCTATGCCAGGGAAAGCGACGATTGGCTGTCGCGCTGGGGCAAGGAACAGCAGTTGCGCCGCCTGCCCTGGAAGCGCGATGTGAATATCATGGCAATCAGCGGCTACGGCACCTTTGCCGCCCCGGACAGCCCGCTGCACGACATCCTGCAGGAGTACTACGAAATTCGCGTGATGCTGCTCAATCCCGTAGGTTCGGGGGCGGCGGCTTATGCCGCGGCCCATGCCGATCCTGCCGCGCAGACGAATTTGCTCCGCGGAATCCGGACCAGCATCGACAGCCTGCGACAGTTGCAAATGGCCGGCAAGAACGTCACCGTCCGCTTCTACGAGGCGCCACCCTTCTGGAAGCTGATCTTTACCGGGGAACATGTTTGGGTCCGCTGCTGCCATAACAGTCGCGAAAGCGACAAGTTTCCCGAATACGTCTTCGCCTTGCAGCCGGCCAAGCCCAACCGAGGATTCTTCGCCGCCTTCTATACTTATTTTCTCAGCTGCTGGAACAATGCCATCCATCCGGAATATGTCTTCGATACCGATGAACTGGTGTATCGCGACGTTCAGGGCGTGGAAATGCGCCGCGAGCCGTTTCCGGCTTGTGCCGTGGACGACAACGAAATCCAGCCCGGACTCGGCGTCTGCCTGCGCTGACGACGCCGCAGACTCGCCGGCCGGCAGCGGTGCCGCGCATCCCGTGCCGGGCATGTTCGCGATGGTCGGCGTGGCCTCGAGCTTGCTTCGAGCCAGGCGAAATGTGTCACCATAATGCCCGGCGATCGACCGCGATCGACAGACAAGGAAGCCACGGCGTGAATGACCACTCGAAGAACCTGATCGAAATCGAAGACCTGCACTTTGCCTACGGGACCAACCAGGTCCTCAAGGGCATCCAGCTGGCCGTGCCGCGCGGCAAGGTGGTCGGCATACTCGGCGTCAGCGGCGCCGGCAAGAGCACCATCCTCCAACTCATCGGCGGCCAGCGGCGTCCCGACCGCGGGGCGGTCCGTGTCGACGGCCGCGGCGTCCATGAGCTCGACAACAAGGGGCTCTACGAAATGCGCCGCAACATGGGCATGATGTTCCAGGCCGGCGGACTTTTCAGCGATATTTCCGTGTACGAAAACATCGCCTTCCCCATGCGCGAGCTGACCGACCTGCACGACGACCTGATCCACGACCTGGTACTGATGAAGTTGCACGCGGTGGGCCTGCGCGGCTCGCGGAACCTGATGCCCAACGAGCTCTCCGGCGGCATGGCGCGGCGCGTGGCGCTGGCGCGGGCCATTGCCCTGGATCCGATGCTGGTCATGTACGACGAGCCCTTCGCCGGCCTCGATCCGATTTCGCTGAATCTCATCGCTGAGCTGATTCGCCGCCTCAACGATGCGCTCGGCGGCACGTCGATCGTCGTCACCTACGACGTTTCGGAAACCCTGAAGGTGGTGGACTATGCCTACTTCATCCATGGCGGCGTGGTGGTCGCCTCCGGCACGCCGGAAGAACTTCTGAGTTCGGCCGATCCTCCGGTGCACCAGTTCATCCATGCCGAACCGGACGGACCGGTGGCTTTTCACTATCCCCATAAGCCTTTCACCAGCGCCCTCGAATTGCCCTCGTGAGCGCGGAGCCCGCGGCGACCCGTCGCCGTTTTGTCCTGTCGCTGCCTCTGCTCGCGGTCCTGCCGTGGTCGCTTTGCAGCGCTGCTGCGACACCGGCGACGCCGGCCCAGATGCTCGGCCCTTTCTATCCCTTGCAGCCCGATACAGCCGCTGGCAACGACCTGACGACTGTCGACGGCCGCGGGCAGGCGCTAGGCACGCCGCTGACCATTGTCGGCCGCGTGCAGGACACCGCCGGCCGCGCCCAGGCTGGCGTGCTCGTCGAGATCTGGCAGACCAATGGCCATGGCCGCTACCACCACCCCCACGATGACAGCCCCGTGCCGCTAGACCCGAATTTTCGCGGCTACGGCCGCGCCACCACCGGCAGCGGTGGCGACTACCGCTTCCGCACGGTGATGCCGGTCGCCTATCCGGGACGCACGCCGCATGTGCATTTCCGCCTCAGCCGCGGCGGGCGCGAACTGCTGGTGACGCAGATGTATTTGCCCGGCGAGGCCGGTCGCCAGAATCAGCGCGACGGCCTGTTCATGTCTGTCGACGCGGCGGTGCGTGCCCGTCTGGTCGGCGTAGCGCAGGCCGATGCGCCGGGAACGCTACGCTTCGATATTGTGATTGCGCCTTAGCGTGAAATAACTCGTTCGGAGCGGTGGGTAATAGCCGAGCGACGCGAGCTGAATAGAAGCCTCCCCGCGAGGGGAGGACGGGAGGGGCGGGCCTTCAATTCGCTTCTCGCGTGTTTAATTCTCTGCGGGTGGTCTCAGTTGACCATGAGCGTTAGTGCATCAGTGTTCCTTGCCGTCGATTCGCGGCTGCAGCAGAAACGGAATCAGGCGCCAGGCCAGGATGCCGAAGCCGGCGCACCAGCCGCAGGCGGCCAGAATCAGCCATGTGGCATAGCCCTGCGGATGGAACTGCGGTGCGACGACGCGCAGCAGGAAGGCGGCGATCATGATCCAGAGCACCGCCTTGTCGATGGGCTCGAAGACCACCTTCCTGCCGGTGTGGCCCTTGGCGATGCGGATCAGCATCGCCGGAATGATCAGGCCCATGACGCCCAGGCCGAACACGTGCGTCGAAAAGGCGCCGACCCAGACAGGTGCCGCGACCTGGCCGAGAAATTCGGTCAGCAGCTGCAGCACGATGCCGGCATAGCCCAGGTACATGATGCCGAGATCGAGCCGGCGCAGGGCCAGTTGCGGCTTCCAGAAGAAGAATCTGCCGGCCAGCAATGTCGCCAGCAGCAGCGAAAGCCAGCCTGCCAGTGGCGGCGGCATGAAGCCGGCGCCGACCAACAGCAGCGCAAGCAGCTTGATGGCCTTGTCCAGCAACGGGTGGCGCAAGATGTCCACCTGGAAGATGTTCTTCATGAACTGGGTCAGCGTGCGCTCCAGCATGACGAGGAAGGCGACGCGGAAGAGGCCGGTGGCCATGACGATGCCGATCTGGAAATGCTCGACACTCAGCATCAGCTGCTTGGCGACCAGGAAAGCGGGGAGGATCAGCAGGAAGAAATAATTGTCGCGGTAGCTGTCGTCCTTGCGATGGCGCACCAGGGTCCACAGCAGCATGGCGATGATAGTGCCCAGAAACAGCTTGCTGGAAAGTTCGAAGTGGAAGACCGGCCAGCGTGCGCCGAACCACATTCCGGCACGTTCGAACAGCCACGCCGCGACCAGAAAGATCAGCGACGCGCCGTGGTAGCCGCGGATCTGCACCCAGTTCTTGGTCGAAGTCAGCAGGAAGCCGCCGAGCACGGCCCAGCCGAAGCCGAAGAACATCTCGTGGGCATGCCACTGCACCGCGCTGAACGAAGTGTCCGGCGCAGGCAGCGCGCCAAGATGAATCGACACCCAGAGCAGCGGCAGGCCGAGTCCCGACAGGCAGGCCAGGGCAAAAAAGGGACGGAAGCCGACTAGCCAGAAGGGATGCGCGGCAATCCTCATTGCGGCCGCTGCACAACAAGCTCGACACGGTTGCGCCCGGCACGCTTGGCCTGGTACAGCGCAGCATCGGCACGCGAGATGATTTCATCGAGGCCGGCATCGTCGGGCCGGCTCACGGTAATGCCGATGCTCACCGTGCATGGTGGCAACTCCCCGGCGCTGGATTCAATCGTGGCGCGCAGCCGTTCCGCGACGACGCGGGCTTCGTCCAGCGCGGGCTCGGGCAGCAGAGCGACGAATTCCTCGCCGCCGAAGCGGCCGAGCCGGTCGGGTTGCCGCAACAGGGACTTGACGCGGGCGACGAAATCGATCAGCACCCGGTCGCCGACCGGATGCCCATGGGTATCGTTGATGGTCTTGAAGTGATCCAGGTCGATCATCAGCAGCGCCATGCTCCCGCGGCTGCGGCGGCAGCGCGACAGTTCCAGTTCGCAGGCCTCGATTAGCGCGCGCCGGTTGAACGCGCCTGTCAATGAATCGTGGGTCGCCAGATGCTCGAGTTCGCCGCGCAACCTGTCCGTGGCCATCAGCACCGTGCCGATGGTCGTGGTCAGCATGGCAAGGGTATAGACCGTGATGTAGGCGGTTTGCTCGGGCAGGAAGTTGTCGAGACTTACGGTATGGGCGGACAGGCCGAAGGCGGAGCGGAAACGCAAGGTCTGGGCCAGCGCGAGCGACAGCAGGGCGCTTGCGGTGAAGTAGGTGGAGAAGGTGCGTGGCGCATGACGCAGAATCACCCATGCATGGGCAAAGGACATCGTGGCCAGCAGGGAGGAGGTGATCCCGATGCGCGCACCGTAGTGCGGTTCGACCAGCGAAAACCAGAACAGCGGCGCCAGCGCCAGGATGATCACGCCGGTCCAGAGCCCCACGGAGGGCTTGAAACCGAGAAAGCGCTGGCTGCCGAAATAGAGCAGCGCCAAGCCGCTCAGCAGGAACAGGTTGCCGATCACGATCGAGAAAAAATCCGGGATCGCGCCGCGTGCGCCGAACAGCAGGGTGGCGAGGAACAGTATCACCGGAGCCGCCGCCCATTCGCGCAGACCCCTGATGGTCGGCGGGTAGTTGCGGCGCAGGAAGAACAGCACCACCGCCATCAACAGGCTCATGGTGCCTGCAATCAGGATGACGGAGCGAACGTCGAGGCCGAGCATGCTCAGTTCCTGCGGCGGAAAACGACATCCCACACACCGTGTCCCAGCCGCAAGCCGCGGCTTTCGAACTTGGTTTGCGGACGGTACGCCGGACGTGGCGTAAAGCCCTTGGCCGTGTTCTGCAGCAGCGCTTCGCCGGACAGCACCGCCAGCATCTGGATTGCATAGTCTTCCCAGTCGGTCGCGCAATGCAGGTAGCCGCCCGGCACCAGGCGCGTCGCCAGCAGCTTGATGAATTCAGGCTGGATCAGACGGCGCTTTTGCTGGCGCTTCTTCGGCCACGGGTCGGGAAAGAAAACATGGATGCCGGACAGCGATGCCGGTGCGAGCATGTCGCGCACCACTTCCACGGCGTCGTGCTGGATCACGCGCAGGTTGGAAAGTTCGCGCGTGGCGATTTCCTTCAGCAGGCTGCCGACGCCGGGCGTGTGCACCTCGATGCCGAGGTAGTCGTTTTGCGGCTGTGCGGCAGCGATGGTCGCCGTGGTCTCGCCCATGCCGCAGCCGATTTCGAGAATCCGCGGCGCCTGGCGCCCGAACACGGCGTCGAGGTCAAGCAAGGCGGCCTGGTAGGGAATTCCCCAGCGCGGCATGCCTTCCTCGTGGAAACGCCGCTGCGCGTCGGAGACGCGGCCCTGGCGCAGGACGAAGCTGCGGATGTGGCTGGCGCGGCGCTCCTCTGCCGCAACCTCGTCGCCGCTGCCGTTCATGGGACCACCCTCCCC